>URCJ01000028.1 GCA_900546285.1 uncultured Solobacterium sp. | reverse complement strand
CTTGTAATTAATGTTCATTCTTCTGGTCTAGGCATACCTTTGATAATTTTATTTCTTTCTAAAATCGCACCTTGGAATAAATACTATCTCACTTTACATGGACTATATGCTATTGAAAGTGAAATGAAAGGTGTTTTTAATTCTAAATATGCAATTATGGAAAAAATTATCATAAGCCACTTTCCAAATATAACTGTTGTAAGTGATATGATGAAAGACAATATTAATGCTATATTCTTACGAAACAAGAATGTATTTGTAGTACCAAATGGATGCGATACTTTTGGCATTAAAAATGTGATTAATGATTATAATGGTAAACTAAAATTTGTTACAATCGGAGGACTTAGAAATAGAAAAGGCATCATTGAAACGTTAACAATTATCAGTGATTTGCAAAATAAGTATGGTTATGATATAGAATTGCAAATATATGGTAGAGAAGAGGGACAATATACAAAAGATTGGCTTAAACACGAAATCATCGAGTATAACCTTTCTCCTTTAAAAGTTAAATATTGCGGACTAATAAGTGATAAGAGAGAATTGTATAATATTTTAGCAAATTGTCATTTTCACATTGCTTTTAGTAAATATGATACTTTTAATGTAGCAATTATAGAGGCTTTATCTATCGGTTGTCCTACAATAGCTTCTAATATGTGTGGCGCTTCGTATTTGATAAAAAATATAACTGATGGATTAGTTGTTGATTTAAAAGAACCTAATTATTCTGAAATTATCAATGAATATATAACTGAATATAAAGCAACTAATAAATATAATAAAATAGATCATTCGAAAGAGTTTTTGTGGCCAAATATCGTTGCTCTTTATTTAAAAGTTTTTTCTCAATAAAATAATTTTGTAAAAATGCTGAAATTGTTAATTTTTTTGATATATTTAATTTTATATTATTAATCTTTTTAGAAGGAGAAACTATGATAGATACGACAAACTTAAAGGAGTTAACTATCGAAGAACATAAGCAAATGGCTTTAAATATTTTGCTTGAGGTAGCTGATTTCTGTGAAAAGAATAACTTTAGGTACTTTCTTGCTTATGGAACTTTAATTGGAGCTATAAGACACAAAGGATTCATTCCGTGGGATGATGATATCGACATACAAATGCCTAGACCCGATTATGAACGATTTGCAAAAGAATTTAACAAAAAATATGCAGATAAAAATTTGCTTGCGATAATGCCACCAGACAAAAATGCAAAACATACCTATATGAAAATTTGCGATATGAATACTGTTAAAATTGAAAATGGTATAAGGTATCATTCAATTGATGAAACGCTTGGGGTTGATATAGATGTTTTCCCGTTAGATGGGCAATATGAAAATGATGATAGATATAAAAAAGCTTTTAATGATAAAAAGAAATTATATGTAAAGTATTTTCAAATAGAATGCAAATTCTTTATGAATGATTTGAGATTTAACCTATCTAGTTTTTTAACTTTAATAAAAAGATTTGGTGGTATTTTACAAGGTAGATTATTAACGAACTTTTCAAGAACATGGAAAAAAGAATATTTATTAAACGAAATGCATAAAAAAGAGGTAGAGATTCCCTATGATTCGGCTGTTATGGTTGGTACGAATTGTTCAAAATATGATACATTCAATGATCGACATTTAAAAACGTATTATGACACATATACTCCTGTAACTTTTGAGGACCATACTTTTAGAGCTCCTGTTGGATATGATGCTATTTTAACAAAACAGTACGGCGATTATATGACACCACCACCTAGAAAAATGCAAGAAACCCATCATGGTAGTAAGGTTTATATGAAATAAGATGAATTTACATCAATTCGTTTTATTTTATATAATTGTTCACAATATTATAAGAAAGGTTGTATATGAACATACAAAGTAAAGATATATTGAAAATATTAAATAATGAAGCGTTTGTTAATCAACGTATTCTAGCTGAGACATCAGGATATTCGTTAGGAACTGTTAATAGTTCTTTAAAAGAACTTGTTAAAGATGGATATTTAAATGATAAGTTTAATCTTACATTAAAGGCTATTGATTTGATAAAAGAGAATTCTCCTAGTCGAGCCATTATATTAGCTGCTGGATTTGGTATGAGAATGGTTCCTATTAATACTGAGATGCCTAAGGGTTTATTAGAAGTTAAGGGAGAGTGTTTAATTGAGCGTATTATTAAACAACTTCATGAAGTAGGTATTAATGAAATCTATGTAGTAGTAGGTTTTATGAAAGAAAGATATGAATACTTAATTGATGAATATGGCGTTGAATTAGTGATTAATAAAGAATATGCTAATAAAAATAATTTATATTCATTGAGTTTAGTAAAAGATAAATTAGATAATTCATATATTGTTCCTTGTGATATATGGTGTAAAGAAACTCCTTTTAGTAATAATGAATTATATTCTTGGTATATGGTAAGTGATTTATTAGATTCTAATAGTAATGTTAGAGTTAATAGAAAAAGAGAATTGGTTCTTGTTAATAGAAAAGAAAAGGGCAATTCAATGATTGGTATCTCTTATTTGGTTAAAGAGGACGCTGTAGTTGTATCTAATAGAATTAATGAGTTATGTAATGATGATGAATATAATGATTCATTCTGGGAAGAAGCTTTATTTAGTGAAGATAAGATGATTGTTACTTCTAAGTTAGTTAATTCAAATGATTATGTAGAAATAAATACATATGAACAATTACGTGATTTAGATGAAGATTCTAATCATTTAAAGTCTGATGCGATAGATGTTATTTGTGAGGCTTTAAATGTTGATTCTTCTAAGATAACAAATATAACTGTATTAAAGAAGGGTATGACTAATAGATCGTTCTTATTCTCTTGTAATGATAAGAAATACATTATGAGAATACCAGGAGAGGGTACTGATCAATTAATTAATCGTCGTCAAGAGGCTATGGTATATAAGGCTATTGATGGTAAGCATATATGTGATGATATAGCTTATATTAATCCTGACAATGGTTATAAGATAACAGAATATTTAGAAGGTGCTAGAGTTTGTGATCCTTTAAATATTGAAGATATCACTAAGTGTATGAAACGATTAAAAGAGTTCCATAATCTTAAATTAAAAGTTGATCATGAGTTTAATATCTTTGGTCAAATGGAATTCTATGAAACACTTTGGGAAGGAAAACCTTCAGTTTATAAAGATTATAAACAAACTAAAGAGAATGTTTTATCTTTAAAGACATATATTAATGAACATATAGGTGAGAAGATACTAACCCATATTGATGCGGTTCCTGATAATTTCTTATTTATTGGAAATGATGAAATAAGATTAATTGATTGGGAATATGCAGGCATGCAAGATCCTCATGTTGATATCGCTATGTTTTGTATATATGCACTATATGATAGGGAACAGGTTGATAAATTAATAGATATATATTTTGATTGTAAATGTGATAAAGAAACAAGAATTAAGATATATGCATATATTGCATCTTGTGGCTTATTATGGAGTAACTGGTGTGAATATAAAAGAAATCTAGGTGTAGATTTTGGTGAGTATTCAATTAAACAATATAGATATGCGAAAGATTACTATCGTATAGTACAAGAAGAAAGAGGTATGTAATGTCTAGAGTTGAAAGAGCGATTATTATGGCTGCAGGACTTGGTAATAGAATGCATCCTGTAACACTAAGCACACCTAAGCCTTTGGTTAAGGTTAATGGGGTTAGGATGATTGATACTGTAATTGATGGATTACACAATAATGGTATTGATGAAATATATATAGTTGTTGGTTATTTAAAAGAGCAATTTGAAGTATTAAAAGAGAAGTATTCTAATATTACTTTAATTGAAAATCCTTACTATGATACTTGTAATAATATAGCTTCTTTATATGTAACTAGAGACTATATTGAAAATGCTATTATTTTAGATGGTGATCAAATCATCTATAATCAATCAATACTTAATCCTGATTTTGAATTATCAGGTTATAACAGTGTTTGGACAGATGAAGAAACAGATGAGTGGCTACAAACTGCCACAGATGGTGTTGTTACATCTTGTAGTAGAACTGGTGGTAAATGTGGTTGGCAGTTATATAGTATTTCTAGATGGACTAAAGAAGATGGTAAAAAGCTTAAACATCATCTTGAAATAGAATTTGAAGAAAAACTTAATAGACAAATATATTGGGATGATGTAGCTATGTTTTGTTACCCAAATGAATATAAATTAGGTGTTTATCCTATGAATAAGGAAGATATTGTTGAAGTAGATAACTTTGATGAATTAGTAGCTTTAGATTCAAGTTACAAGGAGGACAAGTAAATGTCTAATAAAAAAGAACATAATAAGATTGACTGGATGATAACACTTGTTCCTTTGTTTATTGTGCTTGTACTATGTGTTATCTTCTTTATATCACCTGATAAATCAAATGAAATACTAAGTCAAATTAGATTTTTCTTTGGAGATACTTTTGGAACTTATTATTTATTAATTGGTTTAGGTATTTTTATCTTATCTTTATATATAGCTTTTTCTAAATACGGAGATATTGTATTAGGCAAACCAAATGAAAAACCAAAGTATTCATTCTTTGCGTGGGGTTCAATGATGTTTACATGTGGTTTAGCTGCTGATATTTTATTCTATTCATTCTCTGAATGGGTATTATATGCAACTGATCCTCATTTAGCTGAAATGGGTTCAATTCAAGAATGGGCTGGTGTATTTCCTTTATTCCATTGGAGTTTTATTCCTTGGGGCTTTTATCTTGTATTAGCAGTAGCCTTTGGTTTTATGTTACACGTTAGAAAAAGAAGTCGTCAAAAATATTCTGAAGCATGCAGACCTCTACTTGGTAAACATACTGATGGATGGGCAGGCAGAATAATTGATTTATTAGCTGTCTTTGCACTTCTTGCAGGAACAGCTACAACATTTAGTGTAGCTACACCATTAATGGCTACAATTATTGGTGAACTATTTCATGTATCTATTAGTCGTACAACTATTAATATCATTATTTTATTAATCACTTGTGCTATATATACTTATTCATTACTACATGGTTTTAAAGGTATTAGTAAACTTGCTAACGCTTGTATCTATATGTTCTTTGGACTAATTGCCTTTGTATTACTATTTACTGGAGAAACTCGTTATATTATTGAAACAGGCTTATCATCTTTAGGTACAATGATACAAAACTTTATAGGACTATCTACTTTTACAGATCCGCTTAGAACATCTAACTTCCCTCAAAACTGGACTATTTATTATTGGGCGTATTGGATGGTATGGTGTGTTGCGGCTCCATTTTTTATTGGAAGTATTTCAAGAGGAAGAACAGTACGTCAAACAATTATTGGTGGTTATGTATTTGGTGTAGGATCAACACTAATTAGCTTTATTGTATTAGGTAATTATTCTATGGGTATGCAATTAGCTGGTAAGATGGATTTTATTACTCCATACTTAGAAAATGGTGATATGTATGGAATGATTGTTAACATTATTAAAACAATGCCAGGAGCACCAATTATTATGGTTCTAGTATTACTAACTATGGTAGCTTTCTATGCAACATCATTTGACTCTATTGCCTTAACTGCATCTTGTTATAGCTATCATACATTAAAAGATGATGAACAACCTAATAAAGCTATTCAACTTATGTGGTGTATCTTGTTGATACTACTTCCTATTGGCTTATTATTTGTGGAGAGTTCTATGAACAATCTACAATCAGTAAGTATTGTAGCTGCATTCCCTATAGGTATAGTTATTGTGATGATTGCTATTAGCTTTTTAAAGGATGCAAAGGAATATACAAAGTAATAAAAATATAGATTATCTCTTATATCAGATAATAGTTTAATCATTGATGATAGACACTTTGATACAATCTTCACTTATACCATGTGGATCTCATGCAATTATAAATGGGGAAGATGGTGCTTTCCTTTGCTCGGGCGTTACCGTGCAATATGCTATTGAAGCAAGTAAGCTCATATCTAAGAAGATGGGTAAAAAATAAGGGTAGTTGATATGTGCTCCATCAAACTTGTAGATAGGGAAGCTATTATTTCTGCATCAAAGACAGGGCACATCATAGTTGCTCAAGACCATAATGTGTATGGTGAATTAGGCTCAATTGTTGCAACAATTGTTGCAGAGGAAGGATTAACTACTAAGCTGAAAATTCTTGGTATAAACGACATTTTTGTAGCAATAGCTCATACGGGATATTTATATCACCAGTTTGGAGTAGACGGTAAAGGACTAAGAAAAAATATGTTGGAGAAGTTAAATTAATGAGAATTGTGATATCAGGTGCAACCAGCATGATTGGTGGGTACTCACAAATAAATTATTAGAAAATAAACACGAAGTAGTTGCAGTAGTAAGGCCAAATACAAAGAAAACTGAAACATTAATTAATAGTTCATTTCTTTCTATTGTTGAATGTGGTATGAAAGATTATTCTAAACTGGATAGTCTATAATCCAAGGTAAGGTCGATGTGGCCTTTTCTACTGCGTGGAATGGTACACGTGGTGTAGATAGAAATAGCAGAGAACTTCAAAAAGAAAATTATAATAACAGCGTTTCATTTTTAAAGGTAATGATTTCAAAGGGATGTTGTAAATTTCTTACCGCTGGTTCCCAGGCTGAATATGGTCTTTGGACTAGAAAAGAAAAACTTAAAGAAATATCTTCTTTAATCCCTAACACTGAATATGGGAAATACAAATTAAAATTATATGTATACGCAAAAGATTACTGCAAGACAAACGGATGTATATTGATTGAACCTAGATTTTTCAGCTTGTATGGCCCTAAAGATTATGAAGGAACGCTAGTCATTTCAATTATAAAAAAGATGTTCGAGAATAAACCATGTGAGTTAACAGAGCGTATTCAACTTTGGGATTTCCTTTATATAAACTATGCAATTGATGGATTGATAAAACTAATAGAGAATGATGTTTCGGATGGTATATATAACTTTGGTTCTGGTTATTCTGCGCCGCTTAAAGAGTTCATCACAGAAATAAAAAAATTACAAACAGTAATTGCGAATTGAGGTATGGTACTATTCCATACCCATCTACCGGTATTGTTAATGTCAATACCGATGTTAACAAACTGATTAATTGTGGCTGGGAACCGAAAGTGTTATTTGCTGATGGGGTAAAAGCAATCTGTGATTATCTATTATCATCTGTATCAAGTCTAAAACAATAGAGTTGTTAATTTTCGTTACGCTCTCTAACAATTTATTATTGTGAGTGAAGACAAGTAGAATTATTCATAAGAATAAAAATAAATAATTAGAAAATTTCAGACACCATAATTTAGTGCTCAATTACTTCTTGAGGTAAAATCTTTAGTGCTTACATTTAAACAGGTTTTGGTGGTAAAATTAAGTCTGAAGAAATATATGACTTAAGAGCAACTATACCAACAAGTGAAGCTCGTTCAAAAGTATTTAACGGCTTTAAGAAAGCTTGCCGTGCCTTATATAAATTCGATAGTAATACGGAGCGTCGCTTTGCAATCGTACTTGAAAATGATACTGCCGTAGATAAATGGATGATACCATCACAAAACAGTTCAATACTTATTATGGTCAGGGTGGTGTGAGCAAATACGAACCTGACTTCATTGTGGAAACTGATAATGGCGTTTTTATGATTGAGGCTAAGGCAAGCAATAAACTTAAGAGCAAGGATGTTATTGAAAAAGCAAAGGCTGCGAAAGAATATTGCAAAGCAGTTTCGAATGGAATCCTGAAAATGAAGGAAAATCTTGGACATATGTATTGATTTCACACGATGAAGTACGCTTGAATTCTAGCTTTAAATATTTGGTTGAGAATAGTGTTCGATATGAGCAAATAGAAATATAAAACACAGATTATATAAAGAAGCAGATAAACGGAGGGATTATATGATTGTTTCAAAACTGGAATTGTATAATTTTAGACAGTTTAAATCAGAAGGAGATTTACCGGGTTTATCTGTTTCTTTTCATGAAGGTTTAAATGCACTTATTGGAGAAAATGATTCTGGAAAAACAGCAATCATTGATTCCCTTAAACTTGTTCTGCTTACTCAAAGCAACGAATATGTTCGTCCAATGGATGAAGACTTTTATGTTGATGAAAACGGAAAAGCTGTAAATGAATTTAGAATCAAATGCGTAATCGACAGTTTCTCTCAAAATGAAGCTAAAAACTTTATTGAATATCTGTGCTTTGAACACTGTGGAGAAGAAACTAATTACTCTATAAATCTTTTCTATCGTGCATGGAAAGAAAAAAATAGAATTTATTCCGAATTAAGAGTTAGTTCTCTTGAAGACGGTATTGTTTTAGATGGGAAAGCGAGAGAACTACTCAAAGCAGTGTATCTAAAACCGTTAAGAGATGCTGAACGCGAAATGAGTTCAGGCAGGAACTCAAGATTGGCACAAATATTATCCGGACATCCTTTGTTTATAAACAAAGAAGAACATAGACTCAAAGACATTCTTGTAAATGCTAATCATGATATAGAAAAGTATTTTACCGAAGAAGAAGGAAGAATTGTATTAGAGAGTATTAAAAACAGCTTATCTGCTTTCAATGTCCCAGAGATTGCCTCGGAAGCACAGATGAAAGTTGCAGATATTCAATTAAGAAAAATATTGGAGAGTCTATCTTTAGTTGTCTCAGAGATAAATCCGGGATTAGGAGAATTAAATCTGTTATTTATTGCTGCGGAGTTATTGCTGTTAAATTCTGATACATTGGGAGGATTAAGATTGGCTTTAATTGAGGAATTAGAAGCTCATCTACATCCGCAAGCACAGCTTAGACTAATAGATTATTTGCAAAAGGAATATGATAGAACAGGTTCTCAAATTATTATATCCACTCATAGTACAATCCTTGCATCAAAGGTCAATTTAAAAAATGTTATATTACTAAAAAATAAAACAGGATATGATATGTCGTATGAGAAAACCAAATTGGAAAAAGGAGATTATTTGTTCTTACAAAGATTTTTAGATGCTACTAAAGCCAACTTATTCTTCGCAAGAGGAATTTTAATGGTTGAAGGAGATGCGGAAAATCTTTTACTTCCTGTTTTAGCAGATGTTATAGATTGTCCACTTGAAAGACATGGTGTTTCTATAGTAAATGTAGGAAGTACGGCTTTTTTAAGATTTTCTAGAATTTTTTTGAGAAGTAACGGTGAAAGTATAGATGTTCCTATATCCGTTATTACTGATTGTGACATTAAACCTGAATTAAAAGATGAAGGTGGAGAAAAGCTTTTCGATGAAAGAATAGAAGAATCCAAAGAAGCAGTAACTAAAAAAGAAAAAAAGTATACAATGGATTCAGTAAAAGGTTTTATTACACCTAGATGGACATTAGAATATTGTTTGGCATTAAGCTGCCTTCAAGATGTATTTCATAAAGCAATTCGCTATGGTAAAAAAATTAAAAAAAGTGATAAATATACCCTTACTAAGGAAAAGCTTGCGGAAATAAAAAAAGAAATTGAGGATGATCAAAAGCAATGGAATGGGTTATCTTTGTCAGAAAAAGCATATAGAATGTATAATTTAATGTTAGATGATTCGGGAAAAAGCGGATTAAAGGCAATCGTTGCTCAATGTCTTGCTGCATTGATAAAGATGAGTATTTCCATTCTTTCAGAAGGTATTACAGAATTAGATATGTTTGATTTAGATTTGTACCAATATAAAATTGATAGCATTAAGAAACAAAAGTTAAAGGAAGAAATCATAAATGATCCTTATCTTAAATACTTGGTTGATGCTATAAAATATTCAGTTAATAACGGTGATTAAGGAAAGGAATGAGGATTGAATGGGTGATGTGTATATCTCAGATGATGAAATAAAAGATATAGAAAAAGTTTTATTACCTGAATCATGTTTTTTTCCTGAAGATGCAATAAATGTTATTCGTTGTTGGAAATCATCTGAAATTGTAGCTTGTCCAGGAAGTGGTAAAACAACGGTTCTTTTGGCAAAACTTAAGATATTAGCAGAAAGAATGCCTTTTCCGAACGGAACAGGAGTATGTGTTTTATCACATACAAATGTTGCAGTTAATGAAATAAAAACCAAATTACATAGATATGCTGATAAATTAATGAGCTATCCGAATTATGTAGGTACGATACAATCTTTCATTGATCAATATGTTACCAAGCCTTATTTGAAGAATGCAGCTAAAACTTCAATACAAGTAGTTGATGATGTTACTTATGCGAATCATTTCTATAATTTGATTTCGAGTGATAAAAGTAGAACATCACCGTATCAAAGTTTACGTTACTTTATATTGAATCAAGTTAAAAATGGTTCAGGCAAATTTAGTTGTGAACTAGACTATATTCAGAATTTATATATAAATAATAAAGATTTATTTGTTAAGGGGCAGAATCATGCTGTTGCTGGTAAAAATTCTGCTTCTGCAAAGCAATATATGCTAGCAAAAGAAATATTACTAAAGACAGAAGGCATTATTACTTATGATGACGCATATAAATATGCAGAGGAAGCAATTTTTAATTTGTCATCAGGATATACAAATTTATTTTCTCAGAGATTTCAATATGTATTCGTTGACGAATATCAAGATTGCAACTCACTGCAACGACAAGTTTTGGATAAACTATTTGACAAGAATAAAACTTGTGTATTTTATATTGGAGATCCAGATCAGGCTATATATAACTCGGAAAACAGTCAACAATTGGGATGGACTCCAAATGAAGATTCTATTGAAATGGTTTGTTCTAATAGATATGGACAAGAAATTGCGGATTTTTTGGTGAATCTAAGAACTGACAATCGAGAAATAAAAGCATCAAAAGGCTACTTAAAGTATGTTCCAACACTAATTGTTTTTGATAATAACTCAAGAAAGAAAGTGGTTGAAGCATTTGTTAATATGCTGGATCAATACGATTTATATGATTCGAATGGTGTTTATAAAGTTATTGGTCTTGTGAAACGTGAGGAATTAAAAGGTTTAAAAATTGGAGATTATTGGGATGGATTTAATCCGAAACAGAATTTAAGAAATCTGAATAGGTATTGGAATCATATTAATGAGATTGCAGATGAATTAGAAAAGGGGAAACTATATTCAGTTGAAAAAGTAGTTCGCAAAATCTTATGTAAATTATTTGATTTCATGGGAATAAGTAACCCTGAATCAGGTTCTAAATATACGGTAATCTCAGTAAAAAGGATTCTTTTTGATAAATATTTTGACATATATACAAATTGCTTAATAAAATTATCTACGTTACAGGATAGTAATATTGATGAGATAAATGATATGATAGTTGGCTTAGCAAATAATATTGTAGGCAAAGAATGCGATGAATCGGATGTGTTTTCAAAAATTCCTTCTTATTATTTAGATAAAGCTATTCTAAAGACTGAGTATAAGTCACATGATAATATTATTTTTGACGAAAAATACAAGAGAAAAATTGTGTTTGATACAGTTCATGGAGTTAAGGGCGAAACTCACGATGCTACATTATATGTAGAAACTGAGAAAAGTAATTCGTCAGATATAAAACGTATATTGCCGTATTTAGGAGTTGGAAAATTGGGAAAAGGTGCAGATGTAGAACGCAGTCGTAAATGTGTTTACGTCGGAATGAGTCGCCCGAATAAACTACTGTGTTTGGCTATACAAGAATCCACATACATAAAATCTAATAATGCCTTCTCAAATTGGAATATAGTTGATTGCAGACTATAATTTGGGATTATAAATAAGAGTAGTGTCGAAAAGTAGACTATACTAATTGTCTAGTATTGGATATATTCGGTATTTTTTATTGTTTATATAGAAAAGTATCATTTATAGCATACTTAAAACAGTTCTATCTAAAGAGTTCTTTAAAAATATAAATAGTTAGATGAGATTATGAGTTAACTTTTTCTAATTTATTCCATACGTTAAGATGTATGTTTATACAAGCTATAAAAGAAAAGAAAGCATTTGTATTTGTCAACTAAAGATAATGTATCGTATCTTAAGATTATCAATGATAATAATAATAAGAGTATTAGGTTATCTTATAAGGATGTTACTTTAGAATTTAATAATGATCAATTAGAAATGGTATTGGGTATTATAAGAAGATGGTAGAGTTTCCTGATAAGAAAACTTTAATTATTGAAAATTAGCTTCAAATCTCGGGCGACATACGTTTGAGATATTAATATTGTGATAATAACATAAAGGTAATAAATGAAGGCGAAGAGGGATTATGAAAGAGAGTGAAATAAAAAGACTATACATTATTGGGAATGGTTTTGATTGTTATGGACATTGTTTGCCTACAAAATATTCTGATTTTTCTAGGTACTTAAAAAATAAATATCCGAATTATGTGAAGAATTTTCAAGGAACTTTGGAATCTATAATGATGCCAGATGGGGACGAACAATATAATATGGATGAGGCTGTTGGAGCTATTATATTTTTACTGGATAATTGTGCCGGAGATGAGTGGAATTTATTAGAAACCTGCTTGAGCGATGATTATATTAGAACGATTATCGATAAACATAGTTTTTGGTTTAATAATTTGGATACTGAGGATAGTAATGATGATGATACATTTCATAATTTGCATGACAATGAAGACATGGCAACGAATCTTTCGGGAGGATATTTGATTCTAAAAAAGTTGTTTATTGAGTGGGTACAAGAGGCACTTGGAAACCTAAATTACGAAGAAGTCTTAAAAATACTTACGCCATCATTTGAAAACAGTTTGTTTTTGAGTTTTAATTACACAGATACGTTGGAAGCTGTATATGATATTGATTCGAATCGTATTTGTCATATTCATGGAAGCTGTCATAGTGAAGAAAACGATATATTCTTTGGCCACGGTGGAATTGAACCTGTTGAAGCGGATACAACATATTGGGGGATTCAAGATGCGTTTGAACATTTGTGGAACTATTTAAAAAAGGATACGAATAAAGCGATATCGAGGCATATGGTTTTCTTCCATAAGCTATCTGATGTGAAAGAGATATATTCATATGGATTCTCTTTTTCTGATGTTGATATGGTTTACATAGAAATGATTAGCATGATGGTTAATCCATCGAAAGTAAAATGGTTTTTTAATAAATATGACTGGGATAATAATTATGAGTATGTTGCTAAAATACAGAAGTTTGGATATTCTGTTTGTAAAACTGAAATATGGTAATAGACGAAGTTGGAGAAGTGCACATTTCTGAAGATGTCAGTGCCACATTTTTTAGAGTCTATACTATTGCCAGTACAAAATGAACAGAATCTACTTCCAAGGCAAGACGAGTGGATTCGGCAATACATTCAAATGTTTTCCGATGATGAAATAAAAATGTACTGCCTATTTTCAGTTATATCAAAATTAGAAATCGAAAGAAAAAAGAATATGTTTTGCTGTTCCTTGAAAACAATTCGTTGTTTGAAGACTTTGAAAAGATACCATTAACACCTATTTCTTATAGTTGTTTTGGTAGTGCGGTACCTATGTATTCTGATTGGATTGAATTTTTTAAATCATTGCTTCCTAACTTAACAGATTTAAAGTGGTTAAAACACAAAAATTATATTGAAAAAGAAATAGCTTATTTGGAAAAACTAATTGAATCGGAACAGATAGATGAGATTTTAAGAGGATGATTTATTAATGCAGAAAGGAAATGAAATCAAATGGTAGAGAAAAACAAATATAATATAAACATTACAGGTGGTGAAATCGTTATATATCAAACGGAAGATGGACAGACAAAAATAGATGTTAAATTTGAAGATGAGACCGTTTGGCTCACGCAAGCACAATTATGTGAGCTTTATCAAACCAGTAAATCTAACATTAGCGAGCATATTAAACATATTTTTGAAGAGGGAGAGTTAGATGAGAATTCAGTTGTTCGGAATTTCCGAACAACTGCGGCAGATGGAAAAAATTATAATACAATACACTATAATCTTGATATGATTATTTCCCTTGGATATCGAGTAAAATCTAAAATTGCCACAAATTTTCGTCGATGGGCTACTGAACGTCTGAAGGAATACATGATAAAAGGCTTTACAATGGATGATGAAAGGATGAAAAAACTGGGCGGTGGAAACTATTGGAAAGAATTGCTAGACCGTATACGAGATATACGTTCGTCCGAAAAGGTTATGTATCGTCAAGTGCTTGATTTGTATGCGACAAGTGTTGATTATAATCCTAAAAGCAGTGAATCCATTGCATTTTTTAAAATGGTGCAAAACAAGTTACACTATGCAGCACATGGGCATACGGCAGCAGAGGTAATATACGAGCGTGCAGATGCCAATCAGCCTTTTATGGGATTAAAAAGTTTTTCCGGTGATTTTCCTGTATTAAAAGATATTGGTATTGCAAAGAATTATCTTAATGACGAAGAATTAAAAATTTTAAACAATATAGTGTCAGGTTACTTTGATTTTGCGGAAATTCAGGCTATGCGTCATAAGCCTATGTATATGGCAGATTACGTGGAGCATCTTGATAACGTTTTAAAAACCACAGGTGAAAAGGTGTTACAGGGAGCTGGAACCATTAGTCATGCACAGGCAATTGAGAAAGCAACAAAAGAATATAAAAAATATCAGGTACAGAACTTGTCGCCAGTTGAAGAGGAGTATTTGCAAACTATTAAAAGTATTCACAACACAATGAAGAAAAAGAGTAATAACTGATAGAGAAAATATGCTTTTACATAAATGGAAAAGACAAAGACAAACTTGGAGATGACGCTATACATATAAGTTTGGATAATGATACGCATGTGAAAAGTGTTGAATTATTTACTCATAAAAAGCGATACAAATTAGGTGGCTGAAAAATTCGTTAGAGATTATAAAAAGCCAATATATTGGTTACCCTTAAGTTTCTTTGATAAAATATATGTGTGCGTTTAATTATAAACAAACTAATTAACGATAAAGGGGAATGATATGGCCAAGAAAAAAAGTGGAATAGCTTCTAAGGCAGCTCAAAGGGTTGCTGATAAGAAAGCTCAAGAAAAAGCACTATTAGATGCTAAGGTAGTTAAACCTGTTGTTGAAGAAACTAAGGTTGAAATCGTTGAAGAAAAGAAATCTCCTGTAAAAGAAGAAACTGAAGTAGTAAAGACTACTGTTAAAAAAGAAACTAAGCCTAAAAAAAGAACTAAGATCGAGGGTGAAGTAGCTAAGGTTGAAGAGCCAAAGGCTGCAAAGAGCACAAAGGCTACAAGAGCTAAGAAAGAACCTGCTGCTCCTAAGAAGTCTAAGATTAAGAAGACTGAGAAGAAAACTGAAGATACTGTCAATGTTGTTGATGTTGATGTAGTTGAATTGTTAAAGAAGGAAGTTCTTGAATTAAATGGTGCTGTTGAACCAGTTAAGGAAGAGAAAGAAACTAAGGCTGAGAAACCTAAGAAGACTACTTCTACTAAGAAGCCTAAGACTAAGAAGACTGAGGCTAAGAAAGAAACTAAAGTTGAAATTAAGGCAGAGCCTGTTGTTGAAGTAAAGGAGCTCGAATCTGGGCTCGAATCTGCTGGGCACGAATCTGTTGAGGATAAGGTACAAAAAATGATGAATAATTATTATCAATCTGATTTCTTTAAGAAGAGACGTTCAATTGCGTTTATTGGGTCTGAATGCTATCCATTTGTTAAGACAGGTGGTTTAGGTGATGTAATGCATGCATTAGCTAAGGAATTGAGTAAGAAGAACTGTGATGTTAAGGTTATTCTTCCTCGTTATGCTTGTATTGATCAAAAATGGCAAGAGAAGATGGTATATAAGGGTTCGTTCTACATGGATTTAACAAGTGATGGTGGCCAATATTATGTTGGTATCATGGAATATGTTAATGATGGTGTAGTATATGATTTCATTGATAATCAAGAATTCTTTACAAGTGGTAATCCATATACTTCAATTATTGGTGATATTCCTAAGTATTGTTATTTCGCTAAGGCTGCATTAGCTGCTCTTAACTATATGAACTGGATTCCAAATGTAATTCATTGTCATGATTGGCAAGCAGGACTTGTCCCAGTATTCTTAAGAGATACATTCAAAGATTCTCCAGTAAGTAGTGCTAAGGTAGTATTTACAATTCATAACTTAAGATTCCAAGGTATCTTCAATATTGATACATTTAGATACTGGACTAATTTATCTTATGAAGTATTAAGTAATGACGCTATTAGAAGCGGTAGAGATGACGTTAATATGCTTAAGGCTGGTATCTCTTATTCTGATGCAGTTACAACAGTATCAGAGACTTATGCAGGTGAGATTCAAACAGCACAATATGGTGAACAATTAGATGGCCACTTACGTTATTATTCTTATAAGTTAAGAGGTATTGTGAATGGTATCGATTGTGATATTTGGAATCCTACAACTGATAAGTTGTTACCATATAACTATGATGTTAGTAATGCGATTGAACAAAAGAGATTAAATAAGTTAGCTTTACAAGAAGAATTAGGCCTTGTGAAAGATGAAAATAAGATGGTTATTGGATTAATCTCAAGATTAACTGATCAAAAGGGTCTAGATTTAATCAATATGATCGTAGGTGACTTAATCGATGGCAATACCGAAGTAGTGGTACTTGGTACTGGTGATCCTTATTATGAAGGTTCATTTAGATATTATGAAGAAATCTATAAAGGCTACTTCTGTGCAAATATTATGTATGATGAGGGTAGAGCTCATAAGATTTATGCAGGATGTGATTGTTTACTTGTTCCTTCAGCATTTGAACCATGTGGTCTAACTCAATTAATTGGTATGCATTATGGTGCTATTCCAATCGTTAGAGAAACAGGTGGCTTGAAGGATACGGTAGAACCATATAATGAGTTTGAAAATAGAGGCAATGGTTTCACATTCGACCGCTATGATGCAGGGTTATTACTAGACGCAATTAATCGTGCTAAGACATGTTATTTCACTCAAAGAGGCAACTTTAATGAGATGGTTGTAAGAGATATGAATAAGGATGTATCTTGGTCAACTTCTGCTGATAAGTATAAGGCTTTATACTTGGAATTGACTAATTGGGACTAAAATGTAAAGGCTTTCATAAGAAAGTTGCTTAATTAGGTTAAAATACACAAAAATTAACTTTAAAAAATCCCCTAAAAGAACTAATATTAACAGTGATTGTAAAGGGGATTTTTATTATGAATATTATGTTGTCTCTATCAATTGCGATACTAGCTGGACTATTAATGACAAGAGTCTTAAAAGTATTTAGACTTCCAGCTGTTACAGCATACTTGATTGCTGGTATATTAGTAGGACCATATGTGCTTGGTCAATTAAATGTTGAAGGTGTGGGTTTTTTAACACTAGAGGAAGTAGAAAAGTTATCTATCGTGTCTGATGTAGCCCTTGGCTTTATTGCCTTTTCTATTGGCAATGAATTTAGAGTAAAGGACTTAAAACAAATTGGTAAGAAAGCTGTTATAGTAGGCTTTTGCGAAGCTTTAGGTGCAACTTTCTTGGTTAGTGTTTGTCTAGTTGTTGTTTCTTTATTACATCCAGAAACATTGACTATGGCTCAAGCTTTAACATTAGGTGCTATTTCAACCGCAACTGCTCCTGCAGCTACTTTAATGGTTGTTAAACAATATAAGGCTAAGGGTAAGTTGGTTGATATGTTACTACCTATTGTTGCCCTAGATGATGCAATTGCGCTTACTGTGTTTGCGGTATTGTTTGGTATTGCCAAAGCACTAGTTTTAAATCACTTTGACTTAGTTTCTATTATTATTAATCCATTATTAGAAATTGTCTTCTCATTAATTCTAGGCGCTATGATTGGTGCTCTATTAAATTGGTTAGAGAAACTATACAATTCTAATCATAATAGATTAAATATTACAGTTGCTTGTGTGTTCTTTGCGGTTGCCTTATCACAACTTCATATTAATTTATTTGGAGATGAAATTGGTTTCTCATCACTTCTTGTATGTATGATGGCAGGTACTGTATTTTGTAACCTTTGTCCATTATCTGAAGATATCATGGAAAAGATCGATAGATGGACTAATCCATTATTCGCCTTATTCTTTGTTATCTCTGGTGCTGAACTAGAACTAGGTGTCTTAACATCAATTAGTGCTGTACTAGTTGGCATTGTCTATATTGCAGCGAGATGTCTTGGTAAGTATATGGGTGCTTATTTTGGTTCTAGAGCTACACGTTGTGACGCTGAAGTTTATAATAACTTGGGCATTTGCCTATTCCCTCAAGCTGGTGTAGCGTTAGGCATGTGTGTACAGGCTAATGCCTTAGGTGATCAAGGTGTTTTAATTAGAAACATCACTTTATTAGCAATCTTAATTTATGAACTTGTAGGACCATTATTAACTAAGCGCGCTCTAGAAAGAGCTGGTGATATTACTGAAATGCCAGATGAGGTTAAGAACCGTCGTAGTCATAAGCTATCATTATTAAATTTTGTTCCTTTTATGAGTACTAAGCATTAAGCTTGGTACTTTTTATATTTCAAAGTAGAGAGAATTGTTTACAAGTTTTATGGTATTATTTGAATACGATAATTGTGCAATAAATGGGGATTTACAGAATCGACATGTTAGTCAAGAAAACGATATGACAATTGATTTTCTTAAGTTAAATTGTGTAATATGAAGAGCCCATACAAGGAGTATATGAGGGAGGTTAGCTGTGGCAGATAGTATTAAATTTGAAATGTTAGCAGACAGCATAAAAAATATTAATTTAAAAGCTGGAAATGCTGCTAGAAGTGCGGTAAATCAATTGATGACGCTTAGAAACTGGGCTATAGGATACTATATTGTAGAATATGAACAAAGGGGAAGCGATAGAGCTGAGTATGGCACACGCTTATTAAAAACACTTGAGGAACAGATTGATGAAAAAGGATTGAATTCCACTCTGTTTAAATGGTGTCGTCAGTTCTATATATTATATCCTCAAATTGGTGCGACAGTGTCGCACCAATTCAGTTTGCCAGATTTTGAAAAAAGTGCGACAGTGTCGCACCAATTCATAACTAAACCAGATCTATTAGTAAATAATCTCTCATTTTCACATATTCGAGAAATAATGGTAATTGATGATGCATTTGAAAGATTTTTTTATGAAACAGAATGCATTAAATGTAATTGGAGTGTAAGAGAATTAAGAAGGCAAATAAAGACAAATTTATATGTAAGGGCTGGAATAAGCAAAAAACCTGAACTACTTATACAGCCATCAGAAGACAATTGTAATATAACAGAGATTACAATTAAAGATCCTTTTACATTTGAGTTTTTAGGGCTTGACGCAAAGGAAGCTGTTTCGGAATCTGATTTGGAGCAAGCTCTTATGGATCATTTGCAAGAATTTATGCTTGAATTAGGAGAAGGATTTTGTTTTGAAGCAAGGCAAAAGCGAATTGTAATTGACGATAAGTATTATTTTATCGATTTGGTATTCTATAATAGATTGCTACATTGCAATGTAATTATTGAGTTGAAAAACGATGAATTTAAGCATGAAGATTTAGGACAATTAAATGCTTATGTAGGATATTATAAGAAAAATGAGATAGCAAAAGGAGATAATCCTCCTGTAGGTATTTTGTTGTGTACGGATAAAGGTTCAGAGATGGTAGAATATGCACTATCAGGAATGGATAATCAATTGTTTGTGTCAACGTATATGTTACATTTGCCTGACAAAAAGAAATTACAAGAATTTATTTTAAAAGAAATGGAAGATATGGGAATTTGAATAGGTTAGTAATTATGGATGTATGCAGTTTTATTAAGACTTGTTTGACTTAAGATTAGAACACAATCAGAAGTCTTATCCCCAAGATAGAAACGTATATATCCATGTGGTATCATTCATAAGAAAAGTAAATGATAAAATTACGCCAATGGATGAATGCTGAAGTGATGATGGAAATCATCTACAATAGAGAATAGATAAGCGCATAGCCACATAAATTATATAAATTCCAATTTATCGAGCTGAAAGAATAAACCAAATATCGAAAATTTGACCGTTGAATGGTCACAATGTGTGAAAAGTCCGCGGTCTTTTTTATATAATAGGGGCATGAAAACAATAAATGATAATAATGAACCAGTATCTAAAGATTGGGATAATCTAATTAAAAGCTTAGATATGTTTTCTGATGATTTTATGGATGAAGAAAGAGAACAAGCTGAACAAGAGAAAAGGGAAGACTTATAATAAACTTTGTTAATTTTAGGACAAATAGATAAAAGTAACCATATATAAAGTGTTTAAATTATGTTAGAATTTCCATAATAGAAAAATTGGGAGGTTTATAATGACTAATTTTAAGAAGATTGTTGTTGCTGGTGGTGGTGTACTTGGAAGTCAGATTGCATATCAGGCAGCATATTGTGGTTTTGATGTAACTATCTGGTTAAGAAGTGAGGGTAGTATTGGTAGATGTCAACCTAAGCTTGATAATTTAAAGAAGACTTATATTGATGCTCTAAATTTAATGGCTGATCCTGTTAAAGGTGAAGCTAATTGGTGCCCAGGTTTAGCTGAAATGGGTAAGTTTGACTTAGATGAGTGTTTAAAGAAGGTTGAGAATATCAATGTTAAGTTAGAACTAGATATGGCTAAGGCTGTTAAGGATGCTGATTTGGTTATTGAATCAATGGCTGAGAATGCTGATGATAAGATTAAGTTCTACACTACATTAGCACCTTTACTTGATGAGAAGACAGTAGTGGTTACTAACTCTTCTACTTTACTTCCAAGTGCTTTTGCCAAGTATACAGGTAGACCTGATAAGTACTTATCTATGCATTTTGCGAATTCTATTTGGAAGAATAATGTTGCTGAAATCATGGTTCAAGATAAGACTGATAAGAAGTATTTTGATATGATTTGTGAGTTCGCAAATGAAATTAGAATGTCGGCTCTTCCTGTATTAAAGGAAAAGAGTGGTTACTTATTAAATAGTATGTTAGTTCCATTCTTATTGTCAGGACTAGATTTATATGCCAATGGTATTTCTGATCCCGAAAGTATTGATTTAGCTTGGACTAAGGGTACTGGTGCTCCAAAAGGTCCATTTAAGATATTTGATACAGTTGGTTTAACTACTGCGCTAAATATTGTAGATCAATACCAAAAGGTTCCTGGTTTATTTAAGCCTATGTTGTCTAAGATGATGATGCCTTATAACTTTAAGGGCATGAAGGCTATCTTAGAGAAGTATATTGCTGAGGGTAAACTTGGTATGAGCTCAGGCGAAGGTTTCTATAAATATAAATAATTTATAAAATCAACCTCTTTTGTGTATATAATCAAAATACGAAAAGAGGTTTTTTAAATGCTTATTCTATTATTACCAATTAGTGCTTTAATTTGTTTGGTATATGGTCTATATTCTTTGTCTAAGACAAAAACAAACATCTTGCCATTTGTCATGATGATCATGACGGGCTTTGTCTTCTCTTGTGTAGAATCATTTATTATTTATAATGTCCATGGTTTAGACAATGCTTATATGTTATCTAAATTAGTGTTCATTATCATTATTATCTTCTTGAATTGTTTAAATATCTTAGTTAAATCGGAAAGTGTTAAAAAAGCTATTATCGATAATAAGATAGAAAATATCTTTAAGTATAATATCGTAGCTGATAGTTTACTTATCGTTTCGGTATTGCTTACAATCTTTATGTTTAAGTAGTCGTTTGACTACTTTTTTAATGGTGCTAATGGTGTGCCAAATGTTTAGCAGTCTTATTGACTGAGTGCTATTTTTTGTTTAATATAAATTATGTAAAAAGGAGGTAGAATTTATGATTCAACCATTATATAACAACGTATTATTAAAGAAAGTTGAGGCTTCTAGAGAGACTAAAAGCGGTATTATTATTTCTCAAAAGGAAGAGAGTGAAGAGTATGCTCAAGTTGTAGCTCTTAGTGGTGCTAAGGAAGTTAAGGTCAACGATCATGTATATGAGATGCCATTGAATGTTGGCGATAAGGTAATGTATAAGAAGTACTCTGGTACTGATGTTAAGGATGGAAATGAAGATTATATCTTGATTAAGGCTGAGGATATCTTGGCTATTGTTAAGTAGGAGGTTGTTTTATGGCAAAAGAAATTAGATATGGAAAAGAAGCTAGAGATAGCGTTTTAAAAGGTGTTGATACTTTAGCTAATGCGGTTAAAGTAACATTAGGTCCTAAAGGTAGAAATGTAGTATTAGATAAGGGTTATGGTGCCCCAGTTATTGTTAATGATGGCGTTTCTATCGCAAAAGAGATTGAACTTGAAGATACTTTTGAGAACATGGGCGCTAAGTTAATCTATGAGGTAGCTAATAACACTAATGATACTGCAGGTGATGGTACAACAACTGCCACTGTATTGGCGCAATCAATTGTTCATAAGGGCTTAGAACAAGTTGAAAGAGGAGCTAATCCAGTATTCTTAAAAGATGGTATTGATATGGCTTCTAAGAAGGTAGCTGAAGTATTGTTGTCTAAGGCTAAAAAGATTAATTCAGCAAGTGATATTGCGAGTGTTGCCTCTATTTCATCTGGTTCAAAGGAAATTGGTCAAATTATTTCTGATGCGATGGAAAAAGTTGGAAAAAATGGTGTTATCAATGTAGATGAGTCTAAGGGTTTTGATACATCACTTGAAGTAACTGAAGGTTTAAAGTATGACAAGGGTTATATTTCTCCTTATATGGTAAGTGATAGAGAAAAGATGTCTATTGAAATGGATAATCCTTTAATTCTAGTTACTGATCAAAAGATTTCTACTATTCAAGATGTATTAGGTATTCTTGAACAAATTGTTCAACAAAACAAGGCCTTATTGATCATCGCTGATGATATTGAAAATGAAGTTATTTCTACTTTGATTGTTAATAAGTTAAGAGGCACTTTCAATGTAGTGGCTACTAAGGCTCCAGGCTTTGGTGACAATCAAAAGGATCAATTAAGTGATATCGCTACTTTAACAGGTGCTACTGTTATTTCCAAGGACTTAGGTATGCAACTTAAGGATATGACTATGAATGACTTGGGCACTTGTAAGAAAGTTATTGTCGAAAAGGATGCGACTACTTTGATTGAGGGTGCTGGTTCTAAGGAAGCCTTTAAGGAAAGAATTAGTGAATTAGAGTCAATGTTAGAGAAGACTACTAGTGATTATGATAAGAAGAAGCTTCATGAAAGAATTGCTAAGTTAAGTAACGGCGTAGCCGTAATTAAGGTTGGTGCTACTACTGAAGCTGAAATGAAGGATAAGAAGTTAAGACTTGAGGATGCTTTAAACGCAACAAGAGCTGCTATTGAAGAAGGCATTATCATTGGTGGTGGTGCATGTTTGGCGAATGTTTCAAATGAAGTTAGAGATGAATTAAGAAGTGATGTTGTTGATGTTCAAAAGGGTATCAATATTGTTCTTGATTCTTTAACTGCTCCTTTGTATCAAATTGCTGAGAATGCTGGATATGATGGTGATGAGATTGTTAAGAAGCAATTAGTTGAAAATGATAATGTAGGCTTTGATGCAAAGAATGGCAAATGGGTTGATATGTTTGAAGAGGGTATTGTTGATCCATGTAAGGTTACAAGAAGTGCGTTGTTGAATGCTGCTAGTGTATCTGGCTTACTAATTACTACCGAGGCTGCTGTGGGTACTATTAAGGAAAAGGAACCTGCTATGCCTGCTGGTGGTGGCATGGGAATGTATTAATGTAACTAATTACAAAACGTGAAAAACTTTCACATAGTTTACACAAAGTATTGGTATATTAATGTTGTTAAAAGTTTTTCATTTATCCTATATTTATTAAAAAACGAGTGTAATGCTCGTTTTTTAATGTTTTTTATTATTTTTAATATATAATATTAAGATGTATCCCTCGTTAGTTAAATGGATATAACGGGCCCCTCCTAAGGGTCTGTCGTAAGTTCGATTCTTACACGGGGGGCCATATATAAGATTAAGGTCCACTAGTTGGATCTTTTTTTGTATTTTCACCCCATACTACATTTTTGTAGTAGTTAGAGGTGAAAATTTGATATCGATTGTTATAGAACATAAAAATGAGAGATTGTTTAAATTAAACAATATTAATAGTTATTTAGAGAAAAAAGCGTTAAATATAGATAATAATTGATATCATCGAATCATTTGGGAATATAATATAAGTGAAATAGGAAGAAATGGAGATATAAGTATGTTATTACGTTTGTCAGTAGAAAATTATAAATCGTTTGATCAAAAAGAAGAATTGTCTTTGATTTCTTCTAGTAAGATACAAACAAATAAGAATCATAGGGTTAAACTTAAACAAACAAATGTTTTAAAGAATGCGGTTGTATATGGTGCTAACGCATCTGGCAAATCTAATCTTGTTAAAGCAATCGCATTTATAAAAAGCGTTTTAATTGAAGGATTGCCTGTTAATTCTTGCGACGATTTTTGTCGAAATAGTTTAGATAATAAAAATAGAGAAAGCGTATTTGAACTTCAATTTACTGTTGGCGATAAGTTTTATGCGTATGGTTTTTCTGTGGTCCTAAGTCAAAGAATAATTGTTGAGGAATGGCTGTATGAGCTTATGCAAGATGGTTCAGCACATAATTTGTTTATCAGAGAAAAGGATAAAGCGCCTGTTTTAAGCGAAACATTAAGATTAAATGCAACAGAGAAAAATAGATTTTTAGTATACGCTAATGATTTTGCGGGTCATGATACGATGCTATTTCTTTCAGAAATGAATAGGGGCAAAAAATATGAAGATGATTCCAAACTTTTGTTTTTTAAAGAAACATTTGATTGGATAATTAATCATATAATTGTTATTAATCCTAATATTGGTATATCAAGTTCTGATGCTTATTATAGTGAAGAATCTTTGGGAAATATTAATTCATTAATAAGAACCTTTGATACTGGAGTAAGTGAAATTAAGACAAAACAAATCAGTATTGAGGAGATGAGTAAGATGCTTCCTAAAGAGGTTTTGACTGAAATATTTAGTACGCTTAAAAAACAGATGCAAACAACTAATCTTCCTGAATTAAAGTTAACTTGGAGAATAGAGGATGGCTTCTTTAATATTCGCATTAAAAATGATGGTGATATAGAAATAACAACACTTGTTTTAAAACACGGTAAATCTATATTTGATTTTAGTTTTGATGAAGAATCAGATGGTACAAAAAGATTGTTTGATTTGGTGGATATGTTGTTAGTTAAAAATGAAGACATGCTTTTTGTGGTAGATGAGTTAGAAAGAAGTCTTCATCCTAAACTAACTCAACATTTCTTAAAGCTATTTATGGAAGTGCATAGTGATGATAGAGTTCAACTTATCTTTACAACTCATGAAGACACAATTATGGATCAAGAATTGTTCCGTAGAGATGAAATTTGGTTTGTGGAACGTGATAGTTTTAATTCTAGTAAAATATACTCTTTAGATAGATTTAAGGAAAGATATGATAAGAAATTAAGTAAAGCTTATTTAGAAGGCAGGTACGGCGCTATACCAGTGTTTAAACAATTTAATTTTTTAGACAAGGAGGACCGCTGATGCCAGTTCATGTATATACAAATTGGAACAAAAGGCAGTCTGATTTGAAAGAACAGATTGAACCATTTAGAAAATATTTCTTTATTTGTGAAGGTGCCAATACTGAAAGTTTCTACTTTAAAAAACTTATTGATTTAAGAAAAGAATTAGGAATACATCCTCTTATAGATGTTTGTTTTTTGGAAAAAACAGAGGAAGACAAGAACATATCTTTTCCTAGTAATTTAGTGAAATTTGCGTTTGAACAAAAGTCTATATGCACAAATGAATTTGATATTAATAGAGATAAGATGGTTGTTGTGTTTGATGCGGATATCTTTGAGAAAAAAGTTAAAGGTTACGATAAATTGATTGAATTGATTGAGAAATCAGATATAGCTGCTGTTACTAATCCTAATTTTGAGTTGTTTTTGCTTCTTCATTTAAAAAACAGTTATGAGAATTATATAAGAGGTAATGAGAAAGAGTTCTTAACAAAGGATATTAAGAATAAATATAGTTATTCTTATAATTTGTTACACGATATTACTGGAATTAATTCTAAAAAGAATCCTAATATCGGTAATCTTGCCCAAGATGTTTTGTGCGCCATTTCTGAAGAAAAAAAGATAAACCAGGATATTCACAATTGTAAGGGTATCATTACTAGCAACATTGGGCAAATAATAGAAACAATAATTAACGAAAGACCTGAATTGTAATTATTGCATTGACGTGTATATAGCGGTTTTATAATCTAAACTGTTCTAAATAGAACAAAGGAACTTAAAAGTGCATTCCTGGGATCAACATAAAGCTATTACACATTACTATGAGTTCTTGATGGTGAGAAGTATCAATTAAGACAGATGGGATTTGATATTTTGATGTTTTTATATCATAATCCAGATCTTAATACTGCTGCAGATATTACTAGGACTAGAAAGTCTACTAAGTCTCATGTTTCGACTTCTCTTCAAACTTTAGAAGATAGAAGATTAATTGAGAGAAAAGTGGATGATAATAAACGAAAGTTGAAATATGTCTATTGCCTAGTGCTGACGATATCATTATGGATGGTAAAAAGGCTCAAAAACAATTTAGGGATGATATCTTGGCTGGTTTGAGTCTTGGTGAAATTAAAGTAGTAAGTGATAAGGAAGACGGTACTGTTCTCTTTGTGAAATTTCATTAAAAATGTTCAAAAATAGGTGATTTAGACACTAATTTTTAAAAAATTAGTGTTTTTTTTAAACTTTTTTCAATTTGGGGTAGGAATTTTTAGGTTTCACGGCAATAACGAAGTGTAGAAACATAGAAAGGAGAAAAAAATGAGAGCATTTTTTGAAGAGTACGGTTTCATTATTCTATCTGCAATCGTTATTATTGCGCTAATCGCAATCTCTAACACACTTAAAGGTGATGTTCAAGCTAATATCTTAGATATTATGAAGGCCTTTAAGATGTATTTAGTTGAAAACCAAAAATTAATTGTTAAGTAAAGGAGGATATGAAGGATGGCTTTAGAAGTAAATGAGGGTTTGTTTAAAGACTTGTGGCCTTATATTATCAATGATAGTGTTACGGATTTAAAGTGGAATGGTCAAGATTTATGGATAACTGATTTACAAAAAGGAAGATATCAAAGCGATTTAAAGTTAGATGGAGACTGGCTTAGAATATTCACTAATTTGGTTGCGAATTCGGTAAATGAAAACTTTAATATGTCTAAGCCTTCTTTAAAGGCGGAGACGAAAGAACTCAGAATCCAGGCCATGCACAATAGTGTATCTGGTGATAATAATATTTGTTTAGCTATCCGAAAGACTCCAAGTTGTGCAAGACTATTACAACAGGATTTGGTTGAAAATGGCTATGCCAACGATTTTATCGTCAAGCTCTTACCCTGTCTTATGAGAGCCAGATTATCAGGGGTAATAACAGGAGATGTTGGTGCTGGCAAAACAGAATTAGAAAAATATCTATGTTATTTCATTCCTGATAATGATCCAATCGTTACAGTTGAAGATACTTTGGAGATGAAGCTAAAGACTATCTATCCTAATAAGGACATTTATTCTCTTAAAGTTAGCGATGAATATACAAACGAACAAGCCATAAGAGACGCCTTAAGATTGAACACAAAATGGCTGATAATTTCTGAAAGTAGAGGAAGAGAGATCTTAAGAATAATAGAAGGAGCTAGTTCTGGTTGCGTGGCATTGACTTCAATTCATGCGGAGAATGTATGGGAAATCCCGGATCGTATCTTGAATATGGCTGGGGATAACGCTAGGGCAGGGTTAGAGAATGATATTTATACTTTCTTTGATTATGCCATTAAAGTTAAGGCTACTTTTTCGCCAGATGGTGTTAAACGTAGTATTGATCAAATATGTTTCTTTGATCGTAATGGCAAGAAGAATGTGATTAAAAATATCGTAAGAGATGGTCAGGCACTAAAGACAATGTTGCCTGAGCGTGTTTATAGAAAGTTTTATCAAAATAATGAGAGGGATTTTTTAGAAACTTATATAAAGTTTTTAAAGGGAGATAAAAATGAATTTAATTAAAAATTATAGTATTAAGAACATAAAAACACAGATTAATAAGTATGGTTATTCTTATTCGACTAAAGATTTTCTTATTGAGGTCGTATTAATTTTAACAACGATCTTTACCATCGCTTGTTTATCAAGACTTCAATTATCCTATATATTAGTACTGATTCTTATCACCTTAATTTTAATCCCTTTTATGATTAAAGCTTGGTTCTATCAATCGTATAGTATTGAAAGATTTGAGATGTTAAGTGATTATTTGAGTAATGTGATTCCAATATTTACTCAAAAGACAAAGATACGTTTTACACTTGGCGAATTATTTTCGTTGACTTCTGGTGCAATGAGGGATGCTGTTAAAAGG
>URCJ01000027.1 GCA_900546285.1 uncultured Solobacterium sp. | reverse complement strand
GGTCTTAACTGGGATGAAGGACCAGATAAGCCAGGAGATTGTGGACCTTATATCCAGTCTGAAAGACTTCCTATTTATCATGAATATGCTAAGAAGCTTATTGAGCTAGGCGGTGCTCATTATTGTTTCTGTGATAAAGATGCTGACAATGATTATGATCCTTGTCGTATGCTTGATCAGGCTGAAATTGATGAAAAGCTTGCAGCAGGTGTTCCTTATGTTATTAGACAGACTATCCCTGATAAGGGTAAGGCTACTTTTAGACATCAGATGGCATCTGATTATAAGGCTGGCAGAAAAGAAACTCCTGTTGAACTAGTTGAACAATTTGGTTTAGTAAGAGATATGCTTAATGCCTACAATATTAAGTATTTAGAATATGATGAGATTGAGGCTGATGATATTATTGGTATCTTAGCCAATAAGTTTAAAGGTGATATTTCCATCTTTTCAAGCGATCATGATTTGTTTCAATTAATTGATGATAATAAACATATTAAGATTTGTTGTATAAAAAAAGGCATGTCTGATATCGGTGTCTTAGATGAACATGCTTTATATGCCGAGTATTCATTAAAACCATATCAAATTATCGATTTTAAGGGTCTTGCAGGCGATAAATCAGATAATATCAAGGGTGTAGATGGTGTTGGTGAAAAGACTGCTACAAAGCTTTTAAATGAATATGATACATGTGAGGGAATCTATGAACATATAGATGAAATTAAGGGCAAATTAAAAGAAAAGTTGATCAATGATAAGGAATCGTGTTTTACTTCTAAAAAGTTAGCTACTATACTTACTGACTATGAATTAGATGTTAATCTGGATGATATTAAGTTGGATATTGATGAAGAGGGTAAGAATGCTTTCTTTGAAAAATATGAGATGTATTCTTTGATTAATAAACAATATGCAAGTAAACCAAAGGTGATTGAAGGCAAAAAAGTAGATAAGATTTCTATTTTTGATAATCCTTTTATCTACTTTGTATCAGATGATTTTTCTTATTATGAAAGATCATTATATGGTGTTGTTTTTGCGAATACAGAAAAAAGAGAATATATTAGTTTAGAAAATTTAAAGAAAGATGAAGAAGCTTTGAGTTTTTTAGCTAGTGATAAACCCAAAATAGTCTATGGACTAAAGGATATTAAACATCATCTTGATTATCACAATATTTCTATCGGTAAAAATACCGATGATATTTTCTTGATGTGTTTTTTAATCAACAACAATCACAATGACTTACCAAAGATTTGTCATGCCTATGGTCATAGCCTAAAGAAACATTTAAAGGATATCTTTGGAACCGTTAAAAAACCATTGGAATTTAATGAAAGTGAAGTATTGAATTATAGCTTTGAAGTAGCTTCATATATGGTAGATATTTATCCTAAAGCTTTGGATAAATTAAAAGAATATGATTTATTAGATTACTACAAAAATATCGAATTAGAACTTTCTTATGTCTTATACGAGATGGAAAAAGAGGGTGTTTCTTGCAATATTAATGAATTAGATAAAATAGCTTCTAAGACTAATGAAAAGTTAAAGGAACTACAAGCTGATATCTATGCATTAGCTGGTGAAGAATTTAATATTAATTCACCAATGCAACTTAAAGATATCATCTACAATAAGCTAGATTTGCCTAATCTAAAAAAGGATAGTACTGATGCGGAAGTGCTTAATAAGTTGGTTGATTATCATCCAATTATTTCTAAAATTCTTGATTATCGTAAATATTCTAAATTGAATTCTACCTATGCTGAAGGATTAAAGAAATATATAGGCAGTGATGGTAAGATTCATTCTATTTTCTCTCAAACTTCAACAGCTACAGGTAGACTTTCAAGTAGTGAGCCTAATATGCAAAATATCTCTATTAGGGATGAGGAGTTAAGAGAGATTAGAAAGGCCTTTAAACCATCAGCTAATCACTTAATTCTATCTTGTGACTACTCACAAATTGAATTAAGGGTATTAGCTGCCCTAGCTCATGAACAAAAGATGATTGACGCCTTTAATCAGGGCATTGATGTTCATACTTTGACTGCGATGGATGTTTTCCATGTTAAGAAAGAGGATGTTACTCCTTTAATTCGAAGACATGCTAAGGCTGTTAATTTTGGTGTTGTCTATGGTATTAGCGAATATGGTTTGGCTAATCAAACTTCTTTGTCGTATAAGGATGCATCTAAGTATATAGAGAATTATTTTATTACTTATCCTAATATTAAAGAATATATGGATAAGGAGATTAAATTCTGTGAAGATAATGGTTATGTTAAGACGATGCTTAATAGAAGAAGATATATCGATGAGATTAAGTCTAATAAGTGGGCTTTAAGAGAATTTGGTAAAAGAGCAGCCATGAATTCGCCAATTCAGGGGTCTGCTGCTGATCTTATTAAGATTGCGATGATTAAGATGACCAATGTCTTAAAAGAGAATAATTTGAAGTCTAAGTTGATTTTACAGGTTCATGATGAATTGATTTTTGAGGTGCCTGAGGATGAGGTTGAAATAATGGGAAAGTTGGTTAAGGATACAATGATTAATGCTTATAAGTTGGATGTGAATTTGGATGTTTCTTTATCTCTTGGTAAGAATTGGTACGAGGCGAAATAATGCCAGAGCTTCCTGAGGTTGAAACTGTTTTAAGAACGCTTGAAACAAAGATAAAAGATAAGAAGATACTAGATATCGCTGTTTTGTATGCACCGATTGTCGAGGGAGATGTTGCTGATTTTAAAAATAAATTGATTGGTCAACATTTTAGAGATTTCAAAAGAAGGGGCAAGTATCTTCTTTTTGAGATGGATGATATTACACTTGTTTCTCATTTAAGGATGGAAGGTAAATACTTCTATGTGGAAGATGGATACAAGTATGATAAGCATACTCATATTATTTTTAAGTTGGATGATGGTCATTTGCTTCTTTATCATGATGTAAGAAAGTTTGGCAGGATGGAGCTTATTCCTAAAACTGGTGATTATTCAATATTTAAGAAGTTAGGTCCGGAGCCTTTTGATGAGAGATTTAATCTCTCATATTGTAAGAACTATCTATCTAAGAAACAAAATCCTATTAAAGAGATATTATTAGATCAATCTTTTGTGGCTGGTATTGGCAATATCTATGATGATGAGATTTTATTCGGTATTGGGGTTAGTCCTTTTAAAAAAGGCTGTGAATTAAGTGATACTGATATTATCAATTTAATTAATGAAACACGCAAGGTATTGGGTGAGGCTATTAAGTGTGGTGGAACTACCATTAGATCATATACATCTTCTCTTGGTGTGACAGGAAGGTTTCAACAATCTTTAAGATGTCATACGATGAAGACATGTCCTAAATGTGGTGGCGATATTAAGAAGGTTAAATTGAAAGGAAGGGGCACTTATTATTGTCCTAACTGTCAAAAATGAAGATAGCTATTACAGGTACTATTGGTTCAGGAAAGAGCACTGTGGCCTCTTATTTAAGGAATAAGGGCCATTTTGTGTTTGATTGTGATGAGGTTAATAGAGAACTATTAAATAGTGATATTTTGGTTGAATATTTTCCTGAATGTTATGAGAATAGTTTATTAAACAAAAAGAAATTAGCTGATATTGTCTTTAATGATGAAAAGAAAAGATTGTTACTTGAATCTATTATGCATCCTTTAATTCTTGAAAGAATGAAGGAAGATAGTGTGAAGCATGAGCCTTTTTTTGCGGAAGTTCCTTTACTTTTTGAAGTAAACTGGGATAAATATTTTGACGAGATATTACTTGTAGTAGTTGATGAGAAGATTGCTTTAGAAAGATTAGTTGATAGAGGACTAAGTATTGAAGAAAGTAAACAGCGTATAAAAAACCAAATGTCTATAAAAGAGAAGATAGAAAGAAGTGATGTAATAATATATAATGATTCTAGTCTTTTTTCTCTTTATGAGAAGATAGACAGGTGGTTAAGTAAGAATGCTTGGAAGTGATTTATTTAAAGTAGAATCAAATGTTGATTTAAGTTACAAAAGACGAAAGGCCTTGATTCTTTTTTATAATCCTTTGATTGGTAATGATGCTCATTATTTATATGAATTTTTGTGTTTGAAAGATAGTTCTAGTCGTTTTTATGAGCTTAATGATCTTTTAAATTCTTTAAGATATTCAATCAATCAATTTGAAGAATGCATGAAGCTTTTGAATAAATATCGTTTAGTGAATACTTTAAAGAAAAAAGATGAAAATACTTATATTTTTATTTTAAATGATCCTTTGAGTATTGAAGAATTTGTAAGTGATGATATCTTACCTAGAGTCTTAATTAATAAGACAAGTAGTACTTATTATCAAAGTCTTTTAGGAAACGCTAAAACTTTTGGTAAGCATAAGGGTTTTGATGATGTGTCATGCCGTTTTAATCCTCAAGAACTTTCTTCTTGGACTAAGGAAAAAGAAGCTGGTTTAAAGAAACAAGAAACTGTTAAATATAATTTTGGTACTTATTTTGATATAAATGCTTTCTTAAAAGAATGCGAAATAAATGCTTTTCCTATGAAGTATCGTACGCCTGAGGTGATTGAAGAAATTGCGATGATGGGTGATCTATACAATATTGATTTAGAAAGTATGCGTCCCCTTGTTTTTTCATGTATTAAAACTGGAGATCCTGAATTTAATTTGAATTTATTTAGATATAAATGTCAAAAACATATATCTCCATATCGAAGTGTCGAAGATGCAACTTATAATGTTCCTTGTATCACTTTCTTAATGTCTAAGTTAAATGGCAAGGAAGCTACAGTCTTAGATAGAAAAATCATCTTTGAACTTGGACATGAATATCATTTGAATATCGAAGTTATTAATGCCTTATTGGAGTTTGTACTAGAGAATAATGATAATAAATTGATTGAAAAATATATCTATTCTTTGGCAAATGATATGCATCATAATGATGTTAAAACAGCTAAGGAATGTATAGAGCGTTTAAATGGCAAGAATAAGAATAAAAGTCATGTGTTCAAGGAACCAACTTATGATGATTCTAAAAATATTAAGGCAACAGATGAAGAATTGGAAGCTTTAAGAAGGATGAGGGGACAATGATGATTGATTATCTAAATTTAATTAAAAAGTATCCTTATATTAAAGAATTTATAGATAAGAATAATATAAGTGATGAATATTTAACTTCTCATTTAAGTTCTTTTTTGGATTGTGCATCTTCTCTTGAGATTTGTAAAAATTGTAAGGGAATTGATAATTGTATGCAAGCTAAAAAAGGTGAGATTCTTACTTTAAATTGTGATACTTCTGTCTACAATGAGGTGACTTATTGTGAGAAATATTTTGAAAAAAGAAATGATGATAAGATAAGGGCTAATTATATCTATTCTGATATTCCAGATATTTATAAGCAATTGAATCTTAAGAATATTGAAATACCAGATAATGATATTCTCGGTTTATTGGCTAAGGTTAATGGTATAGCTGAACATAAAACTAAAAAGGGCTTATATATTCATGGTGACTTGGGTGTTGGCAAGACTTATATGTGCATGGCTTTAGCTAATACTTTAGCTTTAAATGGTGAGAAGGTAGCTTTTATTAAGGCCAATTTCTTTGTGAATAAAATGAGACAATTAATAATTAATGATCAAGTAACTTATAATCAAATCTTAAATGATATTAAAGAAGTTACTTATCTAATTATTGATGATATAGGTTCTGAGTCGGTTAGTACTTATTCAAGAGATGATTTATTATTTAATATTTTAGATTATCGTATGGAGAATAAGCTAACTACTATTTTTACTTCTAATCTTCCTGTTGAGGATTTGCTGGAACATTATACTTTTGATAAGAATAGTTCTAGTAAAATCAGGGCAAAAAGATTTGTAGAAAGAGTAGAAATGTTAAGTGAGAGTTATGTTTTGAAAGGACAAAACAAAAGAAGGGAAACTTTATGATTAGAAAAATTGGTATTTTAACATCTGGTGGCGATGCTCCAGGTATGAATGCTGCCATTAGATCGGTTACTCGTAACGCCTTGGCTAATGGTATTGATGTTGTTGGTATTAAAGATGGATATAAGGGTTTAATTGAAGGCAATTATGTAGACTTTAATAGATCTAGCGTTTCTGATATTTTATCTCGTGGTGGTACTATTTTAGGTTCTGCACGTCTTCCTGAATTTAAAGAAGAAGCTGTTCAAGATAAGGCTTGTGAGATGTTGAGATCTCATAATATCGATGCGCTTGTTGTTATTGGTGGTGATGGTTCTTATAGAGGCGCACTAACTTTAACTAAAAAAGGTATTAACTGTATAGGTTTACCTGGTACTATCGATAATGATATTGCGGGTACTGATTTTACAATTGGTTTTGATACTGCACTAAATACAATTGTAGAATGTGTCGATAAATTAAGAGATACTTCAAGTTCTCATCACCGTTGTTCAATCGTTGAAGTTATGGGTAATAGATGTGGTGACTTGGCTATTTGGTCTGGTATTTCTACCGGTGCTGAAATTGTGGTTACTCCTGAAACTGGATTTGATGAAGAGGCAATTATTGAAAAGCTTGCATATCTAGATAGACAGGGTAAGAATCATGCGATTGTGATCGTTTCTGAGAAATTAACTGATGTTAATTCTTTGGCTAACAAGATTACATCAAGAACTGGATTCTCTGGTAGAGCTACAGTATTAGGCCATATTCAAAGAGGTGGTTCACCTACTCCAAACGATAGAGTACTAGCATCTAGACTTGGTGAACATGCGGTAGATTTACTTTTAGATGGCGTTGGTGGACACTGTTGTGGCATTCGTAGTAATCAAATTACTAATATGTCAATTGATGAAGCTTTATATATGCCAAAAGAGTCAAAAAGAGATTTATATAGATTGTTTGATAGACTTGTATAATCAAGTTAAAAAGATTAAAATATTTTTTTGTTGGAGGTTTTATGAGTATATTTAAACAGACAAAAATTGTATGTACTTTAGGTCCTAGTTCTAACAATTATGAAACCATTTTAGCTATGGCTAATGCTGGTATGAATGTTGTTAGACTTAACTTTTCTCATGGTGAACACAAAGACCACTTAGCTAACATTGAATTAGTTAGAAAAGTTGAAAAGGAAAATGGACTTAACTTAGGCATTTTACTTGATACAAAGGGTCCTGAGATTCGTCTTGGTGACTTTGAAAATGGTGAGGAAACTTACCAAAAAGGTGACATTGTTACTTTATGTAAAGAAAATATTGTAGGAACTCATGATAGAGTTACTATCAAGTGTCCTGAACTATTCAATGACGTAAAAGAAGGCAATGTAATTCTTGTCAATGATGGTAAACAACAATTAAAGATTATTGAAAAATCAAGTGATGAATTAAAGTGTGAAGTTCAAGTAAATGGTATCTTAGCATCTAGAAAAGGTTGTAACGTTCCAGGTGTTAAATTAACTATGCCATTTATTTCTGAAAAAGATGATGCTGACTTAAGATTTGGTTGTGAACAAAATGTAGATTTCATCGCAGCTTCATTTGTAAGAAGAGCTGATGATGTGTTAAGAATCAGAAAGATTCTTGCTGAAATGGGCAAGCCAAGTATTCAAATCATCGCTAAGATTGAAAACCAAGAAGGCTTTGACAACATTGATGAAATCTTAGATGTTGCCGATGGCGTAATGGTGGCAAGAGGTGACTTGGGTGTAGAAGTAAGCCCAGATAGAGTTCCAATCTATCAAAAGCTTATCATCAAGAAGGCTAACCAATATGGTAAACCAGTTATTACGGCTACTCATATGTTAGACTCAATGACTAAGAATCCTCGTTGTACAAGAGCTGAGGCAAGTGATGTTGCCAATGCAGTACTAGATGGCAGTGATGCGGTTATGTTATCTGCAGAATCTGCTGCTGGTGATTATCCAGTAGAAGCAGTTAAGACAATGGCTTCAATTTGTGAAACTGCCGAAGACATCTTCCCGTTTAGAGAACACTTAGAGACAATGAAACAGTATAAGCATGATACTATTCAAGATGCTATTGGCATCGCGGTATCTGATGCATCATTAACACTTCCTGTTGGTGCTGTTGTTGTCTTTACGCAAGGCGGTACAACTGCTAAGGTTATTTCTAAGTATCGTCCAGCTTGTCCTACTTATGCAGTTACTTTCAATAAACAAACTCAACATGCATTAGAGACTTATGCTGGTGTAACTCCTGTTATTTCAAGAGTTCAAAATGATCTTACAAACGATGATGAATTAGCTAGTGCTGTATGCAAGGCCTTTGGTCACAAGCCTGGTGAACTTGTAGTTATTTCTGCAGGTTATCCAACAGGTGAGGGCAGTGCTAACATGATGAAGATTGTTACAATTAAATAAACTATTAAAGGTATTCATGAATGTGGATACCTTTTATTACGAACGCTAAAAAAAGACTATCTATAAGCTATTATTGCTTTAGATAGTCTTTTAATTAACCGTTAATCTTATTTAAGACTTCATCAAGATCAAATTTGTTTTCATTGAATTTGATCTCAATAGAATCATTTTCATTGTATCTTGGAATAATATGAACATGTGTATGCATAACTGTTTGTCCTGCAACCTCATTTGTATTCATAAGGATATTGCATCCCTTACAATTTAGATTTTTATAAATCTTGTTGGCTACAATATTAACAACTTCCATAAGTTTACCTGCTTCATTAGCTGGCATAGCTAAGAAGTTATCATAATGTTTCTTTGGCATAACTAGTGTATGACCATAAGTTGTTTGACTTAAATCTAAGATAGCTAAGAAGTTATCATCTTCATAGACTTTCTTAGAAGGGATATTCCCATTAACAATCTCACAGAAGACACACATTATTTTACAGCCTCATATTGAGCTTTTAATAATTCATAGATTCTTTGATCATGAACTTCTAAGTTATATTTTTCTAATAACTTGTTGATGATTGTATCCTTATCGATATTTTCACTAACAAGAGTAACGAATTCATCACGGAAGTCTTCAACGTTCTTAGAAGTTAAATTAACTAGATAATAAGTGTTATTTACACTTGAATTACCTTCAGAATCATTGATAGCTGTAGTTACTTCAATTACACCTGATAAACCATTTTCTTTTGCGTTTAAGACATATTCCTTAACCTCAGCAGGTAAGTCGTTACTCTTATCACTATATACTTTCTCAGTTACTTCTTCAGTATAGCCATTTTCAGTACATGCATATTCAAATGTATTTTCTGAATTTTTTACTGCATCAATTACAGCTTGCGCAGCTTCCTTAGTATCAAACTTAACGATTTGAGCCTTATATGGGTTATAGTCTTCCTTGTAAGTTTCAAAGTTAGCTTCTACTTCAGCCTTAATTAATCTAGTTAAAGCTTCATTGGCGATATAACTTTTCTTATAGTTATCAACTGTACCGTAGTAAGAAGTAATAAATGTTTCATATCCTGCATCGATCATACCATTTGTTTGTTCCTCAACTGAGTTAGCAATCTCTTCCATATCGATACCTTCATAGTTAGCTAATTTTTTAATCAAGTTAATCTTCAATAAGTCAGTAACATCATTGTTCTTCATTGTTTCATATAAGTCTTCCTTAGTAAATGAATTACCTTCAGCATCCTTATAGATTACTTCTGTTCCTTCACTCACGTTCGAGTAGTGATTAGAACCACAAGCTGTTAAAGCTAATAAACAAACTAATACTAATAATACTTTCTTCATTATTCAGCTTCCTCGCTTCCGTTTAATTCCTTATCGGCTAATTCAATATAGCTATTGATGATTTCATTAAGCTTATCACTAACAATCTCAAAACCTAATTCATCGCTCTTTTCTTTTACAGCCTTGATACTCGCAAAACTATAGTTATTTGCTACTTCACTTAAGAATTGATCACTTTCCTTAAGTTCATCATTTGTTACTTCTTCTGTATAAATCCAATGATAACCATATTGGCTAAGTACAGGTTCGGTTACTGTTCCTGTTTCAGCTTCATTTAGTGCATTAGCGAATTCACTCACAAAAGTACTCTTAGAACTTGTTGTTGTATAGATACCTAAGTAGCCATCATCACTTGCACTACCATCATCTGAATATTTCTTAGCGATTTCCTTGAAGTCTTCACCATTTTCTAAAGCAGAAATAACTGCGTTGTACTTTTCAGTTTCTTCAGTTGTTAAGTTAGCACTTCTTACAGTTGAACCGTTATCACCTGTTGCGCTTCCTACATCAGCTACCTTAACTAAAATGTGATAAACCTTACGAGGCTTTAATGTTTCAAGTAATTTTGGTACATAAGTATCAAAGTTATTACGGAAATAGTTGTTGTAGAAAAGTTGTGATTTAACCATATCTAGACAATATTCTTTTAAATCATCAAAACCATTTGCGTAACCACTGTTCTTTAGTGATGTATCAATCTTAGTCTTATCGTTTTGAGAAACAATATATGAATAGTAGTTATTAGCCATGTTACTTACTTCATCAGTTGTATCTACTGCAGAAGTAATAACATCCTTTGACCACTTAACTAAAGAAGCACTCTCACCTAAAGATGCATATAAATCTTCATATAAGTCATCCGCATAATAATTTTCATTATTTAAAGTATAAACAATTGACTTACCATCTTCTTGTTTAGTTTCAACATAAACAGTACGATTTGAATAAGCTTGCACACAATAAACAACTACATATACTAGTAAACCAATAGCAACTAGTAATAAGAACCAGTATTTTTTAAGAATATCTTTAAATTCCATTTGGAACCTCCTAAAACCTCTAAATTATACTATAGTGGCTTTCTTAAAACAATTTTTAGCCTGATAATTCAGCCTAATTTCACATATACCTAGGGATAGTCTTTTTATCATTAATTTACTATAGTGTTATAATTTTTAGCGAGGTGAAAAGATGAATATTTTAGAAATAAAAGATTTACATGTTAGTGTAAAAGATAAGGAAATCTTAAAAGGAATAGATTTAATAGTAAAAGAAGGAGAAATTCATGCCATCATGGGTCCTAATGGTAATGGTAAGTCAACACTTCTTCAAACTATTATGGGAAATCCCAATTATACAGTTACTGGTGGTTCTATCACTTTTAATGGTGAAGATGTTTTAAACATGAGCGTTGATACTCGTAGTAAGAAGGGCTTATTCTTAGCTCTTCAATATCCTCAAGAGATTGCAGGTGTTACTAATTCTGATTTTTTAAGAGCTGCGATTAACGCAAGAAGCGAGACTCCTATTTCTTTATTTAAATTTATTAAAGAAATTGATAAGGGCATCAAAGAATTAAAGATGAAAGAGGACTTAGCACATCGTTTTGTCAATGATGGTTTTTCAGGTGGTGAAAAGAAGCGTAATGAGATTTTACAGATGATGATGTTAAAACCTTCAATTGCGATGTTAGATGAAATCGACTCAGGTCTTGATGTCGATGCGATAAAGTTGGTTAGTGATGCGATTTTAAAGTTAAAAGAAGAAACAAATCTTGGCTTAATGGTTGTATCTCACTATGAAAGATTCTTTACTTCAATTAAACCTACCCATGCACATGTTATCGTAGATGGCAAGATTGTGGTAGAAGGTGATAGTGAACTTGTTTATAAGATTGATAATGAGGGTTATGACTGGTTATATGATGAATTAAAGATTCAACCAGTTAAGGAAAATAAACCATTAGTATATTCTCTTGGTACTTGTGCAAGAAACAGAAAGGCAAATAATGGCTAAGTTATATACTAATGTTGAAGGTACTTTAGATATTGATCTTAAAAGAAGTGAAGTAATTACCATCGTTTTAAATAAGGACTTAGAGATTAATTATCACTTCGAAGATGGTGATTATAAGGTCTTAGTCTTTAATAATGCCGATAGAAAAATTAGTTTAATAGAAAAGGGTGAACTAATTAACTCTACAGTTGAAATCAATTATTTGGATTTAAATAGATTCAATCTTGTTCATGAAAACTGTATTGAGGTAAACGCTCATAGTGAATTAAATATTAATTCTACTTATTTAGGCTATGGTGATAAGAATATCAAGTTTGATTTAATTAATAAAGAATGGGACTCTAAGGTTAATATTTCTAATAAGGTTGTTTGTCTAAATCAAGCAGACTTTAAAATGACTATTATCGGTAAGATTGTCAAGGGTGCTAAGAATTGTAAGTGTCATCAAAAGTCTAATTGTTTAACTTTTGAAGATCCTAAGAATTGCAAGGTTGAACCAATCTTATTGATTGATGAAAATGATGTAGAAGCTTCTCACTCATTATCATGTGGCACAATTGATGATGATGTCTTATTTTATATGAACTCTAGGGGCTTAGATAAGAAAGCTTCTTTAAGCTTGTTACTTTTAAGTTATCTAATGCCTAGTGAGAATTTCTATGAAGGCTTTGAAAATGGACTGGTCTTAAAAGAATTAGCTGAAAAGAAGGTTAGTGATTTATGCATGTAAGAGATGATTTTCCTGTTATAAAAAATAATCCTGAAATTATTTATTTTGATTCAGGGGCTACTACCTTAAAACCAAAGTGTGTTATTGATGCCGTTAATGAATTTTATACTACATCTACAAGTAATATTCATCGTGGTGACTATGATATTTCTTTTAATGTATCGAAGAAATATGATAGTGTTAGAGATAAGGTGGCTAAGTTTTTAAACGCAAATAAAAAAGAAGAAATAGTCTTTACAAGTGGTTCTACTGCTTCTCTTAATATGGCAATAGAGGGCTTATCACATATGTTTAATAAGGGTGATACGATTCTTACTACTTATTTAGAGCACGCTTCTAATATTCTTCCTATCTTTAGAGTTGCTAAGGAAAAGGAATTAAATGTTAAGTATATTCCTTTAAATGAAGATGGAACATTTAATATCGATAAATATAAAGAATGTTTCGATTCTAGTGTTAAAGCGGTGTGTATTACCTATGTTTCAAATGTTTTAGGTTATATTAATCCGATTAAGGAAATTTGTGAGATAGCCCATGAAAATAATGCTTTGGTTCTAGTTGATGGTGCTCAAGCGGTACCTCATATTAAGGTTGATGTGGAAGATATTGATTGTGATTTCTTATCATTCTCAGCCCATAAGATGTTAGGTCCAAGTGGTGTTGGCATATTATATGGTAAGTATGACTTACTTAAACAAATGAATCCTATGTTTTTAGGAGGAGGCGCCAATGCTAGATTTGATAAAGATGGCAATGTCATTTTAAAAGAAGTGCCTGAAGTATTTGAAGCTGGTACCCCTAATATTGAAGGTGTCTTAGGCCTTGGTAGTGCTATTGATTATCTTACAAGTATTGGTATGGTAAGGATCCAAGAATATGATAACTACTTAATTAAATATATGATGGATAAGCTATGTAAATTGGATAATGTAGTAGTTTATAATCCCAAGGCTGAAGTGGCGATTGCCTCATTTAATGTCAAAGGTATCTTTGCCCAAGATGTGGGTTCTTATTTAAATAAATATGGCATTTGTGTAAGAACTGGTAATCATTGTGCTAAGATTTTACATAATATCACAGGAACTGATCAAAGTATCCGTGCTAGTATGTATCTTTATAACACAACTGATGAGATTGATAGATTTGTTGAATTGATTAAAGAATGTACACTAGAAAAGTGTGTGGGAGCATTGTTATGATGGATGAACAATTTAAAAGAGAAATATTATTAGATCACTATCAAAATCCTCATAATAAGGGTCTTGTAGATGATGAAAGATATCATATGATACATAATGCGTCTGATTCATGTATCGATGATATTAAGGTTCAAATGTTGATTCAAGATGACATTATTAAGGATGTGCGTTTTGATGGTGTTGGTTGTACGATTTGTTTTGCGTCAACTTCTATTATGTCTGATTTGATTAAGGGAAAGAGTAAAGAAGAAGCTAAGTCAATTATTAATGAATATAAGAAGATGCTAAATGAAGAATCTTATGATGAAAATGTACTAGAAGAGGCTAATGCCTTTGATACCCTATATAAACAAGCCAATCGTATTAAGTGTGGTACTATTGGCATTAAAGCGATGGAAGAGTTGATAGATAATTATGAGTAATCAAGATATTATTAAGAATCAAGAAGAATATGCCTATGATTTTAAGGACGAGGATGTCTCTGTTTTTAAGACAACAAAGGGCTTAAATGAAGATGTTATTAGGGCTATTTCCAAGACTAAGGGTGAACCAGATTGGATGTTAGAGTATCGTCTAAAGGCATACCATAAGTTTGTTGAGATGCCTCTTCCTAAGTTTGGACCTGATTTAAGTGACATCGACTTTAATGATTTCACTTACTATATCAAGCCATCTGATAAGGTAGAAAAGGATTGGAATAAGGTTCCTGAGACTATTAAGAATACTTTCGAGAAATTAAAGATTCCTGAGGCTGAACAGAAGTTCTTGGCTGGTGTTTCAACTCAATATGAATCTGAGGTTGTTTATCATAATATGCTTAAGGAAGTAGAAGAAAAGGGTGTTATTTTCTATGATACCGATACTGCCTTAAGACTATATCCTGATTTAGTAAAAGAATATTTTGGTACTGTTGTATCTTATACCGATAATAAGTTTGCGGCACTAAATGCGGCTGTATGGTCAGGCGGTTCATTTATCTATGTACCAAAGGGCGTTAAATTGGATAAACCATTACAATCTTATTTTAGAATTAATTCTGAATTGATGGGTCAATTTGAAAGAACCCTTATTATTTGTGATGAGGGCAGTGACCTACATTATGTAGAAGGTTGTACTGCTCCTAAGTATTCTAAAGATTCTTTACATGCAGCTACAGTTGAAATTATTGTTAAAAAGGACGCGAAGTGTCGTTATTCTACTGTACAAAACTGGTCTGATAATATCTTGAATCTAGTTACTAAGAGAACTTTAGTAGAAGAAAACGGTATTATGGAATGGATTGATGGTAATATTGGATCTCATTTAAATATGAAGTATCCATGTTGTGTCTTAAAGGGAAGAGGTGCCAAGGGTATTTGTATCTCTATTGCGGTTGCTTCTCATAAACAATTCCAGGATGCTGGCGCTAAGATGATTCATCTAGCCCCTGATACTTCTAGTACTATTATTTCTAAGTCTTTATGTAGAGTAGGTGGTAAGGTTAATTATCGTGGTAAGGTTTTGATTGGTGAAAAGGCCACTAATTCTAAGGCTAAGGTAGAATGTGATACCTTAATTTTGGATGATATGTCTTCGTCTGATACCATTCCTACCAATATTGTGAAGAATAATTCAAGCACCATTGAACATGAGGCTACTGTATCTAAGATTAGTGAGGAACAACTTTTCTATCTAATGTCTCGTGGCCTATCTTTAGAAGATGCTACTCAAATGATTATTCTAGGTTTTATTGAACCGTTTACTAAGGAATTACCTATGGAATATGCAGTTGAGTTGAATCAGTTGTTAAAGATCAATATGAAAGGTTCTATCGGTTAGTTGTAATAGCTAGCCGATTTTTAATATAATTGCGTTAATTAGGGAGATTATTATATGTTTGATCGAAAACTTGCTAAGAAACAAGCGAAGGCTAAATTAAAGAAACATTATGTTATTTTTGTAGCAGCTTGTTTATTTGCATCTTTTATTGGCGCTAATTTTGCGAAGTCTACAGCTATTGTTAAGAATGAAAAAACTTCAAACAATGTCATCCGTAATGATAATGAAACAAATGTTTTATATGATTTGTTGATGGGTGATGTAGACAAGAGCCAAGAGGTTGTTGATAATACAGAATTAGTAGATGTTCATGTTGGTAATCTAGAAATAGGACATACTAAAGGAGTGTTTGCCACTATTGCTTCTTCGATATCTACTGGATCTTTCTTGATTGTCATCTATAGAGCTATCAGTGGCTTTAGTCATGGTGGTGGTGTATGGGCTAAGATAGCGGTAGTATTTGCGGCATTATTCTTATCAACTGTCTTAGTGTTTGTGCGCAATGCATATCAAATAATTTATAGAAGAATCTTCTTGGAAGGCTATAAATATGATGAAGTAAAGGCTCCACGTTTCTTATTTATCTTTAGATGTCGTAAGGTCTTGAATTCTATTTGGTGTGCCTTAAAAGTTGAAATCTTCTTATATTTATGGTGGTTTACAATCATTGGAGGCATTATTAAGTCTTGTTCCTATGCGATGCTTCCTTATATTGTGGCTGAAAATCCATCAATCAAGTCAAAGGATGCGATTAAATTATCAAGAGATATGATGAATGGTCATAAGTGGGAATACGCCAAGTGTCAATTAACTTTTGCGGGTTGGTTTTTACTAGATATCGTTACCTTAGGTTTATCTGGTATTTTCTTTTCCAACCCATACATAGAGAGTTTTAATGTAGAATATTATGCTTATGTAAGGGCTTTGGCAATTGACAAAAAACTTGAAGGTTATGAGCATTTAAATGATAAGTATTTATTTGAATTTGCATCTAAGGATGAATTATTAAAGGTCTATGGTGACTTATATAAGGATAAGACTATCGATGTAGCTTATCCTGAATATGGTAAGGTTGAAGGTTTCTTTGCGAAGAATTTTGGAGTAGTCCTTGATTATAATGAGAAGTCTAAACAATACAATGATGCCTTATTAGAGGAAGCTCACTATGAAGTTTATAAAGATATCTTTAATAATGAGGATTATCCAGATCGTTTATCTCCTCAAGATATTACAGAAAAATCAAGAAAAGATACTATTGTCTTAGCTAATAGACAATATAGCGTTTCAACACTACTTGTAATATTCTTTGCGCTTTCTTTTGTGGGTTGGCTTTGGGAAGTATCTTTACATCTATTAAATGATGGAACTTTCGTTAATAGAGGGGTTTTACATGGACCATGGCTTCCAGTATATGGATCTGGTGTTGTCTTGATTCTTGTTATCTTATATCGTTTTAGAAAGAATATGGTTTATGAATTCTGTAGTGCTGTTGTGTTTTGTGGTTTTGTCGAATACTATACTTCTGTTTTCTTAGAACTAACTCATAATGGTATGCGTTGGTGGGATTATACAGGTTATTTCTTAAACCTAAATGGTAGAATTTGCGCTGAGGGCTTATTGGTGTTTGGACTTGGTGGTTGTGCAGCTGTCTATTTCTTGGCTCCAATGATTGATAACTTGTTAAAGAAGGCTAAGCCTAAATTGTTGAAAATAATTTGTGTTATTTTAGTACTTTGTTTTATAGGTGATAATATCTATTCTCACTTTGTGCCTAATACAGGTGAGGGTATTACAAGTGATGTTGAAGTAAATAGAAATGAGGAAATATGTTAGCTTTAATTCTTTCGCCGTTTTATGTAGCGATAATTTATTGGGTATGTAGAAGATGGTATAAGTTTATAAGTGCCTTAAATATTAAAAATAAAAGATTGGACTTTTGGCTTAAACATTTCTCGTGGTCAATGTTTCTTTTAACTATCTTTATTGGTCTAGCTTTTATCTTACCTGAAGATAATTTCTTAAGAAGACCCTTATTTAAAATAGGTGCCTATTGGCTAGGTATTAGTTTATATTTAATCCTTTATGTTGCTCTAATTGATTTATTAAGATGGATTTATTCTAAGGTTTTTAAGGATAAGTATAATGATTTTTATGCTCGTACAATCTGTACCTTATTAATCATTGTTTTAACAGGGGTTACTTCAATCTATGGCATCATCAATGCTAAGATTGTTAGAACTACTGAGTATGAGATTACTATTAATAAGGATGGTGGTAATTTTAAAGAGATGACTATTGCGATGTTTGGCGATCCTCAATTTGGCTACAATATTGGTGAATATCATCTTAAACAGGCTGTAGATATTATCAATAAGAATGATGTTGATATTGTTTGTGTTGTTGGTGATATCTTTGATAATCAATATAGTGCTATTAAACATCCAGATAAGCTGATTGATTTGTTTAATCAAATAAAATCTAAATATGGTATGTATGCAGTGCTTGGTAATCATGATGTTGAGGAACCAATTCTTTGCGGGTTTACTTTTAATGATGAGACACTTGAAAACAAATTAGCTTCTAAGGAAATGTTAGATTTTATTAAGAAATCAGGCATGGTTCTTTTATATGATGAAAATGTAATCATCAATGATTCTATTAACTTATATGGTAGGGCTGACCAAGAAAGACCAAATCTTGGCAATATCACAAGAAAAGAAAGCGGTGATATCTTTAAGGAAGTGGATACTACTAAGCCTTTATTTGTCTTAGATCATGAACCAAGAGAATATGATGAATTAGAGAAGGCTGGTGTTGATTTAATGATGGCAGGGCACACTCATGATGGACAATTGTGGCCAACTAAGATTGCGACTGATATCATCTGGGAAAATGCTTATGGTCTATGGGTTAAGAATGCCTTCCATGCGATCACCACATCAGGTTTAGGTTTATTTGGTCCTAATATGCGAGTTGGTACGATTGCTGAAGTTTGTATCATTCATGTTAAATTTAGATAGGTTGTAATACCTATCTTTTTTATATAATTGAGATATGTATGTTGTATCAGTCTATGTGACCAATGATGCCTTGGCGGTAAATAAAACTTTTTCTTATAAATCGGATGATTATATTGAAAACTTTAAGAGGGTTAAAGTTATTTTTAATTATGCAAAAACTAATGGCATCGTGGTTGCTTGTGCTGAAACTGATATCGAAGAGTTTGAAAAAACAAACGGTTTTAAGTTATCTCCAATTCTTGAAGTATTAGACTCATTTCCCATCATTGACGAAAGACAATTTGAATTAGCGAAGTGGCTGTCTAAAACAACAATTTCACCTTTTATTAATTGTTTAAACTCAATGTTACCTAAGTTACTTCAAACTACTAAGTCTTTTAAGGAACCCTTAAAGGATGAATTGGTTTATAAGACTAATATAGAATGTGAATTAACTCCTAAACAACATCAAGTATTATCTTTGATTCGTGATGGTATGAAGGCTAGTGAGGCTCGTAAATTATCTATATCAATTTTTAATAAGTTAAGGGAAAAGGAATGTATTTATACAACGTTTGTTGAAAAGGAAACTCTTAAAAGTGAGATTATTATCAATGACAACTTTAAGGAATTAACTAGTGATCAAGAAAATGTTTATAATGAATTTCTTAATTCGAATAAAAGAATCTTTGAATTATTTGGGGTTACTGGTTCTGGTAAGACGGAAGTTTATTTACATTTGGCAAGACATTATCTATCTATGGGTAAACAGGTTTTGATTATGGTGCCTGAAATATCCTTGACACCTCAAATGATTAATAGGGTTAAGGAAAGATTTAATGATGTCATCTTTTATCATTCGGCTTTAAGTGATAATGAAAGATATGCTCAATATAAGAAAGTAAAAGAGAATAAGGTTAGTATAGTGGTTGGAACAAGGTCTTCCATCTTTTTGCCATTTAATGACTTAGGCTTAATTATTGTGGATGAAGAACATGATACTTCTTATAAACAGGATAATACACCTTGTTATTACGCTAAAAATGTGGTGATTAAAAGATGTCTTGACTTTGATTGTAAGGCTATATTTGCCAGTGCTACGCCATCTTTAGATAACTATACGAGAGCTTTAAAGGGTGAATATGGTTTATTAAAACTTCCTAATAGAATTAATCATACTTTGCCAGAGATAAAGTTGGTTGATTTAACACAAGAGATTAAACAGAATCATAATTATATTATTTCTAAGGAATTGAAAGAAGAAATTGAAATAACATTAAATAATCACAAACAAGTAATCATTCTTTTAAATAGAAGGGGCTATGCGCCTATTGTTAAGTGTGGTGATTGTGGCACTACTTTGATGTGTAAGGATTGTGATAGCCCCCTTAATTATCATAAGGATATCGATGCGCTTAAGTGTCATACTTGTGGCAGAATCTATAAGAATGTAAGATATTGTCCTAAGTGTAATAGTGATAATTTGATTTATTACGGTTTTGGTACTTTGAAGGTTGAGGAAGAATTAAGGAAGCTATTCCCTAATGCTAAAATAGATAGAATGGATAGGGATACTACCACAAGAAAAGATAGTCATGAAGAAATACTTAAGCGTTTTGGTAATAAAGAGATTGATATCTTGATTGGCACTCAAATGATTGCCAAAGGTTTGGATTTTCCTGATGTCACTTTAGTTGGAATATTAAATGCTGATGCAGGATTGGCTCATCAAGACTACAATAGTGCCAAATTAACTTTTGATTTATTGATGCAGGCAAGTGGTAGAAGTGGTAGAGCCGATAATAAGGGTTTAGTTTTAATTCAAGCTTTTAATATAGAACACTATGTCTTGAAGGCAGTTCTTAAACAAGACTATGATTATTTTTATCGTATTGAAATGAATTATAGGCATAAGACCTTATATCCGCCTTATGCTCATTTATTAGCTATCTTTATTTCTTCTGAAAATAAAGAGATGTTGGACTCAAGTGTTGAATATCTGATGAATCTTGTAGATAAGTTGCCATATAAACATTATCGACCACTTGAATTAAATAGAATTAAGGGTAAGCATAGGACTAGGATTCTTATTAGTAATGATAAATTAAATCCCTTAATTAATGATGTTTGGGATATCATAGATAAGTATTTGAAAGAGAAAGGTAGGGCGTCAATTAAAGTTGATATAGACCCTTTATATTTAGAATAATGAATCAAAGAAGAGTAGCATTTGAGATTATATATAAGACGATTAGTGATAAAGCTTACACTAATCTTTTGATGCGTGAAAAGCTTAAGGAATTAGAACCAATTCAAAGACCATTTGTGACCAATTTGGTTAATGGTGTTTTAAAGGAATATGATTATTTGGTTTATCAGTTTGTGGAACATTTAAAGAATTCTACTTCTTTAAGAAACAAGATTATTATTGCGATGGCACTATATGAAAGATATTATCTTTCTAGCGATGCCTATTATGTTAATAATGAATATGTAGAATTGGCTAATAAACATGATAAGCCTTTTGTGAATGCTATTTTAAGAAAAGAATATGAATTTAAAAAGGGACCTGAACATATTAATGAGTCATTGCCCGAATGGATTTATAAGTTGTTGAAGAGTCAGTATGATGAAGAAAGTTTTACTAGGATATTAAAGAATTATAAGAGAATTCCTACTGTTTACTATCGTCTAAATCATAATAAATGTAAGTATACTGATTTAAAGGATATTAATATCATCAATGAAGATATCTTTACTTCTAATAAATCATTAGTTAATAGTGAAGAGTTTAAGAAGGGTTACTTCTATATCGAGGATATTAATTCATCTTCTTTAACTAAGCATTTAGATTTAAAAGAAGATGATGTTTTATTAGATGTATGTTGTGCACCTGGTTCTAAATTATTTAATTGTCTAGATATTGTAAAGCCAAACAACGCCTATAGTAATGAGCTACATGAGCATCGTTTAGAATTAATAAGAGAAAGAGCTAAGTTATTAGGTTTTGATGGAGTGCATTATCTTAACTATGATGGTAGAATTTTAAGTGATGTTTTGGATGAGAAATTCGATAAAATCTTATTAGATGTACCTTGTTCTGGGCTTGGAACACTAGGTAGAAAGCCTGATCTTAAGTATCATTTAAGTCCATCTTCTTTGGATGAACTTCAAGTGATTCAAAATGGTTTACTTAATAATACAAGTAAATTATTAAAAACAAATGGCGAGATACTATATAGTACATGTACCCTTAATAAGAAGGAAAATGGTAAGCAGGTTTTAGCTTTCTTAAAGGAACATGATGAATTTAGTTTAAAAGAAGAAGATACAATCATTAATGATTTAGGCGATTGTTTCTATTATGCAGTATTGAAAAAGGAAGACAAATGAGTTTAATTTACGATTTAGATTTAACAGATTTAGAAGAATATTTAGTTTCTATTGGTTTGAAGCCATTTAGAGCTAAACAAATATTTAAGTGGCTATATGAAAAAAGAGTCACTTCTTTTGATTGCATGAGTGATATTTCTAAGGATTTGAAGGCTAAATTAAATGAAGACTTCGCTTTTCATGAATTTAAGATTAGAAATAAACAAGAATCAAAGGATGGCACCGTTAAATTCTTATTTGAACTAGAAGATGGTGCTTTGATTGAATCGGTATTAATGGTTTTTGAATATGGCTATTCAGCATGTTTATCTTCTCAAGTTGGTTGTAATATGGGCTGTTCCTTCTGTGCTTCTGGTCTTCTTAAGAAACAAAGGGACTTAAGTCCTGGGGAAATTGTTTTACAAGCTTTAACTATTCAGAAATTTTTGGATGAAAAAGAAGCTAGATTAGACAATTTGGTAATCATGGGAACGGGTGAACCTTTTGATAATTATGATAATTTATTAAAGGCTCTAGCTATCTTAAATAGTCCTTATGGCTTACAAATTGGTGCTCGTCATATTTCGGTATCAACTTGCGGTTTAGCACCTAAGATTGAAAAGTTTGCGGATGAGAAGTTACAATACAATTTAGCTATTTCTTTACATGCAGCTAATGATGAATTAAGAAATAAATTAATGCCTATTAATAAGGCTTATAACTTAGAAAGATTAATGGAAGCTATTAATTATTATGAATCTAAGTCGAATCGAAGAATTACTTTTGAATATCTATTGATTGCAGGGGTTAATGACGGTGTTAGGGATGCCGATGATCTTCAAAAGCTATTAAGGGGTAGAAATGCTTATATTAATTTAATTCCTTATAATGAGGTTAAGGAAAATGAATATAGAGGTACAAGTCCTAAGGATACTTTAAGATTTTATGATTTGTTAAAGAAAAGAGGATTAAGCGTTACTCTAAGACAAAAAAGAGGAACAGATATTGATGCAGCTTGTGGACAATTAAGGGCAAAGGAGATGTTAGGTGATTGATTATTATTGTTTAAGCGATGTTGGTTTACATCGTTTATCTAATCAAGATTCATATATGAGTGCTACTAATGATAGTGGTGATTTTCTTACTCTTGTTTGTGATGGCATTGGCGGGGGTAAAGCAGGTGATGTAGCTTCTAGTAAGACGGCAGAATATATTAAGGAACGTTTTACTAATACTTCTTTTACAAGTCTTTGTGATGCTAAAAGTAAGATGTCTAATTTAATTGAGGATTGTAATAAATATATTTATTCTTTATCAATTACTAATGAAAATTATCTTGGCATGGGTACTACTTTAACTGGTGTTTTAATCACCTCTTTTGGTTGTTTAACCTTAAATGTAGGAGATAGTAGAACCTACGGTGTTTTAGATAAAAAGTTATTTAGATTAACTAATGATCATACTTATGTTAATGAGAAGCTAGAGAAGGGTGAAATCTCTTATAAGGAGAGTTTAACTCATCCTAAGCGTCATTATTTAACAAGAGCAATTGGCGTTTTTGATTATGTGAATAGTGATATTCATAAGATCAAGGATATGGACATGTTTATGTTGTGTTCTGATGGCTTATGTGGTTATGTTAGTGATAATGAGATTATCAATATTTTAGATAATTTAGAATATGATACTTTAAAGAAAAAAGCTGATGCGCTTTTAGCTTTAGCACTTAAAAAAGGAGGCTATGACAATGTTACGATTGTCATAGTTAAGAAATGAAGATAGCTAATAGATATGAGGTTATAAGAGAAATCGGCAAGGGTGGTATGGCTAATGTCTACCTAGCTTTTGATACGATTTTAAATCGTCAGGTTGCCATTAAGATTTTAAAGGGTGATATGGCAAATGATCCTGTTTCTTTGGAAAGATTCAAAAGAGAAGCCAATACTTCAACTAAACTATTCCATCCTAATGCGGTAGAAGTTTATGATGTTGGTGAACAAGGAAACATGCACTATATTGTCATGGAATATGTTAAGGGTCATACGCTTAAACAGTTAATTCAAAGAAGAGGTGCTTTGCCGCCAAAAGAAGCTGTTTGGATTATGAAACAATTAACTGGAGCTTTATTACAAGCTCATAAGAATGGAATAATTCATAGAGATATCAAGAGCCAAAATGTTTTGATTAAGGATGATGGTACTGTTAAGTTGGCTGATTTTGGTATTGCGGTATTAAATGATGCAATGCAGCTAACTTCTAAGGGTTCAATCTTGGGTTCTGTTCATTATTTAGCTCCTGAGCTTGCCAAGGGTGGCCAAGCTAGTATGCAATCGGATATCTATTCTTTGGGCATAGTTTTTTATGAACTTTTAACTGGTGATGTACCTTTTAAGGCTGATAGTCCTGTGCAAGTGGCCTTGGAACATATTAATAAGGATGTGCCTCGTGTACGTAAGTTTAATCCTGATATTCCAGTGAGTGTTGAGAATATTGTGGTTAAGGCTACCGCAAGATCTTTGGAAGAAAGATATGATAATGCAGCTATTATGCTTAAGGACTTAGAGAGATGTCTAAGCAAGGAAGCGATGAATGACAAACCGATTGTGCTTGTAAAGAGTTCTATGGTTTCGATGAAAAGTAATGAGGTTAAGGATTTTAAGAAAAAGAAGAAGTCAAAGACTACAAGTAAGTTAAGTTCTGCTTTCATTATTGTCTTATCGATTCTTTCGTTACTAGCGATACTAATTATTCTAATGTTGACCGGTGTTATAGGACCTAAGAATAAACCAGTTACGGTTCCAAGTATTAAGGGTTTATCTTTAACGGTTGCTGAAGATGTCTTGAGTCCCTTAGGTTTGGGTATTGATAGTTCAAATATTAAGTGGGTGATGACCGATGATACAAAGGCTAATATCGTTATTGATTCTAATCCTAAGGAAGGTGACTTGGTAGAAAAGGGCACCAAGTTAGTTGTAACAGTATCTGAGGGTTGTTATGCCACTATTGGTAATTATGTAGGTCTTAAGGTTGAAGATGCCAAGGGTATCTTACAATCGAAGAATTTTAATGTGAAGACTATTGGCGTTGAGTCTGATAAGGAAGAGGGTACAATACTAGAACAAAGTATGACTGCTGGTTCTAAATATAATCCTGATGTGGTTAATGAGATTACTTTGACTTATGCGACAAGTAGTACTTATATGATTCCTTTTGATATCTTGGGTAAGAATGTTGATGATGTTGTTAATATGTTTAAGGAATTAAACTTTAATGTAAGCAAGGATGAGGTTGCTTATGAGAGTTTAACTGATAATCAAAAGAAATATGAAGCTAATACAGTTGTAGGATGTGATCCTAGTGCTGGTACTTTGTATTCACAGACTGCTGATTCAATTATTCATTTAATGTATTATACGGAAAAGAAAGAAGGTTAATTTATGATGCTTGCTCCCTCAATTTTATCTTTAGACTATGCTCAATTTTCTAAACAATTAGAGATAGTTAACGAAAAGTGTAAATGGATTCACTTTGATGTTATGGATGGTCACTTTGTCCCTAATATCAGTTTTGGTCCCGATATTTTTAAAGCATTTAGACATAATTCATCATTATTCATGGATGTACATTTGATGGTAAGTGATCCCATCTTTATTGGTGATATGTTTGTAAAGGCTGGGGCTGATGGTATTACTTTCCATTTTGAAGCATGTGATGATATTTATGCTTGTTTGGATACAATTGCTCATTTTAAGAATTTACATGTAAAGGTTGGTGTTTCTATTAAACCAGGTACTAGTGTTGAACAGATTATTCCTTTATTGAAGTATGTTGACTTAGTGCTTGTAATGAGCGTTGAACCAGGTTTTGGTGGTCAAAAGTTCATGGAAGATTCTTTGAATAAGATTGAACAATTAGATAAGTATCGTAAGGAAAATGATTTGAATTATTTGATTGAAGTGGATGGTGGCATCAATGATAAGAATATCTACAAGGTATCTAGTAAGGGTTGTGATGTAGCTGTTGCTGGGTCTAGTGTCTTTAAGGGTGATATGGAAGAGAATATTAGGAACTTAAGTATTTAGGTTCCTTTTTTAATTTTAAACATAAAAAAAGTGGTTAATTACTAACCACTGATTTTATGCATTCTTAGCTTGAGCCTTAAGACTTCTTAATGCACGGGCTGAAACTTTAACCTTCGTAGGTTTACCATCAACCATAATTGTTGCATTTTGAAGATTTACATTCCATTTACGGCGTGTAGCACGAAGTGAATGTGAACGGTTGTTTCCTGAAAGAGGTCCTTTTCCAGAAATTTCGCAAACTCTTGACATAACACATGCCTCCCTTCATTAAATCTAGCTTTATTAATATACCATTGTCTTTTATCAAATGCAAGGTCATAAAATAAACTTTTTTGAACAATTATTTTTTTATCTCTTAAATTACAGGCTTATTTCACACATAAATCATTGTATAATATTGACTATGGATAACGTAAAACAAGTTTATGCAACTTTAAAATTAGATGACAACAAAGTTGATATCTTAGTTGGTGAATTCTATAATACACGTTTTAATATTATTTGTACTTATAGTGCACCAATTTCTGGTATCAGCGATTTTAATGTGATTGATAGCGATAGTGTGGTAGAGGGTTTAAAAGAAGCTATCGCTAATGTATCTAAGAAGGTGGGGACAACGCTTGAAAAGGTAATCTTGGTTCTTCCACCATATAATTTCTCAAGAACTTCACTTAAGGTATCAATTATTCCAAGTGATTCTCGTATTAAGAAAAAGGATATTGCGCGTGCTATAACAAATGCACTAAAGACTCATATTGATGATGAATCGTTGGTTATTAATACTCATATCACAAAATATACAGTCAATGGCATCTCATATCGAAGACTTCCAGAGAATGAAACATGTGATGAGGCTTATATCGATATTGATTTATTATGTGGTGATAAGAAAATGGCCTTTGATTATGTAGAAGTAGTTAATAAGGCAGGACTTGAGATTCTTGATTTAGTTTTGGCTGATTATGCGATTGCCAAAGAGAGTGTGGCTTTAGAGAATTCTTTGAGTCATAATATCATTTTATTGAATATCAATAACGAAGAGACTTATTTAAGTTTAATTTATAAGACTAAATTATTAAGTTCTGAAATTATTCATACTGGTTTGAGACAATTCTGTGATTTAGCTATAACTAAGTATCATCTTCCATATAATGTATGTTCAAGGTTATTAAAATATAATGTTGACTACAAGAGTGAACATTTAAATGATGCGATTTATGCTTGGAGCGATGGCGACAAGAATAATTCGCTAGTTATTAAAGACTTGAATGAATTGGTTGATGTACCACTTAATGCATATGTTGATAAGATTGTATCTACATGTAAACCGATTATTGAAAAGGGAGCTAGTTTCTTATTAACGGGAGAGGGCAGTGAGATGTTAGCGATCTCAGAATTGTTAAAAGAAAAAAGTGGTGTTGAGGTTAAGAATTATTATCCTGATATCATTGGGGCTAGAAAGGCTAATATGTGTGCCAATTATGGAGCCTTGTTTGTATATAGAGAAAAGGCTGTTCTTAATGAATTGAGCGTAAATTGTGTTAATATAGCTGAGTATGATAAGACTATAGATAGGATTGAAGAAGATGTTGAGGGAGAATCAATTACTTCTAAGATAAAGAATTTATTTGAAACATATAAGGAAAGTGAGGAGAAATAGATGACTACAAAGCCAGAATATAATCAAGTTGTTAGAATTAAGGTATTTGGTGTTGGTGGTGCCGGTTGTAATGCGGTAAATAGAATGGTAAACGATGGTGTTAAGGGTGTTGAATTCTATGTTTGTAACACTGATTTACAATGTTTAAATATGTCTAAGTGCCAAAACAAGATTGTTTTGGGTAAGAATACTACAAAGGGTTTAGGTGCTGGTTCTAATCCTGAGGTTGGTGCTAAGGCTGCTGGTGAGAGTGAAGATGATATCCGTAAGGCAATTGCTGGTGCTGATATGGTTTTCATTACTTGTGGTGAAGGTGGTGGCACAGGTACTGGTGGTGCTCCAATTATCGCAAGACTTGCTAAGGAGGCAGGTGCTTTAACTGTTGGTGTTGTTACTACTCCATTTAGATTTGAGGGTCGTAAGAGAAATGATCAAGCTCAAGTTGGTCTTGAATCATTAAAGGAATATATCGATTCACTTATTATTGTTTCAAATGATAAGTTGTTAAGTGTGATTGGTAAGATTCCTATGCAAGATGCATTTAAGGAAGCTGATAATGTCTTAAGACAGGGTGTTCAAACCATCACTGATTTGATTGCGGTTCCTGCTTATATCAACTTAGACTTTGCGGATGTTAAGGCTGTTATGCAAGGTAAGGGTACTGCACTTATCGGTATTGGTATGGCAAATGGTGAGAATAAGGCTAAGGAAGCTGCTGCTAAGGCTATTAAGTCTCCTTTACTTGAGGCTCAAATTAAGGGTGCTAAGTCAGCTATTATTAATATTACTGGTGGTAATGATATTTCTGTTTATGATGCTCAAGTTGCCATTGATTATATTAAGGAAGCTGCTGGTAACGATATCGATACAATCTTTGGTGTTGCGATGAATGAACAATTAGGTGAAAATATCATCGTTACTGTTATCGCTACTGGTTTTGAGTTACCTAATACAGCAACTACCGCAAAGGCTCCTACGACTTTCGTGAGTGCTCCAGTTGAGGAAGTGAAAAGAGAAGAAGTAAATGTTGTTGATGATGACGATGATGTTCCTTCTTTCTTTAAGACAAGAGTTTAAGTGTAAAAATTAAATACGAAATTTGACATAAAAAAAGTGGTTGAGAACCTCAA
>URCJ01000026.1 GCA_900546285.1 uncultured Solobacterium sp. | reverse complement strand
ATAGTTATCAATTTTTTAGTTATACATTTAATTCAAAGTTAAGGATATTTGTATCTTTTGGCACTTTTTTATCATTCCATAAGAAAAGGCCTTCGATTATGAAGACCCTTTACAATTTTTTTAATAATTAGGAAATTTCAATTTTTAATGAATGATTACATTACTAACATTGCAACTGTTAGGATTACAGCTGAAGATAACATAATCATTAAGATACAGTTACGTACCCACTTTAACCAAGTGCTATATTCAACCTTAGCGATTGATAGACCACCCATAACAACACCAGAAGTTGGAGTGAATAGGTTAATAACACCTGAAGCAGCAGAGAAGATCATTACCATTACAGCTGGGTTGAAACCGATTTGAGCAGTTAGAGGACCCATGATACCCATAGAAGCACTTGCTAAACCAGAAGTTGATGGAATCAAGAATGATAATAATAAGTATAGTAAGTAAGATAGTGGAGCATAAACGAATGCTGGAACACCTCTTAAGAAATTAGCAGAAGATTGTAGGATAACTTCACCTAAACCAGTAGAGAATAGGATTACAGAAGCACCACGAGCAACTGCGATAATTAATACTACAGAAATGATATCAGCAGAACCAGCGATGAAAGCGTCAACGATACCCTTTTCACCAAGACCACCAATTAAACCGATAACGATAGCACTCATGAAGAACCACATTGCTAAGTGACCAAACCACCAGAAGCCTAGAGGGTCACCAGTTAAGAATGCAGACCAACCGAATACAGCTTCATGCCATTCTTCACCGAATAAACCATCCCAAGGGATAACTGATAGAATCATTACTACGAATGTTAATGCGAAGATAATTAGAACAGCTTTTTGTTTACCAGTTAGCTTTTCATCTTCAGAAGTATCACCTTGAGCATAATGTTCCATCATAGCTTCAGTTTCACCAGCAGATAAGATAGAACCCTTTTCGTTTTGAACTTTCTTAGCATACTTCATAACATAAGTTACAGCAATTGCATAAGAAACAACTAATAAGATAATACCTAGTAACATTACATTACCTTGGTTTACTTCAACGCCAGTAGCTACGATAGCATCAGAAGCGATACCTGTAGCAAATGGGTTAACAGTTGAACCTAGACAACCGATACCAGCACCTAATAAGATAGTTGCAGCACCAACGATTGTATCGAAACCAGCAGCAACCATTGTTGCACAAATTAGAGCGTAGAAACCTACAGTTTCTTCACACATACCGTATGTAGAACCACAGATTGCGAATACAGCCATCAAAATTGGAATAATTCTGATTTCTTTACCCTTAAGTTTCTTAACAAGTACACGGATACCTGTGTCTAATGCGCCAGTCTTTGTAACTACGTTTAAGAAGCCACCTAACACTAGAACGAAGACACATACTTCAATTGCATCTTGGAAACCATTAAATGGTGCCATAACAACGTCTGCTAATGTAGCAGGGTTCTCAACTCCAGGAACGAAGTGAGAAATAATTGCTAATGCAATGATGATTAGTAGAAGGATACTAAATGATGTAATACCACCCTTCTTCTTTTTCTTTTCAGACATATTTTCCCCTCCTTATATCTAAAAGATTATTTATGAATTACAGTACCAGTCTCGCCCTTTAATGCAGCCTTCGCTTTTTCAAGAGAAGTGATTAATGCTTGACCGTTTTCTGTATTTTCAACATATTCTAGACAAGCTTCTACTTTTGGTAGCATACTACCTGGGGCGAAGTGTCCTTCAGAAATATATTGTTTAGCCTCAGCTACAGTCATTTCAGCTAAAGCTTTTTGGTCAGGTTTATTAAAGTTGATGCAAACGCGATCAACAGCTGTTAAGATTACAAGCATATCTGCATGTAAATCTAAAGCAAGTTTTGATGATGCTCTATCCTTATCGATAACTGATGCAACACCTTCGTATCCATCATCAGATTCAACAACAGGGATACCACCACCACCAACAGTAACAGTTACAAATCCTGCTTCTGTTAGCTTTTCAACTACATCTAATTCAACAATTCTAACTGGTTTTGGAGAAGGTACAACTCTACGCCATCCTCTACCAGCATCTTCTTTAAAGATGTAACCTTTTTCAGCCATGATAGCTTTTGCATCTTCTTCAGAATAGAAAGCACCAATTGGCTTAGTAGGATTTTCGAATGCCTTATCGTTCTTATCAACGACAACCTGTGTAACCACTGTTACACATTCTCTGTTTAAATGACGCTTATTTAATTCACGTCCAATTGCTTGTTGTAAATGATAACCAATGTAGCCTTGAGTCATAGCACCACATTCTGGGAATGGCATAGCTGGAGTCTTACCGCCGTTGTTAGCAGAATATTCCATAGCTAAGTTAATCATACCAACTTGTGGACCATTACCATGACCTACGATAACATCGTATCCTTCTTCGACTAAGTCTACGATTGTAGTAGCAGTGTTTTTAACTAGAGCTAATTGCTCTTCAGGGGTATTGCCTAAAGCATTACCCCCAAGAGCGATTACTAATCTTTTTTTAGCCATTATTATTTAAGAGTTGCATACATAACAGCCTTGATTGTATGCATTCTGTTTTCAGCTTCGTCGAAGACCTTAGATTGTTTAGATTCAAATACTTCATCTGAAACTTCCATCTCTGTCAAGCCGAACTTGTCATAGATATCCTTACCGATTGTAGTCTTTAAGTCATGGAATGAAGGTAAGCAGTGCATGAAGATAGCTTCTGGATCTGCATTAGCCATAACCTTAGCATTAACTTGATAAGGAGATAATAACTTAATTCTTTCTTCCCAAACTGAATCAGGTTCACCCATTGATACCCAAATATCAGTATAGATTACATGAGCACCCTTAGTTGCAGCTTCAACATCCTCAGTTAATGTAACTGTAGAACCATGTTCAGCAGCAAGCTTCTTGCATTCTTCAACAAGTTCAGGGTTTGGCATTTGTTTAGCTGGACCACAAGCAGTGAAGTTTACACCTAACTTAGCACAAACAACCATTAATGAGTTACCAACGTTGTTACCAGCATCACCCATAAATACAAAGTTTAAGCCCTTTAATCTACCGAAGTTTTCTTCGATTGTTAACATATCAGCTAACATTTGAGTTGGGTGGAATTCAGTTGTTAAACCGTTCCAAACTGGTACACCAGCGTTTTCAGCTAATTCTTCTACGATGCTTTGAGCAAAACCACGGTATTCGATACCATCGTACATTCTACCTAATACTCTAGCAGTATCTTCGATAGATTCTTTCTTACCCATTTGAGAAGAACCTGGATCTAGGTAAGTTACACCCATACCTAAGTCACGTCCTGCAACTTCGAATGAACATCTAGTTCTTGTTGAAGTCTTTTCGAACAATAATACAATGTTCTTACCTGCAAGATACTTATGAGGTGTATTAGTTAATTTTAAGTTTTTGAATTCTTTTGATAATTTAATTAGATATTCGATTTCTTCTGTAGTGAAATCTAGCAATTTTAAGAAATTGCGTCCGCTTAAGTTTACTGGCATAATTTAATCTCCTTTAAATAATAATGTTTTTATTTTTTTAATTAGTCCTCACGGATTAGAGGCATTGACATACATCTAGGGCCTCCACGTCCTCTTGATAATTCAGCACTTGGCATAGTTAATACCTTTAAGCCATAGTTACGTAATACTTCGTTGGTTACGTCGTTTCTTTCATAACATACGATAACACCTGGAGCGATACATAATGTGTTAGAACCATCATTCCATTGTTCTCTATCAGCTGCGATTGGATCGCCACCACCACATTGGATTAGAGTAACCTTTTCAACACCTAATGCTTCTGCTAGAACTGTTTCTAGTTCAGTAGTCATCTTTTCAACCTTGATAGTACCTTCAGCTTCACCCTTAGTAATCTTAAATACTTCTAGAGGTCCTAAGATTCCTGGGTGGATAGTGAACTTATCAACATCGATTTGTGTAAATACTGTATCTAAGTGCATGAATGCTCTTGATACTGGGATATTGAATGCTAAGATAGTTTCAATCTTGCAATCAGGATTAGCAAATACCTTATGAGCAAATAGATCGATTGCATCTGGTTCTGTACGTTGAGAAATACCGATAGCTAATGTAGTTTCATTTAAGTTAAGGATATCGCCACCTTCGATGTGGAATGGATCATACCTATCATACCACTTGCTTACAAGGCCCTTGAAATCTGGATGGTAATCGAATACATATTCAGCATAGATTGTTTCTCTATTTCTTGTTTCAGAATACATCTTGTTTAGAGACACACCATCACCAACTGAACCAAATGGGTCACGAGTGAAGTATAGGTTAGGCATTGGTTTAATAAGCATCTTGTTACCGCCATCAACTAAGTCAACTAAAGAGTTATTAACATCATAATCGATTTCAGCAAGGTTAACACCTTCCATAGTCTTTAATACTAATTCCTTATTGTCTTCAATCTTGTTATAGAAATCGAATAACATATTGTGCCAATGTTCAGTCTTGATGTTAGCTTCGCTAATGAATTGGTGTAAGAACTTTTCCCTAACAGCTGGATCTGCATCAAATACTTCAGCAACTAAATCTTCTAGGTAAACTACTTCAACGCCATTGTCCCTTAAAATTTTAGCAAATGCATCGTGTTCTTCTTGAGCAACCTTTAAGAATGGAATATCGTCGAATAATAATTCGCTAAGTGTATCTGGTGTAAGATTTAATAATTCTTTACCAGGTCTGTGTAATAATACTTTTTTTAGTGGTTTAATTTCACTAGTTACATGAATACCTTTCATTTTTAATTTTTTACCTCTCACTATTCTTTTTTTGAAAATCACTGCGTCGGGTGTTAAGCGCTAGCGCCCTATGCTACAAAATATAATGTTCGCGACCAATACATCTTGTTATTTCCTTTTTTATAAAAAAAGCACATCGATTTATAGGAAATCCTTTAAAAGTTATAGAATTACTTCCCTAAATATCGTGTGCTGTTTTTAGCTATTTCGTGTAAATAAATACGCCTGTTCCTCATATGTCTATATAATACCATTCCCCTAAATTTTTGCAAGCGTTTACACTCAACTTTTTTTCTAACAAATTCTTGCTAAAAAACTGCTATTTTTAACAATATTCAAAAAACGCCCTAAAAATGAATATTAGAATAATATCTACTTGTTTTAACAAGTTGAAAAAAATAATTGTAAAATTTTTTATATTTTTTTATAAAAATTTTTTTAAAGGCTAAAAACACAAAAAAATTTTTATATAACTTCAATTAATTTTTAACTAATCTATATTCTTTTGTTTATTATTTGTGTTTGGTTAATCCAAAGACAAAGAAAACAACTTCATCAAAAATCGTAATCTTTTATGCAAGATCCGTAAAAAACTATTGAAATTTGTTTATGCCTATAGTAATATAGATATGCGCTAAAGGAAATGTCCTCGTAGCTCAGTGGATAGAGCATTCGCCTTCTAAGCGAACGGTCGGGCGTTCGAATCGCCCCGTGGACGCCACTTATTAAATTAATACCCGCTTGGGTATTTTTTTTATTTCTATAATCAAAAAAAGCTATTCAACTTAATGAATAGCCGTACTTTATGTATTTCTAGTCTCAGTAACCTGGTTAGATTCATTAGGAACGGTACCAAATATACTAAACGGTAAAGTAAGAAAACCAACACAGCCTCTAAGTAAAATCATAATAATCATATAAGTAATTATTAATCTAAACAAAGAGAACCTAGGTCTTCTATAAGTCCTATAGTAATAATATTGCTTATTACCATTATTATTGGTTCTATTAGTATTTTGATAATACTGCTGTTGTTGCTGAGCCTGTCTAAAAGCTTCCCTAAAGAACTCTTCAAATTCAGCATTATCATAATATTGATAAGAACTCTGATAAGAAGAATTATTATAAGGATTGCTATAAGCCTGCTGTTGACGATACTGATCAGGATTCTTAATCTGATCATATGCCGCATTGACTTCCTTCATCTTTGCAGCAGCAGCCGCATCACCTGGATTTAAATCTGGATGATACTTCTTCGCCAACTTACGATAAGCAGCCTTTATTTCATCTTCACTTGCATCTCTTGAAACACCAAGAACTGTATATGGATCTTGCACTTATTAAGCCTTTCTATCAAACTTAGTACCACACTTATTGCATGTAATAGTTATATTACCAGACCCCCTAGGTACCCTTAGATGAGCCTTACAATTAGGACAATCAAAGAAACGATATTGTTTAGCTTGTTTTATACGAGTAATAATATATTTCTTCTTACTTTCATATTTATTAGACTCGCTTCTTCTTTTATAAACATTCTTTGAAAACATTCTAAAGTAGGTATAAACAATCAATACCCATATAATCATTGTAACAATTAATCGTGCATAACCACGAAAAAATAAATTAACGATAATCAAAAAGATAACTAGATAAGACAAATCCCTACCTAAAACATCAACACCATTACGGCCATACATCACTTTATATAGCCAGTTTCTAAATTTATTTTTCATAATAAACAGTATATGACTAAATTGTGAAAAATAACTGAAATTTTAATTCTTTAACACATTATTAGCATATTAAAGGGACAACCGAAGCTGTCCCTTTATTAATATTTCTAAAAAGTTAATTAGCGATTATAGGCTAGCTAAGTACTTAATAGTTCTTACCATTTGAGATGTGTAAGAGTTTTCGTTATCATACCAAGAAACTACTTGAACTTGGTAAGTATCTTCATCAATCTTAGCAACCATTGTTTGGTTAGCATCGAATAATGAACCGAATCTCATACCAACGATATCGCTAGAAACTAGCTTTTCTTCAGTATAACCGAAAGATTCGTTAGCAGCAGCCTTCATAGCAGCATTGATACCTTCAACAGTAACATTAGTGCCCTTAACTACAGCATGTAATAATGTTGTAGAGCCTGTAGGAGTTGGAACTCTTTGAGCAGCACCGATTAACTTACCATTTAATTCAGGAATTACAAGACCGATAGCCTTAGCAGCACCTGTTGAGTTAGGAACGATATTAACAGCACCAGCTCTAGCTCTTTGAACATCACCCTTTCTTTGAGGACCATCTAGAATCATTTGGTCACCAGTGTAAGCATGAACAGTAGTCATGATACCTGAAGAAATTGGAGCATAGTCATTTAATGCCTTAGCCATAGGAGCTAAACAGTTTGTTGTACAAGAAGCTGCAGAGATAACATGATCATCAGCAGTTAATGTTTCATGGTTTACATTGTAAACGATAGTTGGAAGATCATTACCAGCAGGAGCAGAAATAACAACTTTTCTAGCACCAGCCTTGATATGAGCTTCAGCCTTAGCCTTAGAAGTATAGAAACCTGTACATTCTAATACTACATCTACATTTAATTCACCCCAAGGTAATTCTTCAGCCTTAGGATTAGCATAGATTGTAATTTCCTTACCATCAACAGTGATAGAACCAGGAACCTTTACAGTCTTGCCATCTTCTTCCATAACTGCTTCCTTGTAATCTACAGTGTGCTTGTTTTCACCAAACTTACCACAGAAACCACCTTGAGCAGAATCATACTTTAATAAAGTAGCTAACATCTTAGGAGATGTTAAATCGTTGATAGCAACTACTTCATAACCTTCAGCATCAAACATTTGACGGAAAGCTAGACGACCGATACGGCCAAATCCATTAATCGCAACTTTAACAGCCATTTTAAAAATTTCCTCCTTATAAATTGCATTAATATTATACACTAAAACTCTTAGCTTATATAAACAAATTAAAAGGCCACCTATATATAGATGACCTAAAATTAAATTTAATTATTTAACAACAGAAATTGAAGTTACATGAGGGTTTGCACCTTCATACCAGTATAAGAAACCTTCAACATCAATAATTGTACCAGCAGTTAAATCCTTACCTGTCATATATACTTCAGTATCTGGACCAGTTAAGTAGTTTTCAACACAAAGATTAACTTCTGTATCACCTAACTTACAAGTGATATATAAGTCTGGATCATATTCAGAATCCTTAACACTTACTTCAACAACTTCTAGACCCTTCATAGCGATCTTTTGGTTCATATAAGTAGCTAACTTTTCACTATCAGAAATAACATCTGTTACATCTGTTGCTTCAAAAGTCTTAGTTTCACCTAACACTTCAACAGTAGCATCCATGATTTCAACTTCACCAGCCCATTCAGCCTTAACACCAGTAACCTTAACTAAAGTGCCTTCCTTGATTGAATCAGCTGTTTCCTTATCCATCTTAGCTTCGTATACAAAATAACCACCATCTTTATCCATACCATATAAAGTCATAACGCCTTGGCCATCTTTTTCCCACCAAGCTTGATGAGCTTGAACATACATAAGAACTTCAACTTCAGCATCTACATCAGCAGCCATGAAACTTGCATAATCATCCTTAGCAGTAACTTCAACAACATCGCCACCGTTAGTTGGACCATCAGTATTATTATCGTTTTCATCCTTACCACATGCAGTAAGACCAAAAACCATAAGTACTGACAACATAATAGTTAATAGTTTTTTCATTTTAACTCTCCTTTTGTTGTACCACCTACAACATGGGTATTATATCACCTTACCCACATATATATGCAAACACCCAAGTGTAAAATTTTAAGTACTTTTGTGTTTTTAATTAAATATTCCCTCTTTGTCCATTGTCTACACACATCTTCACCTAACATGAAACATTTCTTTAATTAAATCATTTAAAAATATGAATATAATTTAAAACCACCGACAATAAAAGGTCAAGTTATTGCCTCGACCCCTTACATTAATTATTTATCAATATTCTTTTTATGATTTCTAATATGAAGATAAACCGTATTCTTAGATATATTCATCAAAGTTTCAATCTTATATACCGCATCTTTCATTTGGAAAATACCCTTATCATATAGTCTTTCGATGATTATCTTATTTTTATTAGAAGGAAGAATAGAATCATCAGCTAAAACATCAGTCTTAACCATTTCATAAGTTTCTTTAATTAAATCATCAGAACTTTGTTTATAAGTTTCTGTAAAACTATTAAGTTGTTGAGGAACATAAGAATCCAAAATATCTTTAAAAGGTGTATTTAGATACATATTGATACAAACCAAACCAATTATCCTCTTATCATCACCCCTTATGGCTATAGTTGTTGACTTTAAAGGTTCGCCTCTTGAATTCTTACTAAAATAAACTATAGAATCTTCATTACCGTTATTAATTTGTTCTAACAAATTAAGCGCTAAATCAGTAATAGGTGCTCCAACCTTTCTTCCTGTATGCTCACCGTTATAGATTGCAATAACAGACTCTTCTAAATTTTCCAAAGAATGCAGTACAAGCTCATAACTATTAGGCAAATATTTAGCCAATCCCCCTATCATAGTTTTATATGATTCTAAAATTAATTTATCACTTTTTGTTAGTTTCATTTGCATATTCTCCAACGCTATTATAACAAATTATAGTTATAAGCCTTGATACTTTGTTAATGCTTCCTTTATTCTCATAAGAGCATCAACAACTCTATTATTATCCTTATAAACTCCCAATACTATTCTTAAATGACCTTTGCCACCTTCGCCATAGTTAATTCCATCATTCACAGATACCTTGGCTTCTTTCACTAAATAAGACACAATATCTGAAGAATTGCCAAGTTTAGAAACATCTACCCAACATAAGAAACCTGATTGAGGCAATTCACAAGAAACATTTGGAATAGAATTTAAAATCTCAAAGGCCTTATGTCTTCTATATTCATAAGCATCTTCAAAAATCTTCATAAATTCAGGATGCTTCATTGCCTCAATAATGGCCTTTTGTGATGAAGTAGAAGTAGCACCAATGACACCAACTGCATTCGCAAACATTGTATCCATAATATGATCATCAGTTACTATATAACCAACTCTTAAGCCACTTAAACCCATACCCTTTGAAAAAGAAAATACAGTCACCGTTCTTTCAAACATGCCATCCATTGAAGCAGGAGTAATCATCTCATTATCATAAGTAAAATCCTCAAACGCCTGATCGACCACAAGAACCAAATCATTTTCAACAATAAAATCTCTTAACTTTTCCAAAGATTCCCTATTATAAACAGTAGTAGTTGGATTATTAGGATGTGTCAACAAAACCATCTTAGTCTTAGAAGTCAATTTTTCCCTCATCTGATCAACATCCAATTGATAACCATCTTTAGCACTTAAAACTATGGGAACTACCTTGCCACCCATAGTTTCAACATCCAAATAATTATTAGGATAACTAGGACTTGGTATCATAACTTCATCACCATCATTAATAAAAGGCAAAATCGCAAAATATAAACCACTATCTGAACCCGGTGTTATCAAAATATTCCTAGAAGGATCAACATGCAAATTATTTTGTCTCTCTAGTTTTTCAGCAATCAATTCTTTTAATTCTTCATTTCCAATAGGAGCAGTATAGTGAGGAGAAGAATCATCACGCACAGCTTTAACCAAAGCCTCTTCAACAAAATCAGGCATCGAACGATCAGGCATAAAAGGATCTGCCCAACCCATTAAAGCGACACCTTGTTTCTCCATCTCTTGATAAGAACCACCTACATCAGCCTTTTCTACCGCCGAAAATAAGCCGCCTTTTGCCTTCGCAAAAGAAGAAATCATCTTTTCTTTTATATTCATATTAAATCTCCCATAAATCAGTAAAGTGGAGGAAGCATTCCTCCACAATTATATACATATATACTCTATTGTTTACTCAGCATCAACTGGTTTCCAGAATAGATATGTTAATACAGCAGCTACAATAAATGATACTGCGAAACATACCATAACTAGAGCACAATTCATAAATGGATTATCGCCACCCATAAACATACCGAATGATAAGAATGAAGGACCACCAATCGCATAAGCCTTTAACTTCAAGAAACCTGCGATAGCACCACCTACAGCACCACCGATAGAACCAAATAAGAATGTTTTACCTTGAGGGACATTGACACCATATAATACTGGTTCAGTGATGCCTACACATGCAGCAATAGATGCTGAAGCTGCGTTAGCCTTTAACTTCTTATCTTTTGATTTCAACCATACGCCAAATGCTGCACCAGCTTGACCGATGTTAGCTGAACCAGAAGTTGGAGATACGAAGTTAAATCCTTGTGTCGCAATCATTTGAGTTAACACAGGAACCATGCCATGATGAATACCAAGTACAACCATACCTGAATAGATACCACCATACACAAGACCAGCAACCCAGCCTCCATTTGAGAACAACCAGTTCATTCCAGCTGCAATTAATTCACCAATCTTATAAGTGATAGGACCAACAGTCCATAGAGTAATTATTGTACCTAATAAAATAGTAAATGCAGGAACAACAATAATCTTTAGAGGACCCTTAACAACTTTATTTAAGCCTTTTTCAATGAATGAAGCTACAATAATCGCAAATACGATAGGCAATACTGAAGAAGAATAATTAACCACTCTAAATGGAATACCTAAGAAAGAATAATAAGCAGTTCCATCCGCAATCAATGAAGACCACTTAGAAGCCATCATAGCTGCGCAAATAGTTAGGGCAACATACTTATTCATTCCAAACACTTCAGCTGTTGAACATGCTAATAAGAATGGAATAAATGTAAATACTGCCATTGAAATTGCTACGAAAGTAGAAAATGTTGGGCTAGACATAGAAGCGCCAAACGCCATAGCTACCATGATAATTGCTGATAAGAAACCACAACCAGCTAAAGCAGGAACAATTGGATTAAAGATTCTTGCGATTGTTTCAAACACAAGAGATAACTTAGCACCCTTCTTATTCTTTAAATCTTCCTTTAAAGCCTTTTGATCATCAATTTGAGCTGACTCGCTAACTCCAGTATACTTACAAAATTCAGAATATACTTCGCTTACCTCAGCACCAATAACAATTTGAGTTTGAGTAGCTCCATCAACTACACCCAAAACTCCATCAAGTTTTTTAAGAGCAGTAAATTTTACCTTGCTCTTGTCCTTCGTTGTTACTCTTAAACGAGTAGCACAATGAGTTGCAGAAGCGATGTTTTCAACACCACCAAGATTCTCCACCAAATCTTTCATAGATACTTTTGCCATATTAATCTCCTTTTCTTTTATATACTTTATTTATTGGCAATAACTTCAACTTCTACAAGAGCAGCCTTAGGAAGATCTTTTACAGCCATACAAGATCTAGCTGGCTTACTTGTGAAGTAGTTTCCATAAACTTCGTTAAATGCTGCAAAATTATTGATATCAGAAAGGAAACAAGTTGTCTTAACAACATCATCCACTGTATACCCAGCAGCCTTTAACACACCATCGATATTCTTCATAACCTGTTTTGCTTGAGCTTCGATTGTATTTTCTACAAGAGTATTTGTAGTTGGATCTATCGGCATAACTCCAGATACAAATAATAAGCTACCGCTTTGAATTGCTTGAGAATATGGACCAATTGCCTTTGGGGCATTTTCTGTTTGAATTTGTTTATTCATTTTAAACCTCCAATAAAATATTTTTTATCCATCTACAAATTAACATTACAAAAGTTCATTGTCAATAGAATTACTAAAATATTTTTTATTTTGTAACCGTTTCAATAAAAGTTTAATAAAAAATATTTTACTTATTATTTTTTTATGATACTATTCATTTGAAGAAAGGATTAACACATATGAACAAAATAAAAGGATTCCCAAAAGACTTCTATTGGGGTGGAGCAACAGCAGCCAACCAAGTAGAAGGTGCCTGGAACATAGACGGAAAAGGTCCAAACCTTGCCGACGCTATGGTAGCAGGAACACACTCAGTACCTAGAAAAATCACTTTAGATATTGATGAAAACAAATATTATTACCCAAGTCACAAGGCAGCAGACTTTTATCATCACTATAAAGAAGATATCGCATTATTCCATGAACTTGGATTAAAAATGTATAGAATGTCTATTTCTTGGGCAAGAATCTTCCCTAACGGAGACGAAGAAGAACCTAATGAAAAAGGATTAGAATTTTATGATAAAGTATTTGCTGAATTAAAAAAGTATTCAATTGAACCATTGGTAACTATTTACCATAATGAAATGCCATTAAAAATGGTAGAAACCACAGATGGTTGGGCAGGAAGAAAAGCCATTGATTGTTACTTACATTTCGCAAAAACAATCCTAACAAGATATAAAGATGTTGTTAAATATTGGATTCCATTCAACGAAATCAACGATTTAACTACTCCTGTTGGCAACTGGAACCATGGTGGTATCAAAAATCCTGGAACAGAAAATTTTTCTGACCAAAAAGATAATCCAGATAAACGTTATGCAGCGCTACACAATCAATTTGTAGCTTCTGCTAAAACCGTTATCATGGGACATGAAATTAACCCAGAATTTAAATTTGGTACCATGATTTGTCATATTACCGTATATCCATTAACGCCGAAACCAGAAGATGTTTTAGCTACACAACAAGAAGATCAACTTAGAAACTGTTTCTCAGGAGATGTACAAATCAAAGGTGAATACCCATACTTTATGAAACGTTATTTTGATAAAAACAACATTCATTTTGAAGTAACCGAAGAAGATCTTAAAGTATTAAAAGAGGGACACTGTGATTTCTATTCTTTCTCTTACTACATGACAAACTGCATTACTACTCAAAAAGATGCAACACAAGTATCAGGAAACATCATGGGAGGAGCTAAGAACCCTTATCTTAAGGCTACAGAATGGAACTGGCAAATTGACCCAGTTGGATTAAGATACACATTAAACCATGTTTACGATAGATATGGAGTTCCTATTATGATTACCGAAAATGGTATCGGAGCTCGTGATGAATTCAAAGACGGCAAGATACACGATCCATATCGTATTTCATACATCAAAGATCACGTCGAACAAATGCGCCTAGCTATTGATGATGGAGTTAACCTTATCGGTTACACCCCTTGGACTGTAATCGATGTTATCAGCTGTTCCACTGGAGAAATGGCAAAAAGATATGGTTTCATCTATGTTGATGCTGATGATGAGGGAAATGGCACATACAATAGATACAAAAAAGATTCCTTCTATTGGTACCAAAAAGTTATCGCAACCAACGGAGAAGATTTAGATTAAAGCTTTTAAAATAGTGTAGAAAAATTCTACACTATTTTTATAAACAAACTAAATCCTTTTAAGATAGTTTAAAATATATAGGATAGAAAGGATTAACTTATTATGGAAAAAGCATTATTAATAAACGACCTATCATGTGTTGGAAAATGTTCCCTAACCGTATCCATTCCCATCATATCAACATACGGAATAGAAACAGTTCCCCTTCCAACTTGCATCCTATCTAATCAAACATATTTTAAAGATTATTTAATTAGCGACTGTAGTAAAGAAATAGAATCTTTCACAAAACTATGGACTAAACAAGATATTAAATTCAATACTGTCTATACAGGCTTTTTCAATAACTATAAACAAATAGACTATATTTGTGATTACTTAAAGGATAAAAAAGTAAAAATATTTGTTGACCCCGTATTAGGCGATAATGGCAATCGTTTTAAATGTTTTGATGACAATTACCAAAAATCATTAAAAAAATTAGTAGACATAGCTGACTACATCAGTCCCAATCTTACAGAAGCTTGTTTATTAACCGACAGTAATATCAATGAAGATCCACTTGAAATCATCAAAAAGTTTAAGAATAAAAAAGTAGTTATCACTTCTATTCATAAAGACAATAAGATTGGCTATCTTGTAAAAGATGATGACGAAATTTTCCACATCCTAAACAACAAAGTAAAAGATGAACTACATGGAACAGGAGATGTCTTTGCCTCATTCTTATGTGCCAAGATGATACAAACAAACAACTTCAGTGAAAGTGTTATTCATGCTGCTAAAAAGACAAACGATTGTATAACTGCCACTCTAAAAGAAAAAGGCCATAGTATCTACGGCCTTAACTTTGAAAATATTATTTAACTTCAACAATCCATCCATCAGGTGCTTCGACAGCACCTTTTTGAATACCTAACAACATATCTCTTAACTTATCAACAATAGGACCTGTCTTAAATTCGTATTCTTTGTCATTATAAGTAATACTACCAACAGGAGCAATAACTGCAGCCGTGCCACACAAGCCACATTCCGCAAAATTATCGAGCTCATTAACATTAATTGGCCTCTCTTCGATTTCAAGATTTAAATAATGCTTCGCAACATAAAGAATACTCTTTCTAGTAATAGATGGAAGAATACTATCTGACTTAGGTGTAACTACCTTATTATTCTTATCAATAAATAAAATATTAGCGCCGCCTGTCTCTTCAATATATGTTCTACTTGCACTATCTAGATATAGATTCTCATCATATCCTGCTTTATGTGCACAAACATAAGGACGAAGTGACATAGCATAATTTAAACCAGCTTTAATATTACCAGTGCCATGAGGAGCTGCCCTATCATATGAAGATACAAACAATCTCTTTAAAGCCTTATCCCCTGCAAAATAAGGACCTACAGGAGAGCCAAAGATTCTAAATTCATATTCACTAGCAGGCTTAACACCTAAAATTGGATCAGTACCAAATATATATGGTCTTAGATATAGACTAGCACCACTATTATATGGTGGCACATAGTCTATATTAGCCTTAACCACTTCTTTAACCGCATCTACAAAACGCTTTTCATCAAAAGGTGGCATTTGCATCACTTCAGCAGAATCATGTAACCTTCTAGCATTCATATCTGGTCTAAACAAAACAACACGATTATCAACTGTTCTATAAGCCTTTAAGCCTTCGAATACTTGACCACAATATTGAAGTATTGCCGCACTCTCATTCAAAACAACATTTGAATCATCACTTAAACAACCATCATCCCACTTGCCGTCTTTATATTTAGCTACAAAACGATAAGGAATTTCATGATAACTAAAGCCCAATGTTTTATAATCAACGTTTTCCATAAATCATTACCTAGAAATCTGTATCAAAGAACAATTTCTCATAACTTGGATAAGGAAGATTATCAATAGAAATATAATGTTCCATCTTATCTGCGGTCTTTCTTAATTCTTCAGTCAAAGGAATAACCTTCTTTAAAATATGCATACCTTTTTCTTCAAAACTTAATTCCTTCAACGCAACCTTTAATTCATCTTCGGTTTGACCAGCAAGTAAAGAACACTCATCAATGAAAGTAGACAACTTCTCAGCCCTTGTTCTCATTGAAGAAGACATATATTCATTACCTGAAGTAGTAATGAAATTTAATTCTTTAATAGCTGAAGGAATAATATTTTGATAAATCATCGCTGTCAAAGTTCTAATCTCAATACTTCTTACATGAACATAAGACTCATACATGATTTCACTTCTTGCCATGATTTCTTTTTCAGTATAAACACCATATTTCTCAAAAGTAGAAATACAATCCTTATCGCTAAAACACTTAATAGATTCAATGAAAGTAGGAACATTAGGAAGACCTCTTCTTTCAGCCTCCTTAACCCACTCATCACTATAACCATTACCAGAGAAAACAATTCTCTTATGCTTCTTATACATAGAGGCGATTATGTCCAAAGCCTTTTCCCTTACATCCTGTCTATTCTTTACCTTATCTAATTCATCAGCTATTTCATCTAATACCTTGGCTAAAGAAGTATTTATAACGGTATTCAAGAAAGAAGCATTCATACTTGAACCTAACATTCTAAATTCAAACTTATTACCAGTAAAGGCAATAGGAGAAGTACGGTTACGATCTGAATTATCCTTTGGAAGATTCTTAATAGTAGACATGCCAAATTCCTTTAAACCAGACTTAACATAACTTGTAGGCTTTTTGCCAACAATAGAATCAAACACACCTTCTATTACATCACCCAAGTAAACAGAAACAATGGCAGGAGGAGCTTCATTAGCACCCAATCTAAAGTCATTACCAGCATCACTTGAAGCCAATCTAATTAGAGTCGCATTATCATCGATTGCCTTCAATATAGCTCCTGTAAACAATAAGAAACGCACATTATTATGAGGATCCTTACCTGGATCAAATAAGTTTTGACCATCATCAGTAACTAAAGAATAGTTATTATGCTTACCAGAACCATTTACACCCTCAAAAGGTTTTTCATGTAGTAAACAAACCAAATCATGTTTCAAAGCTACCTTTTGTAAGATATCCATCATCATCATATTTTGATCAATCGCCACATTTAAACTAGAGAAAATAGGAGAAATCTCAAATTGACCAGGAGCTACCTCATTATGTTCCGCCTTAGCATAGACACCAAGATTCCATAGTTCCTTATTAACCTCTTCCATATAATCATTAACTCTTTGAGAAATAGAACCAAAATAATGTTTCTCTAACTCTTGACCCTTAGGAGGCATAGCACCTAATAATGTTTTGCCTGTTAAATACAAGTCTCTTCTTTGATAGAAAGTAGCCTTATCAACCAAGAAATATTCTTGTTCCAAACCAACACATGGAATAACTCTTTTAACTGTCTTATCACCAAAACTATTAACAATCCTACTAGCCGCATCACTCACTGCATCAATAGACTTAAGCAAAGGCCCCTTAGTATCTAATGATTCACCAGTATATGAAATAAAGACAGTCGGAATATATAAAACATGGCCCCTAATAAATGCAGGAGATTCAACATCCCAATAAGTATAACCACGAGCTTCAAAAGTTGCTCGTAGGCCACCACTTGGAAAACTAGAAGCATCAGGTTCATCTTTAATCAAAGACTTTCCTGAAAACCTACAAATAGGAACTCCATCTTTTTCTTCAATAAAAGAATTATGTTTCTCAGCAGTAGAGCCAGTCAAAGGATGAAACCAGTGAGTATAGTGGGTACAATGATGTTCAAGTGCCCAATCCTTCATCTCATGAGCAATCGCATCAGCAATCTCTATCTCTAGTGGTGTCTCATGGTCTCTTGCTTCCTTAAACTTTCTAAATACAGGAGATGGTAACCTTTTTGCCATTTCACTTTCACTGAATAAACATGAACCAAAATCTTTGAAATCATATTCCATAATCAATACCTTCCTCTTAATATAGGAAAGATTTTATTACTTCATCTATTAAAAAACAATATTTTCTTAAAATATTTGATTTTTTTCACATAACTTACACAATTATTTCAATATTTTTGACAAAAAGTTGATTTTTTTAAATTCAGATATACATACAGTAAATCTTAGAAAGCTTCTTCTATGGTTCCCTGCTTGCGAAAAGATATAAAGTATATGCAAGAAATACAACGAAGAAGCTGTTACTGTATAGAAATGGATGAATCGAATCATAATTATATTTTTTAACGTCAATGAAAAACTTAATGAAATAATTCATTGAAAACCTTATCAAAACACCCAATTAGCAATCGCTTAATCATTGTTTTTTTAATCGATTATGGTATATTTTAAGTGAAGGTACACATGTATCTTCAAGGGTGTGGTAAATATACATAAAATAACAAATAACTTTTATGTAGAGTTTACTTGATGGTTAAGAAGTAACATTAGAACCTTACTTAATTGTTAAAACCAAGTAGGAGGTAATTGGACCTACCAGCCTGGGGCTCGGGCTATAAAACAATGAGGACTCAAGTACTGTAAGTGTGGAGTACGCCAATTGTATTTAATTCAAAGAATTGCCGGTTAAAGACCCGGCTTTCTTTTTCTAGAAAATTCATGAATATTAACGATTTTAACGAATTATTTATCAAAAACTTCAATTATTATAAAGAAAAAGTTTTACCATATATTTTTATATTAGAGACAAAAGAGGGATATATAAAAATTATTCCTAGGAAGAATAATTTAAAACACCTGCTAGGAATTTCCCATTCAGCTAATTGTTTTTTTGGCTCACTTAATGCGTCAGATTTTTATAACTATGTAGACGTAAATGGGATTAATTGTTTTAAAAACGAATGGATAATAGAAGAAGAATATTTGATAGATGAATTTAAAAAATACGATAGACAAGTAATTGTTGAAAAAAACAAATGTTTTATTGATGTCTTTGAAAGCATGATTACATCAAATGAGTTATATGTGTTTACCCCCGGCGTTAATTCATCAAACATTCCAGATTATATTTGCGTTTGTTATGATGGCTTTTACATAGAATCTTTTTTAGGCATAAAAGCTAAAGATAATAGTGATGTCTTCTTTTTTAGTTCTATTATTGGAAACCCAATCAATCCAAACCAATATAAAGGGAAAAAGATACTTGTAACTAAATTGTACAAGATCAGAAAGAACAATACCGACTTTTGTTATGACAATTTTAAATTCATTAAAAAAGAACGAAAGATAACAAATAGTAGGGAAAATGCTTTAGCTAGTTCAACAAAGAAAATTATTAAAATTGACTTCAGAAAAGAAACGAAGTATATCAACAAGAATTTAAAAAACGGTTTCTCTATTTCTGTTGGCAAATATAAGAAAAATTCTATTCAAGTATTAAAAAACGGGATTGAAATTTGTAAAGATTTAAGAGAAACAACAACAATTAATAGTGCTAAAGATGTTATCGACTATATAAACTTAAATCTACAATAAAATAATTACTATATACCGATAGATTTATTAGTTATAAAATAATACTGTTAATTTACAGTTTCTCACAGGTAGTACAAGCTATGATAACGCCGATTATTCGGCTTTTTCTATACCCCAAAATAAAAGTGAGTTTATACACCCACAATTATTTAAAACCCAAATAAATAGAATTATAGATATCAGATGCTGTTAAACTAGCTTCACCATATAATTCCTTAGCCTTATCACCCGCAAAACCATGCAAAGCTACAGCCTGAGATACCTTACTTAAATTTAATTCCTTTAAAGCCAAGCCTGCAATAATACCACTTAAGACATCGCCACTACCAGCAGTTGCCATGCCGCTATTACCATATAAAGATAAATAATAACGATCCTTATCACCAACCAAAGTATTATGACCCTTTAAAACAGTTATACAATCATACTTATCAATCAATTCTTTAAAACAAGTAAATGAATCATCCTTAATAGACTTACCTAACAATGTAGCTGCTTCACCAAAATGAGGCGTAATACACAAACGACACTTCTTTATTTCTTTAATATCATCAATCTTAGACAAATGAAATAAACCATCCGCATCAACAATTAGATTAATATCTCTTGAAAGTAATTCTCTTAATAAAGTACTATAATCTTCACATCTACCCAAACCTGGACCAAAGACAACAGTATCCTTCTTTATTAATAAATTATCGATATCATCTAATTCCTTGACCATAATTTCATATGGAGCCTTAATAGAAACGATATTATAGTTAGCATTAGGCACTGCCAAAGTCACTAGCCCTGCTCCGGTTTTTAAAGCTGAAATAGCCGACATAATACCCGCACCAGCCATCGATACATTAGAGCCAATCACTAAAATACTTCCATAATCATATTTATTACTAAAAGCTAATCTTTTATGCTTAACATCTAACTTAATAGTATCCACATGTTCCAAGTCTTCATAATCATTTAAACCGATATCAGCAATCCTTATTTCACCTGAAACATCAGGTCCTCTATTTAATAAATGACCTAATTTAAGATTATTAATCGCAATAGTTAAATCAGCATTAAAACAAACAGGATTATAATTACCGGTATTACTATTCAAGCCAGTTGGTAAGTCTATCGCAATCTTATAGGCCTTGGTATCATTTAATAAGTTAATTAATTCAACAACATCTTCCCTTAAAGCTCCCCTTAGGCCATTGCCAATAACACAATCAATAATCACATCAGGGTTGCCTAATTCCTTAGTAACTAATTCTTCCTTATAAAAATGACTACAAGTCTTATTCATCTTAGACTTATCAAACAAATATAAAGCCTTGGCATCATATCCTTCTTTAATCAAAATATCGGTTAAACAAAAACCATCACTAGAATTATTAGAATTACCACAGACAACAACTATCTTAGAATCAAAATTTATCTTATCCTTCAAATTATCAAAACAAGCCCTAGCAGCCTTATTCACAAGATAAATCTCATCTACTTTTTGATCATCCATAGACCTTCTATCACACATTGACATTGACTCACTCGTTAGTATTCTCATAAATAAATTATAAAGCATTATGATAAAATTCTAATGATGAAGAAAGAAAATACTAAACAGGTTCCTATTCGTTATACCTATACTAACAAAGTCCATCACTCTTGTGAGCTTCTTGAATATTTGTTGCAGAAGCTACCTGAATCAAGAAATACTGTTAAATCATTACTATCAAGTAATAAAGTATTAGTAAACGGTAGTGTCGTAAGACAATTCAATTATCCACTCGCAAAAGATGATGAAGTTAAAATAGCTAAGAATCCAGTTGTTGTTAAACAAGTAAACAAAAAGAAGAAAAAGGATGAACCACGTCCCTTCAACATCAAACCATACATTATCTATGAAGATGATTACTACATCGCCATCAACAAGCCAAATGGTATGTTGTCAGTACAATCTGATAACCAAAGAGAATCAGCATATACCTTTGTAGAAGATTATCTAAAGAAAAAAGACCCAAAACTTCGTCCTTACGCACTTCATAGAATCGATAAGGAAACAAGTGGTGTTCTAGTGTTCGCCAAAGACATCAAAGTACACTCAATGCTTAAAGGACATTGGAACCAAGATGTCAGTGAAAGAGAATACATTGCGGTTATAAATGGTAACTTGGACAACGATAGTGGCACTATCAAGAATTATCTAAAAGAAAACAAAAACAACATGATGTATGTAGCCGATTCAGGAAAACTAGCTATTACTCATTATAAGGTTTTAAACAAAAACAAGGATTACTCTCTACTTCAAGTAAACATTGACAGTGGACGTAAAAACCAAATCAGAGTAGCTATGGCAAGTCTTGATCATCCAATCATCGGCGATGATAAATATGGTGATGGTCTATCTCCTATTAATAGACTTGGCCTACACGCTTCTAAATTATCTTTTGTCGATCCTATATCTAAAGAGCTATTAACATTTAAAGCTCCAGTGCCAAAAGAATTCAAAGGATTATTTAATAAATAAGTTTAATCAAAGGAGGAACTATGGAATTAAACAAATATATCGATCATACTTTATTAAAACCCGAGGCAACAAAGGAACAAATCACAAAGCTATGCCAAGAAGCTAGACAATACGACTTCGCATCAGTATGTGTAAACACATGTTATGTACCACTAGCTAAACAGTTACTTGCAGGAAGCGACGTAAAAGTATGTTGTGTAGTAGGTTTCCCGCTAGGAGCTATGGACACAGTATCTAAGGCTTTTGAAGCTAAAACAGCAGTAGAAAATGGTGCCCAAGAAGTTGATATGGTAATCAACATTGGTGCTCTAAAAGACAAGGACTATGATTATGTAACAAAAGATATCGCTGCTGTAGTAGAAGCAAGTAAACCAGCAATCGTTAAAGTAATCATTGAAGCATGTCTATTAACTGATGAAGAAAAAGTTGAAGCTTGTAAATGTTCAATGAACGCAAAAGCTGAATTTGTAAAAACATCAACAGGCTTCTCAACACATGGTGCCACACCAGAGGATGTTGCCCTTATGAAAAAGACAGTAGGCGATGTATGCAAGGTTAAGGCAGCAGGTGGTGTTAGATCTTATGATGACGCTATGAAGATGATTGAAGCAGGAGCTGATAGACTTGGCTGTTCTGCTGGTATCAAGGTAATGGAAGAAGCTAAGGCTAGATAAAGCGATGATTAAATCATCGCTTTTAATTTGAATAATTAACAACAAACTATTTCAAGGCATAGTTCTCTAACAAGGCGAAAAAGACAAAAGCTGTTAACGCAAAAATAAGAATAGTAGGAATAAAAACCATATTATAAATTCCAACTATTTCAACAAAAAGACCAACAACAAAGCAAACTAATGTAAGTATCAATGTAAAATAAATTTGTTTTTTAGTTTCATTTATCTTGTTTTTCATCATCTCTACAGGATTATCGCTTTTCTTGACATCCTTAATAAACAACATCAAGAAGAATATCGCAATAAAGACTCCAAGCACATCAACAATTAAAGAAAACACAAAATCTTCAAATAATGCCAAAAAATCCATTCTAACATTTGTGAGTCTATACCAAAAATCACTACCTAAAAATTTTGCCGTTATCAAAACCAAAGTCACAAAAAAGATGGAAGTAAAGAAAATGCTGTTATATATTTTTCTATCATTAATCATAATCCGCACACTCATTCCCTTATCATATTCTATGTTTTTAGAAACAATTCTATCGAACCAAAATAAAAGTGCAATCTAAAATTGACTGCACCTTCTTAAAAAACACCAGTTTTGTACCTAGATATGTGACGATAGCTACCATCAATCGCATATATATCCCTCTTCATATTCGAATTATAACAAGAGATTTTCAAAAAAACAATTTTCAAAATATAAGGATAAGTACTAATCAACTGTAATTGAATATCCAATCTTGAAACTAGCACTTGGATCAAGCACGATATTCTCTTCTCTTTCCTCAAATGGTCTATCATCTCTAACATTAAGATTCATCCAAGGTTCAATACATACAAATGGACCATTAGGAGACCATAATGCTAAGTGCTTAAAACCATCAAAATCAAGCTTAATTTCATGGCCATTAGTATGAAGAGTAGCACTGCTTGGCATTGGCTCTTCAAAATATGTTGGATATAGCTGTTCAAAGTTTAATTTGAATTCATGACCATTATTGAAAGTTACATAAGAATTCTTTAAACCCTCATCACACATAAAACCAGGATGTAAACCAAAGCCAAATGGCATCTTTCTATCATTTGTATTAACTACCTCATAGTCAATTAATACTGAATTGTCCTTTAAAGAATAAGTCACATAGATCTCAAAACTAAATGGATATTGTTTATGTGTTTCCTCATTGTCCTTCAATAAGAACACCAACTTATCATCTTCCTTAGATACTAATTCAAACTCACTATTACGGGCAAAACCATGATTACCCATAGGATATTCTTTTCCATCAATAATATTAGTCTTTGTAGAAGTTGAAGACACTTGAGGAAACAACAACGGATTTCTTCCCTTCCAATAAGTAGGATCACCATTCCACAAATATTCATAATCTGAGCCTTTTCTCTTTAAACTATGCATCTCACATGCGGTAGTAGAAACACTCAAAGTTAATAAATCATTCTCAATAATATATAACATACCTATTCCACAATTGCCCAAGATGGGATTTCCTTTCCTCTTCTAATGACCACAGCCTTTTGGAAATCAGTACTATTTAAAAATTTCAATACTTCTTCCTCTTGTTCATCACTTAATCCAATCAACAAAATAGCTGAAAGATCTTTTTCCAACAAATTTGCACAAACAACAACAGCATCCACTGTTTGATTACCCTCACCCTTAAAAGCCTTCATTGAACATAATTCATCATCATTTGTTGTTATGTGACCATAATCCACAGGAAAAATTAAAGAAGGATACATTGGATGTCTAGAACCCTTTTCATATACTTTTTTATAGTCTCCTGATATAAATGCAGCATCAATCTTTTGCCAAAAATAGGCATTATTCTCAAATTCTTTTTTCATATTTATATTATGATATCACTTTTTACGCTTCGTTTTATCCTTTTTATCCTTCATAAAACGATTTAAATAAGACTCAAATTCTGTTCTTGAATACGCATCAACAATATGAGTAGAATCATCAATCAAAGTTATCTCTACATAGTCATATGTCATTCCATATACATAACGCCACTTTACAACCTCATCATAAAAAATCATCTCACAATCATTCTTATCAGCATGGTTATATAAAACTAAATAATCATAATAAAATTCAATAAGAACTCTCGATGGCAACAACACAAACGATAAAGTAGCCACAGCTATCACAATAGTCCCTAAGACATATTGTCTAATTACCAACAAAAATAAGCCAACTAAAAAGATTATAAACAAGATTAAACTTGGTTTTGCGTCAATTACAGCCAATAATTGACGATCTTCTGGCAAATTGTAACGCTTTAATTCTTTAGATTCCATACGATTATTATAGCCTGTGTTATCATAGTGGGGATGAAAAATCTTAAATATACTTTATTACACCAAGATGGTAACGCTAGATATGGCACCATCGAAATAAACGGCTATAAACTGGAAACACCAGTTTTCATGCCTGTAGGAACCCAAGCAAGCGTAAAATTTCTAGACTATAGAGACCTAGAAGAAATAAACGCTTCAATTATTTTATCTAACACTTACCACCTTTGGTTAAGACCTGGCGAAGATATCGTAGACAAAGCAGGAGGCATTCACAATTTCATGCACTACTTCAACGGTCCTATCCTAACAGACAGTGGTGGTTTCCAAGTATTCTCCTTGGCAAAAATACGTGACATCAAAGAAGAAGGCGTAATGTTCAAATCACACCTTGATGGCTCAAAACTATTCATGTCACCAGAAGACTCAATCCGCATCCAAGAAAAGATTGGCTCTGACATTGCCATGTCATTTGACGAATGTATACCATTTCCAAGTGACTATGAATATACTAAACAATCAGTAGAAAGAACCCTTCGTTGGGCCAAAAGAGGACTAGAAGCTCACACAAGAGACGACCAAGCCTTATTTGGCATCGTTCAAGGTTCTAACTATGCAGACCTAAGAAAGTACTGTGCTGAAGAATTAACCAAAATGGATTTTGATGGTTATTCAATTGGTGGTACATCAGTTGGTGAAGACAAAAAGACCCACTATGATATGTTAGACTACACACTTCCATATCTTCCAAAAGATAAGCCAAGATATGAAATGGGCATCGGAGCTGTAAATGACATCCTTGTCGCAATCGAAAAAGGTGTGGACATGGTCGATTGCGTTCTTCCTACAAGAATCGCAAGACATGGTACCCTAATGACTTCTAATGGTCGTATCAACATTAGAAAACAAATCTATAAAGATGACTTCTCACCACTTGATGAAACTTGTGATTGCCAATGTTGTAGAAACTACACCAAGGCATACTTAAACCACTTATTTAGAGCTAACGAAGGCCTTGCCAACAACCTTCTATCAATTCATAATTTAAGATTCTTAATTAGAATTGTAGAAGGAGCTAGAGAAGCTATTAAGGAAGACCGTTATAGTCAATATAAAAATGATATTCTAAATAAATATGGTTTTGATGAAAGAGGCTTTTAATGAAACTTGAAGAATTTGATTATTATTTACCAGAAGAATTGATCGCTCAACATCCTGTTGATAAAAGAGATGAGTCAAGACTATTAGTCTTACATAAAAACAGTGGTGAAATTGAACATAAGCACTTCTTTGATATTATCGATTATTTACATGAAGGAGATGTTCTTGTAAGAAACAACTCTAAGGTTATTCCTGCAAGATTATATGGAACCAAGGAAGAAACAGGCGCTAAGGTTGAAGTACTTATTTTAAAGATAGGTGCTGACTCAATCTGTGAATGTCTATGTGGTAATGCCAAGGCTATTAAAGTAGGTACTATTATTACTTTCTCAGATAAGTTAAAAGGCAAATGTCTAGAAATAAGAGAAGAAGGAATTAGAATTATCCAAATGATTTATGAGGGTATTCTAATTGAAATACTTGAAGAAATTGGTCTTATGCCTACGCCACCTTATGTTCATGAAATGTTAAAAGACAACAATAGATACCAAAATGTCTATGCCCAAAACTTAGGCTCTGCAGCTTGTCCTACAGCTGGCTTACACTTTACTGAAGATCTTATTGATAGAATTAAGAAAAAGGGCGTTCAAATTGTCGATGTAACACTTCATGTAGGCTTGGGTACTTTTAAGCCTGTTAAAGAAGAGACAATTGAAAACCATCATATGCATTATGAGTCTTACTATATGTCAAAAGAGACTGCTGATGTCTTAAATAAGGCTAAACAAGAAGGAAGAAGAATCATTGCGGTAGGAACTACTTCAACAAGAACGCTAGAGAGTGTTATGGCTAAGTATGGTGAATTTAAAGAGTGTCATGAAGAAACAAACATCTTCATCTATCCACCCTATAAGTTCAAAGCTATTGATTGTCAAATCACTAACTTCCATCTTCCTAAGTCAACACTTATTATGATGATCTCAGCCTTTACATCAAGAGATATGATCCTTAATGCCTATAAGGTTGCGGTAGACAACAAGTATCGTTTCTTCTCATTTGGCGATTCAATGTTTATCACAAATGAATAACTATCAGAAACAACTAAACCAAATAAATCACTTAAACCATAGGCCGACATTACTACTACATATTTGTTGTGGAGTATGTTCGGTCTATCCTTTAATATATTTAAGACAATATTTTAAGATAACGATTCTTTTTACCAATTCTAATATTTATCCATATGAAGAATTCTTAAAAAGATTGGATGCGCTTAATCAATACTTAGAATATCTAGGTGATAAGGAAATTAAGCTCATTGTCGATAAATATGATTATGATAAGTATAGAAAAATACTTGAACCATTCAAGGAAGAACCAGAAATGGGTAAAAGATGTAAGATCTGTTATGGTCTAAGAATGGAAGAAGGCTTTAAGTACGCTGATAAATATCACTATGAATATTTCACTACAGTCATGTCTATTTCTAATCGTAAGAATGCTGAATACATTAATGAAATAGGCGAAACATTAGAAAAGAAGTATCCAAGCGTTAAATATTTACACGCTGATTTTAAAAAAGGTGATGGCATAAATAAAAACGAAGCCCTAAATAAAGAGCTTCATCTATATCACCAAAACTATTGCGGTTGTGAATTTTCTATAAGATAGGTAGCCCCTATCTTTTTTAGTCCATGATTTCTCCTTCAATAGAAACGGTAATTACATTCCATGGAATAAACTTACCACTAGCCTGCAATGCCTTTTTAACAGCCATTTCAATGCCACCACAACAAGGCACTTCCATGCGTACGACCGTTACACTTAAAATATCATTATTTCTAATAATCTCAGTTAACTTTTCACTATAATCAACACCATCTAATTTAGGGCAACCAATAAGCGTAACTTTGTTGCGAATAAAGTCCTTATGAAAATTTGCATAAGCATAGGCAGTACAATCTGCCGCAATTAATAATTTAGCTCCATCAAAATATGGCGCATTAATTGGCGCTAACTTAATTTGAATGGGCCAATTGCGAAGTTGTGAGCTTATATCAACATTACTAACACATTCCTTATGTTCCATCATTCTAACCTTAGAACCAGGACAGGCGCATTCATTCTTATGTTCAATCTTCTTTTTCATCATATTCTTCTTTACCGCCTCTTCATCATAGGCAAGAGCTTCTCTTTCCTCGAAAGTGATTGCTCCTGTAGGACAAGTAGGAAGACAATCTCCCATACCATCACAATAATCATCTCTTAATAATTTAGCCTTACCATTAACCAGACCAATCGCACCCTCATGACATGCGTTAACACATATACCACAGCCATTACACTTTTCTTCATCAATATGAATAATCTTTCTAATCATTTAAGCATCCTCCATATATTTATGGCTTAATCATAATATAATTATTTAAACTTGTATGTTTGTTTTCCAACAAGGAGAAAAAAGTGTAAAAATTAAATACGAAATTTGACATAAAAAAAGTGGTTGAGAACCTC
>URCJ01000025.1 GCA_900546285.1 uncultured Solobacterium sp. | reverse complement strand
TATTTATGTAAAGTAATTAAAAGAAAAGCCTTTTATTTAAAGGACAATTTTAAAAGACTTTACATAAATATTTACTTTACATAAGATCCTTTATGTAAAGCTTTACATAAACTGTCCACAGCTACGATACAGTTAGGGAAAGCCTCTTTAGCCACTGCTTTGTATGGTTCCCACATATCTATAGTCACATATTTAACTTTTTCTCTTTCTTCTTTATTAATGGCTGTAAAACGATTACTTAAGTAATTCTTACTTCTTGAACCTAAGACATCATAAATGGTTCTTGAAGTATTATCTACAAGAACACAAATATATGAAGCGTGTTTATAAGATAATTCTGGAGAATGTAATTCGTCTATTCCTATAGATTCAGGAAGAGGCCTTTTAGGTATGATGACATATGAATCTAAATATTTATTTACTTGCGTTGTAGAAATGTTCAATTCGTTAGAAATCATCTCTAGCGTATAGTTAAGATTACTAAGATAATTCATAACGTTTCTTATTGTTGAATAAGAATTCTTAAATTTTTCAAAAGTAAATGGATTATCTTCCATTGTAGTCTTTCCACATTCTTTACATATATACCTATTGGCTTTATATCTTATTTGGCATTTATGCTCTCTTAAACTAGCGTGATTGATGGTCTTATTAAAAGTACCATGACCAATAAGCTTACCTCCACATAGTTCACAAGAACACTTCTTTCTTTTTAATTTGACATCAACGAAAACATTATCGTTAATATGTTTGATATCGTATTCTTCGATATCATCAGACTTAACATTTAAAAATGATGTGATAAAATCACTATTAGAACTCATGAGTTCCTCCTTCCTTATTTGTTTTTCCTACCAGTTAAACATTATATGGAAGGGTTTTTATTTTATCGAGAAAACCGCCCACGAATTAATTTATAGTCCACCCACACACCATTAAAAAAGTGGGCTTTTTTACCCACATATAATCTTATAGTCCACCCACACCCACACGTCAATTTAGAGCGCCTATGAAAAATGCTACTTGATTGCTAGCATTTTTTTATTATAATAAGGTTATTGTCTATAAAACAATTAGTTTAGTAACACTAAACTTAGGGAAGGGGGATTGCTTGGATATAGGTAAAAGAATAAAAGCGTTGAGAACTAAAAGTGGCTTGACTTTAGAAGAGTTGGCCTCCAGATGCGAGCTTACCAAGGGCTTTTTGTCGCAACTGGAAAATAATCTGACATCCCCGAGTATCTCCACTTTGGAAGATATTACCGAGGTGTTGGGTGTTAGCTTAGAAACTTTTTTTAAAGAGGAGAAAGAGGAACAGATACGTTTCAATTCAGATGATTATTTTGTGGATGAAAAGGATAAGTCGACAATTACTTGGTTAGTTCCTAATGCACAAAAGAACGAGATGGAGCCTATTCATTTGACTTTACAGTATAAGGGAGAGTCAGGTGAGATAGAACCTCATGAGGGAGAAGAGTTCGCTTATGTTTTGGAAGGCAAGGTGGATTTGATTGATCTTAATAGTAAGAAGAAGATTACTTTAAAAAAAGGTGAAACATTTTATTTAAAGGGCAATTTTAGTCATAAGATTGTTAATAATTCAAAGCAGGTGGCAGAGATCATATGGATCACAACACCACCGTTATTTTAAGGGGAGAAAATGGAAAAATTAATTGAGTTTAGAAACATCGTCAAAGAGTTTGATGGTCAAATTGTTTTAAAGGGTATTAACCTTGATATTTATAAGAACGAGTTTGTTACTTTGCTTGGTCCTTCAGGCTGTGGTAAGACAACATTATTAAGAATCCTAGGCGGTTTCTTGGATTGTGATGAGGGTAGTGTTATTTTTAATGGTGAGGAGATTTCAAAGACTCCAGCATATCACCGCCCTATTAATACAGTTTTCCAAAAGTATGCGTTGTTTCCACATTTAAATGTTTATGAAAATGTTGCGTTTGGTTTAAAGATTAAGAAAGTTCCTAATGATCTAATCGAACCTAAGGTTAATAGAATGATTGGTCTTGTAGGCCTTGATGGTTTCCAAAATAAGGATGTTACTTTATTGTCTGGTGGTCAACAACAAAGAGTTGCGATTGCTAGAGCTTTGGTTAATGAACCAGATGTATTGTTGCTAGATGAACCTTTAAGTGCTTTGGATGCAAAGCTTAGAAAAGAGATGCAACAAGAATTAAAGCGTATTCAACAAGAAGTAGGTATCACTTTCATTTTCGTTACACACGATCAAGAAGAAGCTTTGACTATGTCTGATAAGATTGTGGTTTTAAAGGATGGTGTTATTGAACAAATCGGTACTCCTACTGAGATCTATAATGAGCCAAAGAATAAGTATGTTGCGAAGTTTATTGGTGAGTCTAATATTGTTGATGGCATTATGAAGAAGGATTATCTTGTTAATTTTGATAATGAAGATTTCAAGTGTGTTGACTATGACTTTAAGCCAAATGAGCCAGTTGATGTCATTATTAGACCTGAGGATATCGAGATTAAGAAGAAAAATATGGGTAAGATGAATGGCCAAGTAATCTCAGTATTATTCAAGGGTGTTCATTATGAAGTAATTGTAGAAACTAAGCGTGGTGCTGCTAAGACTATTAAGTTACATGTTTTTGATGATAAGGATGTTGTTAATAGCGAGGCAAATGAAAATATGCATGCTACTGATTTCATCATGGATATTGAGGACGTTGAGGCTTTGAATGATTCAGAATTAATTCAAAGAGCCAATGCTCAAGCATGGAATCCAGATACTAATGAGGATATTTTGATTAGTACTGTTGAAAGTGAGATCAAGGAAGAGGCTGGCAGTTATCCTGTAACATTTAAGACTGATGCTGGTACAAGTATTACTATTAATGTTTCTGTTGTTGTTCCTCGTGTAAATAAGGACAAGGAAGATAATATCGGTATTCAGGCTTTTGATGTTTATAAGTCTGTCGATGAAATTAAAGAGTCTATGGCAATTTCATATGACTTACAAACTTGGGCTGATGCTTATGCATGGTATTTGGATACAGATGAGAAGGTTGAGATCGATGATGTTCGTTTCAATTTTGATCCAAATGAGATTACGGCTGGTGATTATGATGTAACTTTCGTTACTGAGGGTAGAACTTATAAGATTCATACTACTAGTGTTCAAAAAGAGGGCAGTGTTGTCTCTATTGACTTTGAGCCAGATGCAATTCATGTAATGGAAAAGAGTATCTACTAATGAAGAGTTTTAGAAGACTTGTTTACCCATATATGGTGTGGGCGTTCATCATTATTGTCTTGCCGATGTTGATTATGCTATTTTATGCATTCACAATTGATGGTAATAGTGTTTTGAATGTTAAATTTTCTTTTGATAACTTTGTAAGATTCTTTAGTGATTCTATCTTCTTTAATGTGTTGTTAAGAAGTATTAAGATTGCCTTAGTTACAACGGTTATTTGTATTTTGATTGGCTATCCTGCTGCTTATTTTATTTCTAGTTTAAAGCCTAATTCGCAGGCGATGATGGTGCTTTTGGTGACCTTACCTCAGCTTATCAATATGCTAGTTAGAACTTATGCTTGGCGTGGTATTTTGTTGAATACTGACTTTGGCCCTGAACTTAAGATTTATATTGGTATGGTTTATAACTTCTTGCCTTTCATGATTCTTCAAATTTATACTTCATTGGCTAAGATGGATAAGTCATTACTTGTTGCGGCAATGGATTTGGGTTGTGATAGTGTTAAGGCTTTCTTAAAGGTTACTTTACCATTAAGTGTTCCTGGTATTATCTCAGGTATTACTCTAGTTTTCTTACCAGCTGTAAGTAGTTTCTTTATTCCTAAGTTGTTGGGTGGTGGTTCTTATGTTCTTGTTGGTAATTTGATTGAGAACTATTTCATTACTACTGGTGACTGGAATTTTGGTGCGGCTGTAAGTTTGATTATGACTGTGGTTATTTTGATTAGTATGTATTTTACTAGAAAACTAGATTATGATAAGGAGAATCGCTAATGAAGAAGAAGTTTGATTTTAAGAAGCTTTATTTAGCTTTGATTATTATTTTCTTTTATGCGCCTATCGTATATGTAATTTTCTTCTCTTTTAATTCATCTAGATCTTTGACTGCTTTTACAGGTTTTTCTTTAAGATGGTATGAGAAGATGTTTAGATCTCGTAGCATGATGGAGTCTGTCTACTATTCAGTGATTATTGCGGTTATTGCGACTGTTGTATCTACTATTGTGGGTACTTTGGCTTCAATTGGTTTAAGTAAGTCTAAAAGACTAGTTAGGGAAGTGGTTACTCAGGTTAATAATCTTCCTATGCTTAATCCTGATATCGTTACTGCGATTGGTTTTATGTTGTTTTTCTCAAGTTTACAAATTCCAACTGGCTTTGGGACTTTGCTGTTGGCACATATTGCCTTCTGTATTCCTTATGTAATGTTGTCGGTTACTCCAAAGTTAAGACAGCTTGATGATAATTTGGCTGAGGCAGCGTTAGATTTGGGTTGTACACCTTTGCAGGCTTTGACTAAGGTTATTCTTCCTCAAATTAAAGAGGGCGTGTTCTCAGGTGCTTTGGTAGCGTTTATGATGTCTTTTGATGATTTCGTAATTTCTTACTTTACTACAGGGCCTGGAATTAATAATATTTCTACTTATGTTTATTCAACAAGTAAGCGTATTAATCCTAGTATTAATGCTTTAAGTACTTTGATTGTTTTAGCTATTACCGTTATACTTATAGTGGTTAATGTGATTCCGATGTTAAGACAAAGGAGACTAAAACATGAGAAAGTTATGTAGTATATTGTTGGTTTTAATATTACTTAGTGCTTGTGGCAAAACTAATTACAACAATGGTGAATTGAATATTTTCATGCCTGGTGAGTATATCAGTGATGAGGTAGTTGAGCAATTTGAGTATGAATACGGGGTTAAGGTTAAGATTACTTTGTTTGATACAAATGAATCAATGTATACAAAGTTATTAACTAATACTTCAAGTTATGACATCATTCTTCCAAGTGATTATATGATTGAAAGATTGATTAATGAGGATATGCTTCAAAAGTTAGATAAGTCTAAGCTCCCATGTCTTGAGTACTTATATGATGGTGTGAAGAATATGGATTATGATCCTGATAATGACTATTCAGTTCCATATTTTTGGGGCAATGGTGGTATTGTCTATGATAGTACCATTGTTGATTCTAAAGATGTAGAAACTGAGGGTTGGGCAGTACTTAAGAATACTAAGTATAAGGGTCAAATCTATATGTATGATTCTATTAGAGATATTTTCATGGTTGCGTTTAAGGATTTGGGCTATTCAATGGGCACTAATGATCCAAAGGAAATTAACGATGCCTATAACTGGTTGGTAGATGTAGCTAAAACTATGGCTCCAGCTTATGCGACTGATGAGTGTATTGATGGCTTGGCTTATGGTGAGAAGGCTATGGGCTTTATGTATTCAGGTGATGCGGCTTATATTTTGTCTGAGAATGAGAATATGAGGTATTATGCACCAGATGAGGGTACCAACTATTTCGTTGATGCAATGGTTATTCAAAAGGGCGCTAAGAATGTTGAGAATGCTTATAAGTTTATGAATTATATTACAGACTATGATGCAGCTTTTGAGAATAGTTTGTATGTAGGTTATGCTTCTGTTAATAAGGAAGTCTTACATGATTTAACTTTACCAGACGGTGATTTTGATGGTAATGAGGCTTATATTCCTCGTGATAGGAATAGTCATGATGAGGTTTTCCATAATAATGAGAAGCAATTAGCTACTATTTCAGAGCTTTGGGTTAAGGTTAAGAATCATTAGGAGTGTATTTTGCACTCCTTTCTTATAAAATGTAGGTATGGCACTATTTTTAGATACATTTTTTTATGAATTTGATTATTTCTTTTTAAAGCTTTTCCATGAATTAGCTTTAATAGCCGGTAATGTACTAACGCCAATTAGCAAGTTTTTGGCAGTTACTGGTAATGTGCCTTTTCTAATAGCTTTATATATTGGGGTAATCTTATTGTTTATTCCTAAATATAGAAAGTATGGAATAGTGATGATAACTTCAATTATAGTGGGTGCGCTTTTAACTAATTTGACAATAAAACCCTTGGTATTTAGGCTTCGTCCATATCAAAGCAATGTCCTTGAATTTAGGAAATGGTGGGAGTTTGTAGGTTGTGCAACAGAGGTTGATTCTTCTTTCCCTAGTGGTCATACTACTGCAGCTACTGCGGCTTCGCTTGGTTTCTTTTTAATAAGTAAACGTAAGAGAATAAATTGGGTTGTGCTGTTGTACCCAATTATCATGGCATGTTCAAGGGTTTATCTTTGTGTTCATTATCCAAGTGATGTCTTGGCTGGTTTGATTGTTGGTTCTATTGCGGCGATATTGGCATACAAATTGATTAATTATATATACACAAAAAGAAGGCTTGCGTAGTCTTCTTTTTGTACTATAATAAATTTAGTTTTCAGGGCAGGGTTAGATTCCCGATCGGTGGTTATACCCCACGAGCGTAAGCTGAACTTGTGTGATTCAAGTGGCGACAGTACAGTCTGGATGGAAGGAGATTTTTTTATGTTGAAGACTAATTCTAAAACACATTTTATAGTGTGTATCGCAATACTTGGCGCTTTGTCAGGTGTTTTAATGTTGTTGGAGTTCCCACTTCCAATAGCTCCACCTTTCTATAAGGTTGATTTATCTGATGTGGCAGCTTTGATTGGCGGTTTTGGCTTAGGACCTATGGCTGGTGTGCTTATTTGTTTAGTTAAAGTACTTATTTCTATTGTCTTAGATGGTACTAAAACAGCTTTTGTGGGTGAGTTTGCAGCATTTTTAATGGATGGAACATTCGTCTTTGTCTCAAGTCTTATCTATCAAAAGAAACATGATAAGAAGGGCGCTATTATTTCATTATTATGTGGTGTAATTGCCTTAACTTTAATGGGTATGGTAGCTAATTATTATTTAATGGTTCCAGCTTATGTTAAGTTTATGAATTTTCCATTAGAAGCTATTATTAGTATGGGTAGCGCAATCAATGCCAATGTTAATTCTTTATGGACGCTAATTCTATTCTGTACAGCACCATTTAATCTTGTTAAGGGTTTAATTATTAGTGTGTTAACGTTTGTCTTATATAAGCGTGTATCACCATTATTAAAGTAATTAAAAAATACTTCATATGAAGTATTTTTTTAATTAGTCTTTCTTTTCAGTTTTAGTCTTAACTTTTTCTAAGAAACCAATCATCTTATCTAGACTCTTATCAGCGATGTCTAGAGCACCCATTTTAACATCTTTGATAGTTTGTTGAGTTTCAGGCTTGTTGATAAAGTCGACGATTGAGTCTTTAATGTCAGTGGCTACTTTGATGGCACCTTGGACATTTTCATTTTCTACAAACTTTTCCATTGTTGATTTACCAATGTTATCGTTGTCTATTTTTACATATTTGGCATCAGTTCCTGGTTTGATTTCTTCAAATTTAGCGAAGGCAAAGTTTGCGGCTTGTTTACACTTTTCATCAACTCTGTCTAAGAACTTGTTTAGTTCGTCTTCGTCTTTAATTTGTTCAACGACATTTCTTAGCTTAATTCCTGCTTCATCGATAGTACCGATTGTCTTTTCAGCTACAGTTTTGATTTTTAAAGCTTCATCTTCGTTAGCGTCTTGTAGTTTTCTATTTGTGGCTTCTTTAATGTCGCCTGCGATTTCTTGCATATTCTTAATTGTTTCATCAAATCTACTCATTATATGCACCTCCACATATAATTATACTATTAAAAATATTGTATAATTGTTGTCATGAGAAGAAATGGAAGCGGATTTGGTTTTTTTGGTTTAATATTATTTTTTATGATTTTTGGTGATCTTATTGGTGGGATTACGGTTGCGTTGATGTCACTTATTCCTTTGGGTGCTATTGGTCTTTTGATTTATTCGATTGTTAAGGGTGGTGATTCTAATAAGAAGAATGATTTTAAAAGAACTGTACCTAAGAAAAAGGCATATTCTATGAAGAATGGCGATTTGAATAAGATTGACAAGAAACTTGCGAATTATTTTAAGCATAATATTTCTTTGCCAGTAGTTGATGATATTTCTTTGACTACGCAATCTGGTAAGTTTACTACAGCTGATCAATTGTATCTTACTTATAAGGATGAGAAGATTTGTAAACTAGGTGAATTTAATTCACAATATGGTGATGTTTATAAGAAGATTATGGACTTGTTGTTGGTATTTTCTACTAAGGATGATGATTTCTTGAAGGCTGAGGTTAAGGTAGAGGAGCCTAAGAAGAAGAATAAGTTGAGTAGTGGTGAGAAGTATATTGAGCGTATTAATGAGCTTAATAATTCTATCCCACAAGAGGAAATAACTAATGGTTTGTATCAAACTTGCGATCTTTTGAAACAATTAAAATATTTGACTGAGAATAAGGATGATAATCCTAAGGTTACTAAGCTGTATGATTATTATTTGCCTATTCTAGTTTCAGCTTTAGAGAAGTATAAGAAGTTGCAGGATTCTAAGGTGATTAATGATGATTTTAAACAGACTGAGGCTGGTTTGATTAAGACTATTGTGCTTATTAATGAGGCTTTAAAGACTATTATCGGTAGTATGCAAGAAGATGATTATATGAATATTAATGCGGATGTGAGTACTTTACAATCTTTATTAAAGAAGGATGGTTATGGAAGTGATCCGTTTGGGAGTGATAAATAATGGTTGATCAAGATATTTATAAAATTGTTGAGCAGATGAATAAGAATAAGGAGTCTACTAATTCTAAGGTGGATGAGATTTTTGATATGTTGGATTCTATTAAGGCTGAGCCTAATAATTCAAGTGTATCTTATAATTCTAATTATTCTAGTGCGACAAAACGTTCTTTGTCTGATTTAAAGAATAGTATTAAGCCTGTTAAGAAGCCAATTTTTCCAAATGAAATTAATGTTTACGAGAATCGTTCTGACTGTTTTATAAATATTCTTAAAGAGGTTGTTTATAGTGACGATAATAATGTTGATTATGTTAAGGGTCATCGTGATGCTTTAGAGAAGTATTATACGGTTGCTGGTAATAATGTTAAGGACTTGTCTATTGTAGAAGGACAGGTTAATGATGAATTGAAGAATAGAAGTAGGGCTAATGCAGCTGATATGTATGCAAGAGGTTATTATGATGGTCTTGAGTATGTGTCTAGGGCTTTGGTAACTTCTAAGAATCTTGTTAGTAAGAAAATTTATCAAAAGTTGTTAAGTGAGTTGGGTTAATGAAAAAAGAAGATAGAGAGAAGCTTTTAGAAGAAGTTTTAAATAAGAGAAGAAATATCAGCATTGATGAGTCAATGAAGATCATTGAGTCAACTGAGAATGAGTTGAATCGTCTTTTGAGTGCGAATAAGAAGGATATTAATGATTTAGTTAAAGAGAATAATGATGTTTCTAGTGAGGTTTATCTTTCTTCTTTAAAGAAAGAGATGGAGTCTGATTTGGGTACTGCTATTGAGGCTCCTGAGAATGTGGTGGTTGGTAAGGCTTCTAAGGAAGTTTTTGATAAGATTAATAAAGAATTAAAAGAGAAGGTGATTGGTCAAGATAAGGCTTGTGATGATTTGACTATAGCCTTTAGAAGACCTTATGTTGTTGGCAGTGATCCTCGGTCAATTAGAAGTTCAATAATTGTCTATGGTAGTAATGGTACTGGCCGTCATTTGATGGTTGAGACGATGGCTAAGTTACTTCATAAGTATGGTTTAACCGTCTCTAGTGAAGTATGTAAGCTTGATATGAAAAGGTATCAATCTAGTTCGCAAGAGATTTTGTTTCTTCAGGACTTGTATGTTGCCTTAAGTGGTCGTAATCCGATTATTTTAATCGAGAACAATAAGGAGAGTTCTCCTGTCTTTAATATGATGTTGAGTGATTTGGTTCTAAGTGGTAAGGTGCTTTTGAATCAAAGATATACTTTTGTGAATAATCAATTGCAGGAGGCTACTTCTAAGTTGAGTAAGGATGTGATTGATCATTTGGATGGCAATAATAAGACTTTAGTGTTTATCACAAATGATAAGCCTAGTAAGTTGTTAGATGTCTTTGGTAAGTCTTTTGTGGAAAAGGTTGAGGATAAGGTGGAGACTTCTTTGTTAAAAGAGGATGCACTTAAAAAGATTGTTGATGGCTTATTGGAAGAATTAGAGACAAAGAGTGAGACTCAGTTCGAGTTGGATTTGGTGATTGAGGATAATATCAAGGATTATCTTTTGAAGAACTATGAGCCTAATAATGGTATTGATTCTTTGACCCCAATTATCGATAAGATTTATAGGGGTTTAGTGAACATTACTTTGAAGGATAATGATATCAACGTTTTAACTTTAAAGTATGATGGTTCGATTAAGACTTTATATAAGGATGAATCTTTTGACTTGGATATTGAGGATGATGTGTCTAAGGAGAGAGAAGAGATTCAAAGAGAATTGGATGAGATTGTTGGTCTTAAGAATGTTAAGGATTATTTGTTGTCTTTAGAGGATCATATTAAGATTACTCAGATTCGTAAACAAAAGGGTCTAAAGACAGCAGAGGTTTCTAAGCACATGATTTTTACTGGTAATCCAGGTACTGGTAAGACTACTATTGCGCGTATTGTGTCTCGTATGATGAAGGCTTGTGGTATTTTGAAACAGGGCCAATTGGTTGAGGTTACAAGAGCTGATTTGGTTGGTAAGTATGTAGGGCATACAGCTCCTCTTACTATGAATGTGATTAATAGTGCTTTGGGCGGTGTTTTGTTTATAGATGAGGCTTATTCGTTATATAGGGGTAAGGATGATTCTTTTGGTCTAGAGGCTATTGATACTTTGGTTAAGGGTATGGAAGATCATCGTGATGATTTGATTGTCATACTTGCAGGTTATTCAAAAGAGATGGAAGAATTCTTGACGGCTAATTCGGGTTTGAAGTCTAGATTTGCGAATATTATTCATTTTGATGATTATACTGGTGAAGAGATGATGCTGATTGCCAAGAGTATTGCCAAGTCTAAGGGTTACTATATAGCAGATGAGTTGACTAAGCCTTTAACTGATTACTTTACAATTATTCAGGGCAAGGGTGATCCAAATAGTGGCAATGGTCGTTTGGCTCGTAATAAGGTTGAAGAGGCTATTTTGAAACAGTCTAAGCGTCTATTGGATAATCCTGATGATGATATTAGTGAATTGAAGCTTGTTGATTTTAATTTGGATGATGAATAAAGGATGGGCAAAACTGTCCTTTTTTAGTTGCTTACTGTGATTTTTGTACAGATAAGTTATGAATGAGTTTTATTTTATATGGGAGCTTGCTGAAAGAGGAATTTTTGAGCCAATTAATGAGATTGAATTAGATTAGAAAAGATGATTGTTTTTAAATAGTGAAAAAATAGTGAAAATTTAGTGAAATGTCTTTATTTGAGATATATAGTATAATTAATACAGATAATACAGATAGGGAGGTACTGATATGAAAAAGACTGTATTAATTATTGTTGGTATGTTGTTGTGTTTGTTTGGTTGTCAAAAAGATGAACCAAAAGAATTAAATGCTGGTATCACTTCTCTAGAAGTTGTAGAGGATGAAGGCGTTTGGAATTTTAAAGTAGATGTAAATGATTATGAAGACAAGAAGATTGTGTTTACTTTGCATACATTGAATGAAGATGGTGTTTGGGAATCAAAGGAAATTCATGTCTTTTCATTAAAAGATAATACTTATAAGTTTGGCATTGGTTTTACAAGTGAAGATAAGACTGTTTCTGATATTTTGTATTCTACAATCGATATCTATGAGTATGATAATGATTTAAATGTTCTTGGAAAATATAATTATGATCGCTATATTCCTTTTAATTGTGTTGGCTATAATGTTGCTGCTTTCTTTGAAGGAACAAGAGAATTTAAACTAGATGAAGAAGTAATAGTTTATGGTGAATATTCAGCAGGTGATGATGTTGGTGAACCTGATACTAATGTTTTGTTTAATGAGGATTTTGTAGAAAACTTTAAGTATGACAATGCCGAAATTCTTACAATGAAGATTGTTAAATAAATCATTTCTTTCATATAATGTAAGAAAGAAAGGGGATAAAAATATGCTTACGTATAATCTGCACAGGTATAAGAATGGTGATGTAGCACTTTAATCATAATTTTAAAGGAAAGGATTTTTGATATGAAGAAAGTTACATTAATATTAATAAGTTTACTGTTATGCCTATGCTTAGTAGGCTGCGATGATAATCATGATGATGTTGTAGATAATGATTCAGATGATGTTGTAGAAGTTAAAAATACTATTACGCCATTAGAAGATAAGAAGATTACTGGCTATAACAGCTTTGATATTCTTCCTTATAAGTTAAATGTTGAAGAAGGTTCTAGTATTGTTTTTAGAGTTAATATTTATGATGATGGTGAATGGACTTTTGAGGATTGTATTATGGATACAGCGGATGAAGATTCTATTATCTTTGGCTTAGGTGTTAATACTTATCCTGAATTGGATATTGATAGTCTTCCTGCAACCCTTATATATTATCAGTTTGATGATGATTTAAAGGTAGAAACCAGAATTACAGCTCCAAGACCAATCAATTTTAAGGATATGAGTGGCGTTTCAACTTCTTGGCTACAAAGTGATCATGATATTGTTGATGGTGAAGAACTTGTTGTTTTGGCTATGTTTGGGACAAAGGGTAATGAATTGAGTATGCCAAGCAGCGATGTGTTTGATGATAAATATAAGAAACAGGATAATCTTACCTATGATAAAGCTATTGTGATTACTTTAATAGTTACTTATAAAGGATAATGAGCTACGTGCTCATTTTTCTTTTTTAATGAAAAATGTATAATTATAGGCATGTTAAACGATACTATATGTGCGATTAGTACTAGCCTTAAGGATGGTGCTATATCTATTGTAAGATTATCTGGTGATGATACTTTTAAGATTATCCAAAAGATAAGTGATATTAAGAAAATTGAGGCCAATAAGATTAAGTATGGTCATATCTTTGATAATGGGGAGATGATTGATGAAGTTTTAATCTCTTTCTTTGTGGGTCCTAAGTCTTTCACGAGAGAGGATATGGCAGAGATTAATTGTCATGGTGGTGTATATGTTACAAGATTAATACTTAATTTGTTGTTGGCAAATGGAGCAAGACTTGCTGAGCCCGGTGAGTTTACTAAGAGGGCTTATTTAAATGGCAGAATTGATTTAAGTGAGGCTGAGTCAACAAATGATTTGATTAATGCGACAAATCATTTACAGGCTAAGAGTGCTATTAAGGGTATTAATGGTTCTATTGAAAGATTATTAAGTCCTTTGATGGAAGAGATTAAGACGGTTATTGCCCAAATTGAAGTGAATATTGATTATCCTGAATATGAGGATGTTTTAGAGATGACTAATGAATTAGTTAAACCTCATATTAATAAGTGGATTAAAGAGATGAAGGATATGATCAATAAGGCTGATCGTTTTAGAGTAGTTAAAGATGGCATTAAGACGGTTATTGTGGGTAAGCCTAATGTTGGTAAGTCATCTTTATTGAATACCTTGTTAGAAAAAGAAAAAGCTATCGTTACAGATATTGCAGGTACGACAAGAGACTTGGTTGAGGGTGTGGTTAAGCTTGATAATATTACTCTTAATTTAATTGATACTGCTGGTATTAGAGATAGTGAAGATATTATTGAACAAATCGGTATTGAAAAGTCTAAGGAAGCTTTAAAGGATGCTGACTTGGTTATCATGGTTCTTGATGGCAATAATATCGATGAACAAGATGAAGAATTATTGAAGTTAACAAGTGATAAGAAGCGTGTAGTTGTATACAATAAGAAGGACTTGAAAAAACATGAGGGTATTAATATTTCGTGTTTAAATAATGATATTAAGGAGCTTGTTGATTATTTGAATAATGAATATAAGGAAGATATTTCATTGGTTGATGAGGATATTTTAAATAATGAAAGACAAATTTCATTAATGCGTAAGGCTTTAATGAGTTTGGATAATATGTTAATAGATATTGATGAGATTTCACTTGATATTGTGATGCTTAATCTTGAGGAAGCGTTCCATTATTTGTGTGAGATAGTAGGAAAGGATTATCAGGAAGATCTAATCGATCATATGTTTAGAAATTTCTGTTTGGGTAAATAAATGAATTATCTTGATTCTCATTGTCATATAAATGATGATAGTTACTTAGAGGACTTAGACGAAGTATTAGATCGTATGGTGGCTAATAAGGTTACTAAGGCGATGCTAGTGTGTGTATCTTTGGATGACTATAAAAGATCTTTGGATATTAAAAAAGAGGGCATTACCTTTAAGAAGGCTATAGGTGTTTATCCTGAATATACTAATATGTCAGATGCTGAGTTTGAAAAGTATGTTGAGCTTATGGAAGAGTGCGATGCGGTTGGTGAGATTGGTTTGGATTATCACTGGTATAAGGATACTAAAGAGGCTCAAAAGGAATTATTTATAAGGCAAATTAAGATTGCAAATGAATTAAATAAGCCAGTTATTGTGCATGCTAGAGAGGCTCTAGGTGATACTTATCAAATCTTAAAGGATAATCTGTGTCGCGGTGTTTTACATTGTTATAGTGGGTCGTATGAACTAGCGAAAGAGTTTGTGAAACTGGGCTATTATATCTCTATTGGTGGTCCTGTTACTTTTAAGAATGCGAAGGAACCTTTAGAGGTTGCGAAGAATATTCCTTTGGATAAGCTTCTTATTGAGACGGATTCTCCTTATTTAACACCGGTTCCAAATCGTGGTAAGCGTAATGAACCTTCTAATGTGGTTTATACCGCAAAGAAGATTATGGAAGAAAGAGGTCTTGATGAAGAAACTTTCTTGGCTCAAATAAATAAAAATTATGACGAATTATTCAAGTTATAATAGATAAGTGAGGATAAAATTATGGATTTAATATTTTTAGTTATTTTAATCGCATTGACAATTTCAATGTTTAGTAAGAATTTTAAGAAAGCAGGACAATATCGTAAGGATAAGACTTATATCGATATTTATACAAAGATTCTTAAAAATGAAGAAGGTGCTTATGATGAGTTGGTTTCTTATTTAGGTAGCGAGACTGATGCATGTTTGAAGGCTAAGTCAACTTTGATTAAGACTTATGTTGATTTAGATAAGCATCCTGAGAATGTAGATAGCGATATCGATGAGATTGATTTTATGCATGATATCTTCTTTGATGGTGAAAACTTCTCAAAGGAAAAGATTATCTTAAATAGTGAAGTATTTATTTGGTTAATTCTTATTCTTTCTAAGGCAAGAGCTAACACAATGATTGATGTGATGAATCATATCAATGATAAGGTTAGTGCGTATGATGAAGAAATGAAGGATTATGTTGAATATCAAGTTTACAAGTCAGCATATTTATCTTTATTAGAAAAGAATTTTGATGGTATTAAGTTCTTAAAGACTTTATTATCTGGTGAATATCAAGAATATAAGTATGATAAGAATTTAATTGGAATTTATAAGAAGATTGCAGCTTCTTTGTTAGCTTATATGGCTGAACCACTAGATGATGGTGATGATGATTTGATTAAGGAATTCACTGAAACTTTAATCGGTAGTCGCTTTACTAAGGACTTAGAGATTTACGAGAGATTTGAGCCCAAAACCGAGGGCTCAAACCCTGGGCACGAACCTGGGCTCGAATCTGATGACAAGGATACTAAGTAATGAAGTTGATTGTTGGTTTAGGTAATCCTGGTAAGAAGTATGAGAATACTCGTCATAATACAGGGTTTGCGGTAATTGATAGAACATTAGCTAAATTAAATGTAGAGTTAGATAAGAATAAGTTTAACGCTGACTATACAATGATTAATAGAAATGGTGAGAAGATTTATATCTTAAAACCTTTGACATATATGAACTTATCAGGGGAAGCTGTTGTACCTTTTATGAAATACTTTGGTATTGAGCCAGAGGATTTGGTAGTAGTTCATGATGATTTGGATTTACCAGTAGGTAAGATAAGACTTAGACAAAGTGGATCGTGTGGTGGTCAAAATGGTATGCGTAATATCATTGACTTATTGGGCGACTCTAATATTAAAAGAGTTAGAGTGGGCATTGGAAAAGATCCTTTGATTCCAGTTGTAGATTATGTTTTAGGTAAGACTAAAAAAGAGGACCTAGAAGTATACAACCAAGCTTTAGATAAGGCCTCTGATGCGCTAATCTATTGGTTGGATCATGATGATTTTAGTAAGGTCATGAGTAATTTTAACTAAATGAGGAATGAAGAATTATTAGCTTTAATAGAAAAGAAGAATCACAATGGTGATTCCTTTTTTGCGTATAATTCTTTAGTTGAAGAAGCTTTAAACATCAGCAAGAGATGCTTAGCTAGTGATAAACCATTGATTGTAGTAAAAGAAAATAACTACATGGCCAATCGCTTAAAGGATATCTTAGTATCTTATTTTGATGATGAAGAGATAGTAAGCTATTTGCCTGAAGAGTCTTTAAGAAGCGAAGAGATTGCGACATCTTTCGAGAATAGAGCCGAGCGTTTATTGGCACTATATAGGATTATCACTTCTAAGCCTAAGGTAATTGTTACATCACCCTATGGTTTTATTAGACACTTGCCTGAAAGAGATTCTTTATTAAATAGTATTATTCATCTTAAGAAAGATGACGTTTTAGAGCGTGAAGATTTAATAGAAAAGTTAAGAAAACTAGGCTATGAGAAGACTGTCCATGTTGAAACACCAATGACTTTTGCGGTAAGAGGTTATATTGTAGATGTCTTTTCAGTTAATTATCCTAAGCCTTTTAGAATTGAATTTTTTGATGATGTGATTGATTCGATCAGGTTCTTTGATATTAATACACAAAGAAGTGAAGAGGTTAATGATGAGGTTACTATTTGTTTTGCGAAAGATGTTTTCTTTAATAATGAGGAAAAAGAATTTTTAAAAGAGAATGTTGAATTAACAAGCGGTGAACTTGAGTTAAATATGGAGTATCTTTTAAATGATGTCTTTAAACAATCGTCATACTTTTTCTATGCATACTTCAAAAAGGAACATTTAATAGATTATCTTGATGGAGATATCTATTTAAGTGATAAGACCAAGATTGATGAGCATCTTAAATTATTAAGTGAAGAAACTATCGCTTATATTCAAGAAATGTATGAAGAAAAGAAGCTACCTCTTAAATTTTATGTTTATGAGGATTTTAAGAGACTTCTTTTTAATCAATATGTAATAGAAGGTAAACCTTTTATTGATCCTTTTACGGGAATTGAGGAGATTGATTTACCTTATGGTAATTTGGAATATTTATTATCTTTAATTGATAAGGACAAGTCTAGATATAAGATTATTGCGCTTGATGGTAAGGAGAGCGAACAGGCTCTTGATATCTTAAATAGATTACATCTTAAGTACCATGTATATACTGGTGTTTTTAAGGCTGGTATTAATGTGATGATAAGTTATGTTTATACTGGTTTTAAATATGGTGATTATGTCATTTATACAAGCACTGAACTTTTTAAACAAAGAAAACATACAGGAAGGTTTGCGTCTAAGTATGCTGAGGCTCGTACTTTAAATTCTTATGAGGAATTAAAGAAGGGTGACTATGTAGTGCATGATCAATATGGCATTGGCCAGTATGTGGACATAGAGACTCGTAAGGTTAATAACATTTCCATGGATTATTTAAAGATTATCTATAAGGGTAATGCGGAATTGTTGGTGCCATTGTCACAATTTTCTTTAGTAAGAAAGTATGTATCTAAAGAGGGTGCAGTACCTAAGCTTCATAAATTAGGTTCTAAGGAATGGCTAGAGACTAAGAAAAGAGTTGAAGAGAATGTTGAAGAATTGGCAGGAAGACTGGTACAACTTTATGCCAAAAGAGATGGTGATATTGGTTTTGCGTGTGATGAAGATTCTTCTTTACAAGAGGAGTTTGAGAATACTTTTTCTTATGAATTAACAACCGATCAACAAAAGGCTATTGATGAAGTTAAAAAAGATATGGAAAGTAGTAAGCCGATGGATCGTTTGTTGTGTGGCGATGTTGGCTTTGGTAAGACAGAAGTAGCTTTAAGAGCGGCTTTTAAGGCGGTTGATAATGGTAAACAGGTAGCTTATTTGTGTCCTACAACAATTCTTTCTTTACAACATTACAATACTTTTAAGAATAGATTAAATGATTTTCCAATGAGGGTTGCCTTATTGAATCGTTTTGTGGACGATAAAAAACAAAAGGAAATCTTGGCTGATTTAGAGGCTGGTAAGATTGATATTATCATCGGCACTCATAGAGTATTGTCGAAGGATGTTAAGTTTAAGGACTTGGGTCTTTTGATTATCGATGAGGAACAAAGATTTGGTGTTGAACATAAGGAAAGAATTAGGGAATTAAAAGAATCAATTGATGTCTTGTCTTTGAGTGCAACACCTATTCCTAGAACCCTTCAAATGTCTTTGATCGGTATTAGGGGTTTATCAACTCTTGATACACCACCTCGTAATCGTTATCCGGTTATGACTTATGTAGTTAGTAAGAGTGATAATTTAATTAGGGAAGTCATTATGAGGGAGCTTGAGCGAAAGGGCCAGGTTTTCTATTTATTTAATAATGTAGAAGAGATTAATAGGGTAGCACAAAAGTTAGCTAAGGAAATACCATATGCCAATGTTGATGTGGTTCATGGTCAAATGTCTCGTGAACAGATTGAGGATGTTATGTTACGTTTTTATAATAACGAGATTAATGTCTTAGTATGTACGACGATTGTGGAAACGGGTTTAGATATTCCTAATGCGAATACAATTATTGTGGATAATGCCCAAAACTTTGGCTTGGCGCAGCTTTATCAGATTAAGGGTAGAGTTGGTAGAAGCGATAGGGTGGCTTATGCCTACTTGTTAATTCCTCAAAAGAAGCAGTTATCTGAAATATCTACTAAGCGTTTAGAGGCTATTAAGGAGTTTGCGTCTTTGGGTAGTGGTTATAAGATTGCAATGCGTGATTTAACTATTAGGGGTGCTGGTGACTTATTAGGTCCTAAGCAATCTGGTTTTATCGATAATGTTGGTTTAGATCTTTACTTGGCTATGCTTAATAAGGCGATTAAGACACAAAAAGGTGAAGTTAGTAATGATGTAGAGGTTGTAAAAGCACCTGTCAATATCCAACTAGAATCATATATTCCAGAAGAGTTTGTGGATAATGATTACGAGAAGCTTAGTATGTATCATCAACTAGATATGATTGATAATCGTGATGATTTGATTAAGTATTTCTTGAAGGTTGAGGATGAGTATGGCCATTTGCCTAAGGAAGTAAAGTCTTTGTTTGAAAAGAAGAAGTTAGAACTTTTGTATAATTCTAATTTTATTAGTAAGATAACTAATCGTAATGGAACTTTTACAATTATCTTAAGTAAAGATTTCTCGGATAGTGTTGATGGGGTAAAACTTTTTGAAATGTGTAACAATATAAGTAGAGATATTAAGATTGCTTATAAGAATAGTCAAATTGAGTTGTCGGTTACAAATCAAAAGGATGCGGTTGAAAAGATTTTGAAATTAGTTGATAATTTGGAAGAAATAAAAAGATGAGAATTGATAAGTATTTAAAGGTAGCGCGTATATTAAAAAAGAGAACCATTGGTAAGGAATTAGCCTTAAATGGTCGTCTTTTGATTAACGATAAGCCTGCCAAGGCTAGTAGTGAGGTTAAGCCAAATGATATTATCACAATTGAATTTGGTCATCGTATTTTTAAGGTTAGAGTCTTAGAAATTAGAGAGAATGCGTCAAAGCAGGATGCCTTGTCAATGTATGAGGTCATTGATGAGATTAAAGTGAACGAGGTATAATCTATTTATGAGCGAAAAAAGAGTAAATAAGAAGAGAAGACATGTTAGTAAGAAGATTACTGCTAAATTGATTTCTATTTGTTTAATTACGGTGGCTATTTTACTTTTGACTAATGTGTTTAAACAGGTTAAGTTATTGTATACACTTAAGAAACAACAAGAACTAGTTTCTAATGAATTGGCAGCTTTGGAAGATGAGAATGCGGCTTTAGTGTCTACTAAGAATAAGCTAGAGGATCCTAATTATGTAACAACTTATGCACGTGGCGCTTATATGTTCTCTAGGGGTGATGAGAAGGTATTCTATTTGCCTTCTAGTAAGGAGTAATAATGGAAAAACAAGTTAAGAGAAATGAAGTTTATAATGGCAAGATTATTCATGTCGTTTGTGATGATGTTGAAATAGATAATGGAACTTTTTCTAAAAGAGAAGTAGTTTATCACAATGGCGGTGCTTGTATTGCCCTTAAGGATAAGGATGGAAAGTTCTTTTTAGTTAAGCAATTCCGTTATGCATTAGAGACAGATATGATTGAATTCTGTGCTGGTAAGATTGAAAAGGGTGAGAATCCTGATGATGCCATTTTAAGAGAATGTGAAGAAGAATTAGGTTATAAGCCTGTTAATGTTCATAAGTTTGGTTATATCGTACCTACTTGTGGTTATTGTTCAGAGAAAATTTATTTGTACTATGGTGAGGTTGGTGAACAAGTTGGTACTCATTTTGATAAGGATGAGCGTATTACTAGTTTAAAGTTAAGTGCAAGTGAGATTAAGGAAATGATTAGAAGCGGTGAGATCAATGATGGCAAGACGGTAGCTTTAATGATGCATATGGAGTTGGCTGGTTTAAATGACTAGTCTTGATCAATTACTTTACGATATTTCTAAAACAGAAGAGGATGATGTTGAGGATTTTTTAGAGAATTATTTTCATCCTGAAAAAAGAGAGCAGTATATGGCTGATGAGCGTTTTGAGGCCGAGGACTATGATAGTCTTGAAATGATGTTTCAGGACTATGATTTAATTGATAAGGCCTATGATGCCCTTGATGTAAATCCCTTCTGTATGGAAGCTTTTGTGGTTGTTTATAAGCTTGAGAGCGATGTTAGCTTATTTAATTTTTTTAATGACTTTAATGACAAAGATTTTGATTATAATTCATTGAGTGAATATCATAAGTATGTCTATGGTTTGATTGAGTCTTATTATGTAGACTTCTTAATTAATATTAGAAATCTTACTGGTGCTAAGAATGTTTTGTTGAATCTATTAAATAAAGATGAAAGATTATATGAGGGCAATTTATTTAGATTGTCTTATCTTTATTCATGTTTAGAGGATTTGGATTCTTTTTATAATTTGTATCTAGATAGTGGATTTAAGGAAGCTTTTTCGTATATACTTTTACTTGTCGTTTGTCTAAAACATGGGGATAAACAAAAGGCTAAAGAAGTGTTCGGAGAGTTTCTTTCAAGCTTTAAATATGCCTCTTATATCGACCATATTTGGGATTTAGATGATAACGACGAAGATGGGGCCGTGGAGATGAGGATGACGATGTCTGCTTGTTATAGCGAGATTTGTTCTATCCCGAATTTCTTTTCATGGTGTGAAGAAAATAAGGAAGGTGTTAGGGAATCATGAATTCAAAGAAAATTGCTTTATATGGTATTATTGCTGCCTTATACGTTGTGGTTACACTTGTATTGGGCGCTTTTAGTTTTGGCATGATACAGTTTAGAATTTCTGAAGTGTTGATGTTACTTTGTTTATGTAAGAAGGAATATATTATTCCACTTTCAATTGGTTGTTTCTTAAGTAATGTCATTGGTTTTGCGCTTGGTATGTCAGTGCTTCCATTGGACTTTGTCTTAGGTACTTTAGGTACTGTTGTATCTTGTATTTTGATGTATCAATTTAGAAATGTTTTGACTTTCAAAAGACCTTTGTTGTCTTTATTGATGCCAGCTTTGGCAAATGGTATTTTTGTGGGTCTAGAATTAGCAATCTATGAAAGTAGTGGTTCTAATTTCTTTAATTTATTCTTAATCAATGGTGCTTATGTTGCCCTAGGTGAGATTGTATCTTGTTTCGTGTTAGGTTTAATTTTATATGTTCCTTTCATGAAGGCGGTTAAGAGAATCGAAGAAAGATTTTAGAGCCTTATGGTCCATTATGTTTTATAATGGAGCCATGGAAATTGATGTAAAGAAAATTAAAGGCTTAGACGAAGGTTTTGATGTACTCGATAGTAATGAAGATGATGCTGTTTATATAACAGAAGATGGCAGTGTTAAGTATGTAATGTTGACTAGTGAGGAATATGACTTGTTGGTTGAGAAGATGCCTAGTGCTTCTATTAGGGTATTAAATCCTATGGGTGATATTACTTATGATGAGTATGAAGAGATCAAAAGACAGGTTCTTGAGGCTCTTGATAAAACCTTTAAGCCTAAACCGGAGAAATTAAATTAGATGAAGAATGGATGTTTTATTGTCTTTGAGGGACCGGATGGTTCTGGTAAGACAACAATTTGTGATATAGTTTGTCAGAAATTAACTGATATGGGTTTTGATATTGTGCATACAAGAGAGCCTGGTGGTATTGAGATTGCAGAGAAGATTAGAAATATTATCTTGGATCCTTTAAATACTGCCATGGATGCTAAGACTGAGGCTTTACTTTATGCAGCCAGTAGAAGACAACATTTGGTGGAGAAGGTTATTCCTTCTTTGAAAGAGAATAAGATTGTTATCTGTGAGCGTTTTGTCTATTCTTCACTTGCATATCAGGGTAAGGCAAGAGGTATTGGTTATGATGGTATTATGGCGATCAATGATTTTGCGATTGATGGTTGTAAGCCTGATATTACTATTTATCTTGATGTGGATGAAAAGACAGGTCATGCTCGTATTAATCAAAGGTCTAGTAAGGATCGTTTGGATGCAGAGAGTGATAATTTCCATCATTTAGTTAATGAGGGTTATAAGGAGATTCTAGAATTATATAAGGACAATATCAGGGTGGTTGATGCGACAAATAGTATTGATAAGGTCAGTAAAGATTGTCTTGATGTAATTTTGGATTATATTAATGATTAAGGATGTCTTAAGAACTAAGGAGCCTATTGTTTATCTTAGCTTAAAGAATGATTTAGAAAGTAATCGCTTGGCGCAGTGTTATCTTTTGTGTGGGCCAGTTAACCCTTTAAAGAAGGATACTGCGTTTTTGTTGGCTCAAAGTATTGTTGAAAATAAGAATGCTTTTGCGTGTGAAGAGTGTAATACTTGTTTACGTATTAGGGATAATAAGTATTTTGATGTGATTTATGTTGATGGTACTAAGTCTTCTATTAAAGTAGATGATATTGAATATATCATGTCTGAGTTTTCACGTACTTCACTTGAAGGAAGTAAGAAAGTATATATTATCGATAATATTAATAATGCTTCACTTAAGGCTGTTAATATGCTTCTAAAGTTTATGGAAGAGCCAAGTAGTGATGATGTTTATGGTATTTTTATCAGTGATGATATGGACACTTTATTGGATACTATTGTGTCTAGATGTGAGAAGCTTCCTTTTATGACTAGGGACTTTTCTTATTTGATTAATGAATATAAGGAAAAGGGTTTTGAATACCAGGATGCTTATATCTTAAGTAATATTAAGCATGATCAAAGTGAAATAGATTTAAATGATGAGGCATATTTGAATGCTAAGGAGTATGTTTTTAAGACAATTGATAATTTGGATAATTTAAAATATATTCCAGTTTTATATTCTTTAGAATTCTATAGTTGTGTTTCTAAGGATTTGTTTAAGAAGTGTAGTGATTATTATTTAGATATTATGATTTTAATGATTGAGGATGCCTTGTCTTTTAAGAATATTGGTGATCATGAATATGATGATTGTTTAACGATGATAAATAAGCATAATCCTTCTAAGTTGTTAGAGATTTTCTTAAAGGCTAAGGAACGCTGTAATTATCCTATAAATAGACAATTGTTGTTTGACCAAATTGCGTTTTCAATAATATCATAGTAGTATGAGTGAAATTTTGAAATATTTGTCTGTTAGATTTCAGGCAACCAATAAAACATATACTTTTTCAACAACTGATAATAGTATTGTCAATGGTGACGGTGTTATAGTCGAGACTCAAAGGGGTGTCGAGTATGCTAGAGTTATCGCTGATCCTTTTGATAAGCCTAATGTTTCTATGGAAATTAAGCCAATTTTGAGAAAAGCTTCTAGGGAAGATGAAATCCAATATGAGAAGAATATTGTGGATTGTAAAGAAGCTAAACAAAGATGTCAAAATGAGGCTGATAAGTTAGAGCTTGGTATGAAGGTTATTTCGGCTGAATATACTTTAGATAGAAGTAAGATTACTTTTATTTATTTGGCTGATGATCGTGTCGATTTTAGAGAATTATTGAAGATTTTGGCTTCTATCTTTAGATGTCGTATTGACTTAAGACAAGTTGGTACTCGTGATAAGGCTAAGATTGTTTCTGGTATTGGGCCATGTGGTAGGGAATTGTGTTGTGCTCGTTATATTAGTGAGTTTGATCGCATTTCTATCAATATGGCAAAGAATCAATTATTGGCTTTAAATGTGGCTAAATTATCTGGTCAATGTGGTAACTTGATGTGTTGTCTAAAGTATGAGGATGAGGCTTATAAGGATCTTAAGAAAGGTTTACCTAAGCTTAATTCTTATATTGAATATGAGGGTGAGAAGTTTAAATTAACTTCTATGAATGTTATTGTGCGTAATTGTAAGCTTGAGAATCGTGAACATGCTATTTTCATTTCATTAGATGATTTATTGAAGAATGGTAAGGTTTTAAAGCCGAATGAAAAGAAGGGTAACTAATGGCTACTCTTTTTTTGGTTGCGACTCCTATCGGTAATCTTAACGAAGTATCTAATAGATGTTTAGAAACTTTAAGAAGTGTTAAGGTTATCGCTTGTGAGGATACAAGGAATACTAGGAAGTTATTAAGTCACTTTGATATTCATACACCTTTGATTAGTTATCATAACTATAATGAAGAGCTTGCCAGTGGCAGTATTATTGAATATCTAGAAAAGGGTGATGATGTAGCCTTGGTTTCTGATGCAGGTTATCCTTTGATATCAGATCCAGGTTATGTTTTGGTTAATGAGGTAATCGAAAAAGGCTTTAATATTAATACGGTAAGTGGTCCAAATGCCTGTTTGAATGCTTTGGTGGCTTCTGGTTTGTCGGTTAATCATTATATGTTCTATGGTTTCTTAAATTCTAAGTCTAGTAGTGCTAGAAAGGAATTGGAGGAATTAAAGAACTTCCCATATACTATAGTCTTTTATGAGGCACCTCATCGTATTAAGAAGACGGTGGAACTTGTTTATGAGGTCTTTGGTGATCGAAGGGCTGTTATTGCCAGAGAACTTACAAAGATTCATGAGGAATATATTAGGGGCAACTTGAGTGAGCTTAAAAATGTTGGTGATCTTAAGGGTGAGATTGTATTTTTAGTCGAAGGATATAAACATGAGGAAGCACATATCGGGCTTGAAACCTTAAAGGTGGAGGTTCAAAATCTAGTTGATAATGGTTTAAAGACTAAGGTTGCGATTAGTGAGGTTGCCAGCAAGCATAAGGTTTCTAAGAACGAACTTTATGACTATTATCATAAGTCTTAGGCTTATAATTGTTTCATGAATAGATTTAAATTACTTATTAAGGATTATAAAAAGGAGTCTATTTTGGCTCCTTTATTTAAATTATTAGAGTCTTTATTTGATTTGTTTGTACCACTTGTGATTGCAGGTATCATCAATAAGGGTATCAATAATAATGATTTTAATTATGTGCTTAAGATGTTTGGGTTACTTATTCTTTTAGCTATTATAGGTTTAGCTTGTAGTATTGTGGCTCAATATTTTGCGGCTAAGGCATCGGTTGGTTTTACTACTAAATTAAGACAAATGTTATTTGAACATATTCAAAGTTTTTCTTATCAAATTCTAGATGAAATAGGACAGGATACTTTGATAACTCGTTTGACATCGGATACTAACCAAATTCAAAATGGTTTAAATCTGGCACTTCGTTTACTTTTAAGAAGTCCTTTTATTGTCTTTGGGGCAATGGTGATGGCTTTTACTATCAACGTTAAGTGTGCCTTAATTTTTGCGGTGGTTATTCCTTTATTATGTCTTGTAGTCTTTTTGATTATGATTAAGAGCATTCCTTTATTTAAAGGAGTTCAAAAAGCATTGGATGGACTGCTAAGTAAGACACGTGAGAACTTAAGTGGTATTCGTGTTATTAGGGCTTTTAGGATTGAGGATAAAGAGTTTAATGAATTTAAAAAGAAGAATGATTTGTTGACTAGAAGGAATCAAAGAGTTGGTTTTTTGAGTGCTTTGACTAATCCTTTGACTTATATCTTGATTAATATGGCTACGGTTATTCTTATTTATACTGGAACTATTGAAGTTAGAATGTATGGTTTAGCTCAGGGTGATGTGGTAGCCTTATATAACTATATGGCTCAGATTGTAGTTGAACTTGTTAAGATGGCTAATTTGATTATTACTATCGATAAGTCTTTAGCTTGTTTCTCAAGGGTGGAGAAGGTGTTAGATATCGAATCTGATATGAAGTATGAAAGTAATAAATCTTGTAAGGTGAATGATAGTATTCTAAAGTTTGACAATGTAAGCTTTACTTATCCCAATAGTAAGGAAGCATGTTTAGAGGATATCAGCTTTTCTATTGATAAGGGAGAGACCCTAGGTATTATTGGGCCTACAGGATGTGGTAAGACAAGTCTTGTGAATTTGATTTATAGAGCTTATGATCCAAGTGCTGGCGCTGTTTATTTGGATGATAGAGATTTAAAGTCTTATTCTAAAGAAGAAATTGTTTCCAAGGTTAGTGTTGTTCCTCAAAAGGCTGCCTTATTTAAAGAAAGTATTAAGGATAATTTAAGGATGGCTGATCCTAATGTAAGTGAAGAGAAGATGTGGGAGGCTTTAGATATTGCCCAGGCTAAGGATATTGTCTTGAATAAAAAAGGACAGTTGGATCATATGATTGAGCAGGGTGGTAAGAACTTATCTGGTGGTCAAAGACAAAGATTGTCTATTGCCAGAGCTTTATGTAAAGACTTTGATATTTTGATTCTAGATGATTCTTTTAGTGCTCTAGATTATCAAACTGAGGCTAAACTAAGGATGGGTCTAAAGAGACTTAATAAGACAATCATTAATGTTTCCCAGCGTGCTTCTTCTATTAAGAATGCTGATAAGATTTTAGTCTTTGATGATGGTAAGTTAGTTGGTTTTGGCAGTCACAATGAGTTGATGAAGTCTTGTGAACTATATAAGGAAATCTATTATTCACAATATCCTTTTGAGAAGGAGGCTGATCATGAATAAGAAGTCTACTTTAAGTAAATTATTAAAAGAATTAGGTAATTATCGTTTATTACTACTATTGAGTATTGTCTTGTCTTGTTTAACTGTTGTCTTGACTTTATATATTCCAATTTTGTTTGGTTCTACTATTGATTATATTGTGGATGATGGTTTGTCTATTGGCTATATTGTTGCTTGTTTAAAGTATATTGCCTTACTTATTTGTGTTAATAGTTTCTTAACTTGGTTTATGAATATTATTAATAATAATATTACTTTTAATGTGGTGAAGAATATTCGTAATAAGGCTATGGATAAGTTATCGAGATTACCACTTAGTTATGTTGATAAACAAAGTAGTGGTGATATTGTACAAAGGATGATAGGTGATGTTGATCAGGTGGCGGATGGCTTGTTGCTTGGTTTAACACAGTTGTTTTCAGGTGTTGTGACTATTGTGATTACTTTGGTTTTCATGTTTCAAAAGTCCTTGCCGATAACTTTGTTGGTTATTATCTTGACTCCTTTAAGTTTTATTGTGGCTAAATTTATTGCCTCTAGGTCTTATTTATTGTTTGGTAAACAAAATAAGACAAGGGGCCAAGAGAGCGCTTATATTGATGAGATGATTACTAACTTGAGGTTGGTTAAGGCCTTTGGGTATGAGGATAGGGCTACTAGTAGGTTTAAAAAGATTAATGATGAGCTTGGTGATTATGCGACTAAGGCTACTTTCTATTCTTCTTTGACTAATCCATGTACTAGGGCTGTTAATTCTTTGATTTATGCACTGGTGGCTCTGCTTGGTGCTTATTTAATTTTGAATGGTCATTTGACAGTTGGAGGTTTGACAGTTCTTTTGGCTTATGCGAATCAATATATGAAGCCTTTTAATGATATTAGTAGTGTATTGACCGAATTGTCTAGTGCCTTAGTTTGTGCTGATCGTATTTTTGATTTGATTGATCAAGAAAGTGAGAGTGTGGAAACAGATATATTACCTTCAGCAAAGGGTGATGTATGTATCGATAATATTTCTTTTAGATATGTAGAAGATAAGCCTTTGATTGATGGTTTCTCTTTGGATGTAAAGAGTGGTCAAAATATCGCGATTGTTGGTCCTACGGGTTGTGGTAAGACAACGTTTATTAATTTGTTGATGCGTTTTTATGATGTTGATAAGGGAACAATTAGTGTAGATGGCGTGGATATCAAGACTGTAGATAGACATAGTTTAAGAAGTAACTATGGTATGGTCTTACAAGATTCTTGGATAAAAAGGGCAAGTGTTAAAGAGAATATTGTCTTAGGTAAGCCTGATGCGAGTGATGAAGAAATTATCGAGGCTAGTAAGAAGGCTCATTCTTATGAGTTTATTAAAAGGTTGCCTAATGGTTTTGATACAGTGATTTCTGATGATGATTTGTCAGTTGGTCAGAAGCAACTTTTATGTATTACAAGGGTGATGTTGGCTTTGCCGCCAATGTTGATTCTTGATGAGGCTACTTCTTCTATTGATACTTTTACAGAAGGGCAGATTCAGTCGGCTTTTGATTCTTTGATGGAGGGTAGGACTTCGTTTGTGGTGGCTCATAGGTTGAGTACTATTTATAATGCGGATGTGATTTTGGTGATGAATGATGGGCATATAATTGAAAAAGGAAATCATGGTGAGTTGATGAAGAAGAATGGTTTCTATGCAAAACTTTATAATGCACAGTTTGTGAAAGGCTAAGGAGGTTTGAATATGGCTTGTACGACAATTCTTGTAGGTAAAAAGGCGTCATATGATGGTTCAACTATTATTGCGCGTAATGATGATTCTGGGCAGGGTATGTATACCGCAAAGAAGTATCAAATAATTAATCCAAATGAGCAACCAAGAAAATATACAACGGTTATTTCTCATTTGACTATGGATTTACCAGATAATCCTCTAAGATATAGTGCTACACCTAATGTAGATAGAAAAGATGGTATTTGGTGTGCTTCTGGTATTAATGAATTAGAGGTTGGTATGTCGGCTACTGAGACAATTACTTCTAATGCGAGGGTACTTGGTGCTGATCCTTTGGTTAAGTATGATGAGAAGACTAATACTCCTGGTGGTATTGGTGAAGAGGATATTGTTCATATTGTCTTACCTTATATTCATAGTGCTAGAGAGGGTGTTACTTATTTAGGCAGTTTATTAGAGAAGTATGGTACTTATGAGTCTAATGGTATTGCCTTCTGTGATAAAGATGAAGTTTGGTATTTGGAAACTATTGGTGGTCATCATTTTATTGCCAGAAGAGTTGAGGATGATGAGTATGTAGTGTTGCCTAATCAATTGAATATTGATTATTTTGATTTGGATGATGCGTTTGGTAAACAAGAGAAGCATATTTGTTCAAAGGATTTAAGAGAATTTATTGAAGAAAATCATTTGAATTTAGGCTTTGACAATAAGTTTGATGTTAGGGCAGCTTTTGGTAGTCATAGTGATGCAGATCATGTCTATAACACTCCTCGTGCTTGGTATATGTTAAGATACTTTAATCCTAATACTTTTGATTATAAGAATATTGGTCCTGAGTGTGATAGTTTGCCTTTTTCTATGAAACCTGAAAGAAAGATTACGATTGAGGATGTTAAGTATATTTTGAGTAGTCATTATCAAGGTACTGAGTATGATCCTTATGTTAAGGGTGAGAAGTCTAATTTGTATCGTAGTATTGGGGTTAATCGTACTGATGATTTAGAGATTTTGCAGATGCGTTCTTATGGTAAACCACTTGAGTATCAGGCTTTTGCGTCTAATGTTTATAATGTAGCTATTCCACAATATACTTGTGTTAATAAGGCTCCTGAGTATTTAAGTTGTACCACTACAGATGTAAATACTAATAGTTTTTATTGGACTAGTAGATTGATTGCAGCTTTGGGCGATAGTGATTTCTATGGTAATGTAGGTCATATTGAAAGATATCAACTACAGGGTGCTGCCTTAGCTCATAAACTAATTAAGGAATTTGATAAGACTTTAGAAGGCTTAGAGGGTGAAGAATTAATTAAGGCGGCAGAACATGCAAACCAAGTTATTTGTGATGAATTTGAAAAGCTTAGCACTGATGTCTTGGGTAAGGTGTTGAAGGTTTCTACTAATAGAATGAAGAATGCTTATCAAAGAAATGATAACTAAATAATGTTGATAAATCGAAATTTTTGGGGAATGGAGCATACATGATCAGAAGAGCAAAAGAAGAAGACGCTTCAAGAGTTGCGGAGATCCTTGTGTTTGTGAAACGGATGAAGTTTCGTTCGATATTTCAGGACGACGGCTATTCATTTGGCGAACTGCAGGTACTTCCTGTAGCGAAGAAATACCTTGAATGTGGCATTCTGAATCATATGTTTGTATATGATGATGGGATTGTAAAAGGGCTTATCCACATAGAGGAAAATGAAATCGTCGAATTATATGTCGATTATTTCTTTCAAGGTCAAGGCATAGGAACTGCATTGATAGAGTACGCTAAAGAAAACTATCCGGTCACATTTCTGTGGGCGATCGAGAAGAATGCTGATTCGATTCGTTTTTATGAGGCACACGGGTTTTACCTTACAGATACAAAGAAGTATGAAGAAGGAACTACAGAATATCTTGTAAAAATGGAAAGATGAATTCCAGTTTATAGTATTAAATTTGTCTAGCTAGTATATTTTACATTGGAGCTATATATGGTGAAAGATTATATCAAATGGATTAGAAGTAAGGCGGGTCACGAAAAAGTTATTCTTGTTTTTACTGGCGGATGCGTGTTTGATGAACGCGGACGA
>URCJ01000024.1 GCA_900546285.1 uncultured Solobacterium sp. | reverse complement strand
AATTGGTGATTTGAAGTATGTAGGAAGTGGCTATAGTGGCCATTGGGAAAGAGTATGGGTAGAAAATGATACTCACGATGATACTCACGATGATACTCAAGGTGATACTCAAGGTGATACTCAAGAAAGATAATAAGAGCGATATAAACAAATCCAAAAGTATCAACTGCGGATATTGCGAAAGAATTTGGGCTTGGTATTGCGATTGTTAAGCGTAAAATTAAAAAAATACCAAATATATCATATGTAGGAAGTGGTAACAACGGTCACTGGGGAAAGGTGCGCGTAGAAATGACGCTCAAGGTGACGCTCAAGGTGATGCTCAAGGTGACGCTCACGATGTCGCTCAAGACAAAATATAAATAAGTGCTTTTATAAGTTCCTTATAATTGTGATAACTAGGTGTAAAATATATGATATGTTGAATGAATTTTCTAGAAGTGAATTATTACTAGGTGAGGATAAAGTTACTCTTTTAAAGAATAAAAGAGTAGCTGTTTTTGGTGTTGGTGGTGTTGGTGGTTATGTTGTTGAGGCTTTGGCAAGAACTGGTGTTGGTAGCCTTGATTTAATTGATAATGACACTGTTAGTTTAACTAATATTAATAGACAAATCATTGCCCTACATTCAACTATTGGTAAAGATAAGGTTGAGGTAATGAGGGATAGGGTTTTGGATATTAATCCTAATTGTAAGGTTAATATTCATAAGATATTCTATTTGCCTGAAACGGCAGGGGAGTTTGACTTTAGGGAGTATGATTATATCGTTGATGCGATTGATACAGTAGCAGGTAAATTGATGTTGATAGAAGAGGCTAAAAGATGTGGAACACCTATTATTTGTTCCTTGGGCGCTGGTAATCATTTAGATCCTCTATCTTTTAAAGTCAGTGATATTTCTAAGACATCTATGTGTCCGCTTGCCAAGGTAATGAGGCATGAGTTAAAGAAAAGAAATATCAAGGATGTTAAGGTGGTTTATTCAACTGAAGAGCCTATACGGGCTCGAACCGATGGGGCTCGAATCTCTATTCCAGGCAGTATTGCCTATGTGCCAAGTGTAGTTGGTCTAATTATTAGTAGTGAAGTAATTAAGGATTTAATTAATGAAGAAGTATTATAAGAGATATTTAATCCTATTTATTATTGGAGTTATAGCTAACGTAGTAGTTGACTATGTGCAACTATTTATTCCGGAATTCTTAGGTGATATGGTAGACATCGTTAGTTTAAATACTAACGTTGTTTTCGATGATATTAAAAAGATTGTCTACAGTTTGATAATTGTAGCCTTTACTTTGTTTATAGGTAGAATCATCATGCGTTTTACCATTTTGGTAGCTTCGGCCAAGATTGATAGAGATATTAGACATGATATGTTTCTAAAGACCGAGAGACTATCTCAAAGATATTTCCATGAGAATAAAGTTGGTAGTATCATGTCATCTTTTACAACCGATATTGAAGCTATTGGTGATTTTACTGGTTGGGGTACAGTTATGATTATCGATGCCTTATTCTTAGGAGTAATGGCACTATATAAGATGATTAGGCTAGATATGTTTCTAACTATGATTACCCTTATTCCAATGTTGGCTTTAATTGTTTGGGGTAATAAAGTTGAAAAGGCCATGAGTGATAAGTGGACTGAAAGACAAAAGAGTTTTGATAAGTTGTTTGATTTCACTCAAGAGAATTTTACGGGTATTCGTGTAATTAAAGCCTTTGTAAAGGAGGCCCAAGAATTTAAAGCTTTCTCTAAAGTTGCCAAAGAGAATTCTGATGTGAACATTGACTTTGCGATGATGTCAGTACGCTTTGATGTATGTATCGAATTATTAATTGGTGCCGTCGTTGCCTTGTTGATGGGACTTGGTGGAACTTGTGTTTATTATTATGTAACAGGAAATCCAGTAGTTTTGTTTGGACATTCTATTATATTAACTGCAGGTAAGTTAGTTACTTTTATTGGCTATGTTGATGTTCTTATTTGGCCAATGATTGCCATGGGACAAATCTTACAAATGTTTTCTCGTTTTAAATCTTCCAGCAAGAGAGTCTTTGATTACTTAGACGAAGAAGAAGAGATTCATAATGTAGATAATCCAATTAGTTTAGATGATTGTAAAGGCGAGATTACTTTTAATCATTTTAGTTTTATTTATCCTGATGGTAGTAATGAATCATTAAAAGACATTAGTTTTAAGATAAATCCTGGGGAACTAATCGGTGTAGTAGGAAAGATTGGTTCTGGTAAGACTACCTTAGTTAATTCATTATTACGTTTATATAATATTGAAAAGAATCAAATCTTGATTGATGGTGTGGATATCATGGATTTAGATATTAAGAATTTAAGAGATAATATTGCCTATGTGCCACAGGATAACTTCTTATTCTCAAGTACGGTTCAAGAAAATATTGCCTTCTCTAACAAGCGAATGAGTATTGATAAGGTTAAATCGGCTGCCAATTTTGCGGATGTTCATGAGAACATTACTAACTTTAAAGATGGTTATAATACGATGACTGGTGAAAGAGGTGTTACTCTATCAGGTGGTCAGAAACAACGTATTTCAATCGCTAGAGCATATGCCAAAGATGCACCAATTATGATTATGGATGATTCGGTGTCAGCTGTTGATGTCAAGACCGAGGAAGCTATTTTAAGTAATATTCAAGAAAAAAGGGCTGGTAAGACAACTATTATTATTGCCTCTCGTATTTCTACTGTATCTAAGGCTGATCGTATTCTTGTGTTGAAAGATGGTGAACTAGAGGCTTTTGATAGTCCTGAGAATCTATTTAAGGTTTCACCAACTTATCAAAAGATGGTTTATCTACAAAAGCTAGAAAGTGAGCTTTAATTATGAATGATGAATTAGAAACACTAAAGGGTGATAAAAAGATACCCCTAAAGACTCTTATCAAGAGAACTTTAGTATATATTGGACCAGAGAAGAAGGCTTTTATAGTGTCTTTGTTGATGGTTATGGTCAATGTTATCTTAGACATGTTATCACCACTTTTGACATCAACTTTAACTGATGAATTAGTAAGTGATAATGTGCGTTTAAGTTTTATTATCAACATATCTATCTTAGCTTTTGTGATAGTAGTGATAAGCCAAACTTTCTTATACATTGAATCAAAGATTCTTCAAAACTGTGGTCAAAGAATTATCTTTAGACTTCGTAATGAGATTTTTAGGCATATCGAGAATATGTCACTTAATCAATTTGCCCAAATGCCAGTTGGTTCTTTGGTTACAAGAGTTACTTCATATACAGCTTCAATGTCTGATTTATTTACTGGTGTGTTTGTAAGAATATTGAAGGATATTACTACTTTGATTGGCGTTTATGTGGTGATGTTTTTCATATCGCCATCATTATCTTTAGTAATGGTTGGTATTATTATCTTAGTCTTTGTAGTATCGTTTGTTTTCTCTAAATATATTTCAGGTGTCTTTAGAAAAGAAAGAGCAGCGATTAGTGATTTGAATTCTTTCTTATCTGAGAATATTGCAGGTATGAAATTAACTCAAATCTTTAATCAAGAAGAGAGAAAAGATGAAGAGTTTGTAGAGAAGAATGATGAAATCTATAAACAAACAAGAGGAGTTATTAAGGGCTTTGGCATCTTTAGACCCTTAGTATCTACTATCTATAACTTGTCTGTTGCGTTAAGTTTTACATTAGGTGTTATCTTTCATTTAACAGCAGGTGAAATTGTAGCTTTCTATTTGTTCCTATCAAGATTCTTTAATCCAATTCAAGACTTGGCCGATCAATTAAATGCTCTACAAAAGGCCTTTACTGCATCAGAACGTATCTTTAACTTATTGGATGTAAAACCCGATGTCTTAGATAGTGAAGATGCTCTAGAAATTGATAATTTTAAGGGCCATATTGAATTCAAAAATGTATGGTTTGCCTATGAAGGTGAAGATTGGATTTTAAAGGATGTGTCTTTCAAGATAGAACCTAAGACTACTTGTGCCTTTGTGGGTGCTACGGGTGCTGGTAAGACAACTATCTTACAACTTATTGTGCGTAATTATGAGGTACAAAAAGGTGAGATTTTAATCGATGGTATCAACATCAATAAGATTAAAATATCAAGTCTTAGAAAAGCTATTGGGCAGATGTTACAAGATGTGTTCTTGTTTTCGGGTTCTATAGCTTCTAATATCACTTTACATGATGATAGATTTTCTGATGAAGATATCAAAGAAGCTTGCAAGTATGTAAATGCGAATAGTTTTATTGATAAACTTCCTAATGGAATTAATGAAGAGATTATTGAAAAGGGTGAGAACTTGTCTCAGGGTCAACGTCAATTATTGTCATTTGCGCGTACTGTTATCCACAAGCCTCAGGTTCTAATTCTAGATGAGGCAACAGCTAATATTGATACAGAGACTGAAGTCTTAATTCAAGCGTCTTTGGAGAAGATGAAGAATATTGGTACGATGTTGGTTGTAGCTCATAGATTATCAACTATTCAACATGCTGATCAGATTATTGTCCTACAACATGGCGAGATTATAGAGCGTGGTAATCATCAAGAATTGCTACATAAACATGGTTATTACTATAAGCTTTATCAACTACAATTTGAAGGCTAAAAATTTTTAAAATTTGTTGATTCAAGTTTTTAAAATAGTATTATAATTTATTCCATATTTGTTCTGTGATATGGTGACTACTTGTTAGATTACAAGGTTTAGTCACCATTTTTTATTGGAGGGAAGGAATATGAGTAAATATATATTTGTTACAGGGGGCGTTGTATCAGGTTTAGGCAAGGGTTTGGTTGCTGCCTCACTTGGTCGTTTGTTGAAAGAGAGGGGATTTAAGGTAGCCGCTCAAAAGTTGGATCCTTATATTAATGTGGATCCAGGTACTATGTCACCTTTACAGCATGGTGAGGTTTATGTGACAGCTGATGGTGCTGAAACTGATTTGGACTTAGGTCACTATGAACGTTTTATTAATGAGGACTTAAATAAGTATTCTAATATTACAACTGGTAAGATTTATTCTTCAGTTATTGCCAAGGAAAGAAAGGGTGAATATTTAGGTAGCACAGTTCAGGTTATTCCTCATATCACTAATGAGATAAAGAGTTTTATTTATAAGGTAGGCTCTAAGACTGATGCAGATATCGTTATTAGTGAAATAGGTGGTACAGTTGGTGATATTGAATCAACACCATTTTTAGAGGCAGCAAGACAAGTTTTAGTGGAAGTAGGTAGTGAAAATTGTATCTTTATTCATGTAGTTCCAATTATCTATTTAAGTGGTTCTGATGAACTTAAGACTAAGCCTTGTCAGCATTCTTGTAAGGAACTTCAAAGCTTGGGTATTAGACCTAATATTGTGGTACTTAGAAGTGATATGAAGTTGGATAAGCATATTATTGAGAAGGTATCGATGTTTTGTAATGTAAGTGAAGACTGTGTTATTGAGAATCTAACTTTATCTAATATTTATGAAGTACCTTTGGCTTTAGAAAAAAATAATTTATCCTCTGTGGTATTAAAGGAATTAGGTATGGATAGTGAAGAATATCCGATTGATTTGGATAAGTGGAAGAAGATGGTTCATAAACAAAATCATCCTACTAAGGAAGTGACTATTGGTTTAGTTGGAAAGTATGTGGCTTTACATGATGCCTATTTATCTGTTGTAGAGGCTTTAAAACATGCTTCATATTCATGTGGTGCTAAATTAAATATTAAGTGGATTAATTCAGAAAAGATTGATGAGGACAGTTTTAAAGATGTTGATGGTTTGATTGTCCCTGGTGGCTTTGGTAAAAGAGGCATTGAAGGGATGATTAAGACTTGTAAATATGCCCGTATGAATAATGTGCCTTTGCTTGGCATATGTCTTGGAATGCAAGTGATGTGTATTGAATTTGCTAGGGATGTTTTAGGCTATGAGGATGCCAACAGTTTAGAATTTGATCCTAAGAGTAAGCATCAAATCATTAATTTTATGGCAAATCAAAGTGATGAAATTGATAAGGGTGGTACTTTACGTTTGGGTAATTATCCTTGTATGATAAAGAAAAATAGTGTCTTATATAAGACTTATAAGAAAGATGAAATTGTTGAAAGGCATAGACATCGTTATGAATTTAATAATCAATATCGTGAGGAATTTGAGTCTAATGGCTTGATTCTATCGGGTACTTCTCCTGATGGAAGATTAGTTGAATGTGTTGAGTATCCAACTAATAATTATTATGTAGGAGCTCAATTTCATCCTGAATTCAAGTCTCGTCCTAACAAACCGCATCCATTGTTTGTGGGCTTGATAAAGGCAAGTTTAAAGTAAAGCGATTACATTTAATTTAGGTGTTTTCAATTGAAAATATTCGTATTACAATGTGAGCTATGCGTAAGAGATTTGGCGAGATTGATATTTTAAATGGGGTAATGTGGCAACAGATATTGTTGTTCTTTTTCCCGATTATGTTGGGTACGTTTTTCCAACAACTTTACAACACGGTCGATGCGATTGTGGTTGGTAATTATGTTGGTAAGGTGGCCCTGGGTGCTGTTGGTGGTTCGACAGGTACTTTAATAAATTTACTGATTAATTTTATAAGTGGTTTGGCAGGTGGTGCAACGGTTGTTATTGCACAAAGCTATGGTAAAAATGACATGGAAGGAGTAAAAAAGGGAACAGAATCAGGTATGTTTCTAGGTATTACCCTAGGATTTATCTTGATGATTGTCGGAATTGTTAGTGCCAGGCAACTTTTAGTGATGATGGATGTTACCCCTGAGATTTTGCCTTTGGCGGTTTCTTATATGAGAATCTATTTGTTGGGTCTTGTTCCAACAATGATTTATAACGTTGGCTCTGGTGTTTTAAGGGCGGTTGGTGATTCAAGAAGACCTTTATATTTCTTGGTTGCGTCTTGTTTTATCAATATTGTCTGTGACATCTTGTTTGTATGTGTTTTTAACTTAGGCGTTAATGGTGCTGCACTAGCAACCATCGCTTCACAATTATTCTCTTGTGTCTTGGTACTTTTGGCTTTGTCTAAGAAGGGTACTTGTTATCATTATCGTTTGAATTTAAAGTATGAGGCTGATTTCTTAAGAAATATTATCATTATTGGCTTACCAACTGGAATTCAATCTATTTTGTATTCTATTTCTAACTTATTTATTCAGGCTCAGGTTAATGGTTATGGTACCGATACTATTGCGGCGTTTACGGCTTTTGGTAAGATTGATGCCTTGTTCTGGATGGTTTCTGGTGCTTATAGCGTGGCAATTATCACGATTGTTGGACAATGTTATGGTGCTGGCAAGATTAAACGTCTAAAGGAAGCTGTTAGGACTGCCATTTGGATGTATTGTGTGACAGCTATTATGATTGCGTCTATTTGTTACTTTGGCGGTAATTACTTGTATCAGATGTTTACAAGTGATACTGAGGTAATCAGGATTGGCATGGATATGCTTAAGTTCTTGGCTCCATATTGGGTTACTTTCTGTTTAATCGAGATTTTGTCTTCATCTATTAGAGCATGTGGCGAGTCTTTGAAGCCGATGATTATTACGGCGATTACTATTTGTGGTTTTAGAGTTTTGTGGATTATTTTATATCCTTCTACTACTGTAATTGAAACATTATATTGTTATCCTATCTCTTGGGTTGTTACTGATGTCATTTTCCTTATTTATTATCATAAGGGAACATGGTTAAAGGTGGATAGTAGTATAATACAAGAGTGAAAGACATTGGCAGGTTTATAAATTTAGGCTTTACTATCGTATCAATTATTCTTATTTGTCTTTATATTGGTTATAAGACAAACAACTATGTGTTGTGGATAATTGTTGGGGTTGGTATGGCCTTATTTTATTTATTGAGCTTTTTGGTGAAAGAAAAATGAAATTATATGAGACTAATGAAATTGAAAGAATCAAGAATGATCTTTTAAATGGTGAGATTGTGGCTTTTGGCACTGATACTGTTTTTGGTTTGGCTTGTGTTTATGATAATCCTAAGGCAATACAGAAGGTTTATGATGCAAAGAATAGGGAAGCGAGAAAAGCTTTGCCTATGATGTGCAAAAGTGTTGATATAATAAAGGAAGTGGCATATGTAAGTGATGATGCTTACAAGATTATGAAAGCTTTTATGCCGGGAGCTATTACAATTATTTATAAGAAAAGACCATGCATCAGCGATTTGGCTACTAGTGGTATGGATACTATTGGAATTCGTATTCCTAATGATGACTTCGTGTTGAGTCTATTAAGGGAAGTAGAAAAACCACTTTTAGTAACTAGTGCTAACATCTCTAATGAACCATCGGAGTTAAAGTGGGAAGAAGTGTATAAGAAGCTTGATGGTAGAATCGATGGTATAGTGAAAAGGGATGCTAGTGGCAGTAGTTCTAGTACTATCGTTGATTGTAGTGGTGAGGAAATAAAAATCTTAAGACAAGGGCCTATTAGTGAAAAGGAGATTAGAGAAGTAATTCAATGAAAAACCCAATTTATGTGACAGGACACAAGAATCCAGATACTGACTCAATTGTTTCTAGTATTGCGTATGCGGAGTTCAAGAGGAAACAAGGCTACAATGTGGTAGCGGGTAGAGTTGGTCCCGTAAGAAGCGATACGGAGTATCTTTTAGAGCGCTTCGAATTTGAAGATCCTTTGCATCTATATACAGCTAAATGCACAATTAGAGAAATTGAATATGATCAGGCTGTAGTTGTTTCTAAGGACATTACAATCAGAGAAGCTTTAAATAAGCTTATTAAAACGGCATCTAAGACTGTTTTTGTGACAAAGAATAATCGTTTAGAGGGTGTTGTTTCTTTGAGTAATTTGAACGAGTTGTGGACTGCGAATAGTCGTTATTTGGCTAAGGTAATGAAGACAGTAACTTTTGATAATATTATGAAGACTTTAAAGGGCACTGTTTATTACAAGGCTGATTATTTTAAGGTTAGTGGTAATGTGGAAATGGCTCCTACTTCTGATAAGGAAGTACATGAGGGTGATATTGTCATTACCGCAAGTGAAAGAGCAGTTAAGCAAGCTTTAAAGGCTCAGGTTGGTTTGATTATTATCATTGGTCATTTTGATATTTTTGAGAGTGAAGAATATTTGAAGTTGTTTGAGGATGCTAATGTCAATGTCATTAAGACCGATTTAGATGCCTTGAAGATTTCTAAGTTAATTTATCAGGCACCTTCTATTGAGTGTGTGATGGTTAAGGCTAATAAGGTGGTTACTGTTAATCATAATGAGACTGTTGATGCTTGTTTGAATAAGATTTCTAAGACAAGATATCGTTCTTATCCTATCTTGGACGAAAACGGCTGTGTTGTTGGTTCAATAAGTAGATATCACTTGAATAATTATAATAAGAAGCAATTGATTCTTGTGGATCATAATGAGACTAAGCAATCTATTGAAGATATTGAGTTTGGCGAGGTTATTGAAGTTGTTGACCATCACCGTTTGGGTGATTTGGTGACTAATACCCCTATTAATATCACTACTCAGGTTGTTGGGGCTACGGCTACGATTGTGGCAAATAAGTATATTGATGCTAAGATTGAACTTACTAGGAATATGGCTGGTTTGTTGTTGAGTGCTATTTTGGCAGATACAATGAATTTTACAAGTCCAACTACTACAGATGTTGATATTAAGACTGCTCATATTCTTGAATATATTGCGGATGTTAATACTGATGAATTATATGAGGCTATCGTTAAGCATGGTGATTCTTTGTTGAATAGAAAGAGTATTGATATCTTGCATGAAGATTATAAGGAATTCGATATCAATGGTTATAAGGTTGGTATTGCTCAAGCTACTTGTAAGAATAAAGAGGAATATGCAGCTGTTAAAGAGTCAATTAAGGGGGCTTTAGCGGATAATTGTAAGTCTGCTGGTTTGGATTTGATGTTGTGTATGATGACTGATAACTATGGCTCTGGTTCTTATTTGTTGTATGCGGGTGATAAGAGTGATTGTATGACTTTAATCTTTAATGATTATGATGAGGATAAGTTAATCAGTAAACTTGTTTCTAGAAAGAAACAGTTGTTGCCTAAGGTAATTGAGGCCTTGTCTTAATGAAGACGCTTTTAATTCATGGACATTTAATAATCGATGACTACCGTCAATTTTTAGACGGTAGTCTTTTGGTTGATGATAAACATATTCTTGAGGTGTATCCGCAATATGTTGAAATGGATGATGTTGTTGTAGTTGATTTAAAGGGTGCGTTGGTATTTCCTAAGTTTTTGGATTTGGGAATATTGGATAAATATCAAGTGGTTGTTGATCCTTTAGATAATATTAAGACAGATAAAAAGATAATGTTAGGTAATAGTAAGGCATACATGGATGAAGTTCATATTGAATATGATGGTTACTATGACTTGTTTAATAATATGACAGGTTTTAGTGTTGATAGATTTGGTTTGGTTAATGGAGCGTTTAATGATGATCGTTATGTTGAACTTGATTCTTCTCTTGATGAGACTATCTTGAGTGTGGTTTATCGTCTTAAACGAAAAGATCGAATTATCTTGATTGGTAATATTGAAGAAGGCATTAGGAAAATGTATAAGCTTGGTGCTAATTTCAATGAATTGTTGATGATGTCTAGTTTGAATGCATACAGGTTATTTGGTTTGGATAAACAAAGAGGTTCTTTGATTAAGGGCAAATCAAGCGCTATTGAAGCGATTGGAGATTTGGATGTATAGATTTTATTTAAGAGTTTTAATTTACATAATATGTTTTATCATGGTGCTATTTGGAATGAGTTCTTTTGACTATAATCGCTTTATTAAACAAGGTAAAGTGGCTCAAGGTTGGATTTTGTATTTTGCGATTGCGTTTGCGTTGGCATATTTGGTAGGCTCGTTTTTAATGTCTATCATTTATTATTTTAATTAAGAGATGGTATAATCTTACTAAGTATGTATTATACTTTGTCGGTTGCACTTCCATATGTGCTTGTTGCGTTTATCATATCTTTTGCGTTAACACCTATCGCAAAGAAGATTGGTTTGGCAACAAAGACATATGCTATAGAGAATAAGCGTACAGTTCACCATGGCAAGATTGTTAGAATAGGTGGGCTTGCGATGTATTGCGCCTTTGTCATCACAATGGCAATTTTTGTTCACCCTGATAGTACTTTTAATGCGATTCTTGTAGGTGGCTGTATTGTTTTTCTTGGTGGTTTGATTGATGATATGTTTGATCTTAAACCAATCGTTAAGTTGATGTTTCAAATTGCGGCAGCACTTTATGTCATAATTGTTGGTAATATTCAGATGAATGAAATTAATTTACCTTTTATTACTATTAATATTGGGCCAATTTATTATTTGATTTCTTTTGTATGGATTGTTGGTGTTACTAATGCGATTAATTTAATTGATGGTTTAGATGGTTTATCTAGTGGTATTTCTATTATCGTTTTGTGTGTAATTGGTTTTATCGCTTATCAAATGAGAAGAATTGATGCGGCAATTGTTGCGCTTATTATGGTTGGTTCGATTGCGGGTGTCTTGCCTTATAATTTCCATCCAGCTAGCATCTTTGTCGGTGACTGTGGTGCTTTGTTTATGGGCTATATGATTGCTTGTTTGTCTTTATTAGGCTTTAAGTCAACTGCTTTCGTATCTCTTGTGTTCCCACTTATTATTTTGTTTGTACCACTTGCGGATACTTCTTTGGCAATTATTAGAAGAAAACTTAAGGGTCAAAAGATTTCTGAGGCTGATAGATCGCATTTACATCATGTTTTGATGTATAAGATTGGCTTGTCTCATAGAAATACTGTTTTGTTGTTGTATCTTGTAAGTTTCTTATTTGGCTGTGATGCTATTATTATGTATTTCCATCAAACTGCTGGTTTGATTATGTTGTTTATATTGTGTTGTATCGCTTGGATGTTTATTGAGCTTACAGGTATGATTAATCCAAAGTTTCATCCAGTGATTGGTTTTTTAAGAAGAACTATTGGCCATCCTAAGAAGTCAGATGATGCTTTCTTTGAGGCTAATAAGATTCATCATAGTAATTGATTATGAAGAAGATTGTAACATTATTACTTGTTTTAATATTATTATTTGGCTGTGCTGCTAAAAAGGAAGAGTTCTATTCTTTGAAGTTTAATGGCCAAGAATTGGTTGTTGGTTTTGATGAGACTGTTGATGAAACATTACCAATTGAATATGGGATGTCTGAATTAAAGAAGAAGACAGTGCTTGGTAAGGTAGTCTTATATCTAAATGATGTTGATGGTCCTGTTTATTTAAATGATTATGAATTAAACAGTATAAAGGATACATGTAGCGCTTTCTCGGGTGAGTATATCGAAAAAAATGGCCATGCTTGTGTGATTGGTAAGCGAATTAAAAAACACGATAATTATGTTGTATTATATGGTGATATCTTAAGTGATAATATTGATAAGGTTGATCGAATTGAAGTCTACTATGAGTGATTATAGTAGACTTTTTATAAAGATTTCTAGGCCAATAAAGATAAGAATAGAACCACCTAAGATGTTAGCTTTATTAGCTAATTTTAATCCAAACTTTTTGCCAAGTATTAATCCAAACATGCAAATAAAGAAAGTAACGATGCCAATGATTATAGATTCTATTAGGGCTAAAGGAAATGTGAAGTTAGCGATAGTAAAACCAACTGATAGGGCATCGATTGATGTAGCTATACCTTGGATGATTAGACCATATAATGATAGACTTTCGTTATTATCTTCTTTGTCATCATCTTTTTTAAAACTTTCTAGAATCATGTTGCTACCGATAAATAATAGAAGAATTAGGGCAATATAAGGAATAAACTTTTGAAAGACTGTGAAGGTGTCTACCAGGGTATGAACGCAGAACCAGCCGATAAGGGGCATGATGGTTTGAAAGATTGAGAAACAACCGGCAATCTGAAATTGTCTTTTCTTGCCCATATGCGATTCATTTAGTCCGTTTGCGAGTGATACGGAGAAGGCATCCATTGCTAGTCCTATTCCTAAAAGAATTGCGTTTGTGAAAAATAAGAAATTCATACTTTACTCCATAAAAAAACTTGTGCGTTATACACAAGACTAATTCCCATGTATAACAAAATATACATGAGTCTCGCAATTTAATGTATACCAGGTTTAAACCAGAATGTTGATATACAGCCAAGTGTGGGGCTTGCTACTCCCTCAATGGATTTATCGTAACATACATTAATGATTAATTAAATGGTAAAATATTATCTCAAGGCATATGTGCCTTGATTCGATGTTGTATTAAAGAATAAGAAATGAGGTTTAAATGGAAGAAAAAGATATAAAAGAAGCTGAAGAAAATAAGGAAGAAACAACTGCTGTTGATGAAACTGTTGAGACTGTAAGTGAAGATAATAAGGTTGAAGTTGATAAAAAGGCTCTTGCTAAGAAGAATACGGTATATGTAGTAGCTGCACTTGTAGCAATTGCAATTTTATTGGTTCTAGTGTTTACAAATGTTAAGAAGGATAATACTTATAAGTTGAGTTCTATTTATCCAACATACTTTGCAGAGGTAGATGGTGAAATTAAGTTACCAAAGGATTGGGCTTATACTGAAGTAGGGCAATTATTCAAGAATGAAGATAATAAGCTTACTTTAGTTGGTCAAGTTCTAGGAGCTGAAATGAGTGAAGAGGATTTCGCAACTACTGTTGATGCCTTGAAGAATTATTATGAATTAAGTGAGATTACTGTTAATGGTAATACTGGCTACAATGTTCATACAGAGGATGAAAGCGGAACTTTTGATATTTGCATTTTCCATAATGGTAGCACATATCTTCAAATTGGTTTGATGAATGTGAGTGAAGATGACGTTAATACAATTATTAATAGTGTTAAATTTTAATTGTTAAAGGAGGTACAAAAATGTACGAATATACAAATGTTTATTCAAATAATGGGCTAACATTTAGTGAATATTTAAGAAAAGTGTTCTTAACTGTTAGTGTTGGTTTAGGTATTACAGCTGTTATTAGTTTTGTGATTAGTGAGTTCTTTATGGAAGCACTTCTTACACGTTACGGCGCTGCTTTTGCGACAGTTTCTCTAATGGCTATGATTGGTGAGTTTGTGATTGCAATTGTCTTTGCGGCTAGACTTACAAAGATGTCAAAATCTTCAGCTTGGACTTGTTATATCTTGTACTCAGTATTAACTGGTATCAGTTTGTCTATGGTTCTATATGCCTATACTGAGACTTCTGTGTGGGTAACTTTCTTGGTTACTTGTGGTATGTTTGTGGTTTTATCTTTAATTGGTAATAACACAAATGTAGATTTATCAAAGTTCTCAGGCATTATCGTACCAGGCTTGTTGGCTATTATCATTGTTTCTATTGTGAATGTAATTTTCTTTAGAAGCCAAATGGTTCAATGGGTTGTAAATTATCTTGGTATTATCTTATTCTTGTTCTTGATTGCCTATGATATGCAAAAGTTAAGAAACTTATACAACGTCGGTTTACAGGATGCTTCTATCAATGATGCACTTATGATTTATGGAGCGTTCCAACTATATCTTGATTTCATTAACTTATTCTTAAGATTACTTCAAATCTTTGGTAAGATGAAAAACAGTGATGATTAATATCTAAGCAAATTAATAAAGGCTCTCTTATAACTGAGAGCTTTTATTGTGGATTTATATTGACCTCTACGATTGAGGCTTACTTTTTCAGTTCGAACCCGTGATATGTTAAGTATCTTAACTTTATGCAGGTTTTTGTACGACTCCTGCAAATCGGTTATCCAACGCGTAATCATCGTGACATGTTTACAAGCGTAAACTTTAAGCAAAGTAGCTAGCCGATTGTCCAGCGGTGCGTTTATTAACTAATTGTATGCCTCTGTTTCTAATGTTGATTGCAGCATTGATGTCTCTATCGAGTAGAACGCCGCACTCAGGGCATATCCATTTTCTTTGTTTTAGTGTTAAATCTTGATATGTGTATCCACAGTTATTGCATATTTGAGATGATGGATAGAATTTGTCAATTCTAATTAATTTCTTACCTCTATCATTCATTTTGTAGTCTAATACTTTTAAAAATTTGCCGTATGCATTGTCGTTTGTTGCTTTACCAAGATTTCTATGAGTTGCAATTTTTGCAAGATTTATATTTTCTACAAAGACATAATCATATTGATTAGCTAATTTGGTAGATGTCTTATGTATAAAATCTTTTCTTTCATTTTTAATATCATTATATAAATTAGCGTATTCAATGGAAAATTTATGGTGAAGCTTTTCATCATCTTCAGATTCTTTAAGTTTGCTTTGTAGCTTCATAATCTGTTTGTCATATTTTTTGATGATGACTGGTTTATCTGGAGTTTCACCGTTACTATCTACGTAAAAATTAGGAGAAGAATAGTCTAGGCCGATTGAATTATTAGGATCTAATTCTTTGGTAATTTTGTTTTCCTTTTTCTTGAACAAAATATTTACAAAGTATTTGTCATCAATTGTTCTATATACGATAATACTCTTAAATTGTTCTACTTGATCATAATCACGTTTATTGAAAAGTTTTATAGTTCCGATTGATGGTATATTAATTGAATCATTAAAGATCACTTCATCGATTGAACTAGCATATTTACATAAATTAGTTTTGAATTGAAACTTGCTGAAAAAATTTTTCTTATTTTTAACATCTTTTAAGATGTCTATTTCACAAAATAGAATATTATCATTAATAGATTTTAGATCTTCATCGGTGTTTCTAGCAATGCTAAGCATCTCTCTATGTGATTTGATCTTTGTATCTTTTATTTGTGCAAAGTAAATATCATCAAATTTCTGTACACAAGAAATTGTTTTGTCTAATAATTTTGTTTGCGTTTTATTTGGCTTTAAACGAAGTATATAAGTTCTGTACATGTATTTTCCATCCTTTATACTTCTTTATTGCTGTGAAACTTGAAAATTCCTACCCCAATTTGAAAAAATATTTAAAAAAAATTGATTTTTTAGATGTTTTACCATGGTTTAGGGTTCTAATCCCGTACCTAAACATCTATTTTTATTCTTTGAATAAAAATACTCTTAATGAGGGACTAGGGTTGAATCCCTGTTACTCAAATGAAAAAAACACTCCTTAATGGAGTGTTTAGAACTAAATGGTGATTCTCCAGGGATTCGAACCCTGGACCCTCTGATTAAGAGTCAGATGCTCTACCAACTGAGCTAGAGAATCAAATATGGTGATAGGTACGGGATTCGAACCCGTGAATGCTGCCGTGAAAGGGCAGTGTGTTAAGCCGCTTCACCAACCTACCAATACAAATGGCGCCCGAAACAGGACTCGAACCTGTGACCTACCGGTTAACAGCCGGACGCTCTACCGACTGAGCTATTCGGGCACTCGTGTTTGCCTATTTATATTAGCATAGCTTCATACCAATAGCAACATTTTTTTAAAAAAATTTAAAAAAATTCACCAAAATTACCTCTTATCCTCAAGATAGTTGCTATTGGTATGCCCGAATAGCACCTTAGTCTACTCTTAAGAGCGTCTAGCTGTTTAACCATAGTGATAAACAGGTTCTTATCCTGTTTCAAGCACCATTTGCATATACACACTGCCTTTTCACACATTCATGGGTTTGCAACCACATATGTGACTTGTTGTGAACTTAATAGGATAATGATTAGAGGTTCTAATTAATTTTTTAATCACCTATCTTCTTTAGACAGGTATAGAATGTAAACAAGAGGTTAGTGTTATGAATAAATATGTATTAAAAAATGGAATCATCTTAGATGGTACTAAGGATATGAAGCCATATAAGGCTGATATTCTTGTGAATGATGGAGAAATAGAAGACATCATCACTGACGGTAAAAGCCCTGTAGGATACTCAGAAATCGATTTAAGTGGCAAATATATCATGCCTGGCTTAATTAATATGCATGTACACCTAGCAGGCAATGGAAAGCCTCAAAAGAAACAAAGAGACAACGAGAAATTAGTGAAGAGAGTCTTTGCGACACCAATTGGTAGATTTGCAGCTGAAAAGCTTGTTGAAACTTATGCCAAGATTGAATTAATGTCTGGTGTAACAACTATTAGAACAGTTGGTGGTTTAAGAGATTTAGATACAAAGACAAGAGATAAGATAAATAAAGGCTTAATTGATGGACCAAGAATTCTCGCCAGCAATGAAGCTATTTCAGTACCAGGAGGACATATGGCAGGTTCGGTAGCTGTTGCATGTCGAAGTACTGAAGAAGCCATTGCTCAAATAGAAAAGTTAAAGGGCGAAAAAGTTAACTTAATCAAATTAATGATTACAGGTGGTGTTATGGATGCCAAGGAAAAGGGTGTTCCTGGTCAAATGAAAATGAGTCCTGAGATTATTAAAGCATGTTGTGACAAGGCTCATGAGTATGGCTTTATTGTATCTGCTCATGTTGAAAGTCAAGAAGGCGTAAAGATTGCCCTAGAGAATGGCGTTGATTCAATTGAACATGGTTCTGTAATGGATGATGAGTGTATTGAACTATTTAAGAAACACAATGCGTTTATGATTTGTACTGTATCACCTGGTATTCCATATGCTCTGTTTGATCAAAGTGTTTCACATACAAGTGATGTTGAAAAGTTCAATGGTGAGCTTGTATTAAATGGCTTTATTGAAGGTGCTAAGACATGTCTTAAGAATAATATTCCAGTAGGCCTAGGTAATGATGTTGGCTGTCCTTGGATTGCTCAATATGATTTCTATAGAGAACTTGTATATTTCCATAAATATGTTGGTGCAACAAACACTCAAGCTTTACATACCGCAACACTTGTAAACGCAAAGCTAGCTGGTATTGATAAGGAAACCGGTTCTATTGAAAAAGGCAAGTATGCTGATTTGATTGTTTGTAAGAATAATCCACTAGATGATTTAAATAACTTAAGAAAAGTTGATATGGTTATCGCTAGAGGTAAGATTTATGATAATCCAAAGGTTAAGCGTAATGCCTATGTCGATTCATATTTAGACGAATATATGAAGTAATATGCAATATACAAAACTTGGTAAAACTGATATAGAAGTATCAAAGATATGTTTAGGTTGCATGGGCTTTGGTGATGATTCGATGTATAAATGGTCACTAGGCACAAAGGATACTAAGGAAATTGTTGCTTATGCATATGACAAGGGTATTAATTTCTTTGATACAGCTAATCAATATTCTAATGGTACTAGTGAAGAATATTTGGGTAAGGCTATAAAAGATCTTGGCATCAGAAGAGAGGATGTAGTTATTGCTTCTAAGGTATTTTTCAATGAAGGCGGTTTATCTAAAGAAGCTATTAAAAGAGAAATTGATCAAAGTTTATTGAGATTAGGTACCGATTACCTTGATCTATATTTGATACATCGTTTTGATTATAATGTTCCAATTGAGGAAACAATGGAAGCTTTAAATGATTTGGTTAAAGCAGGTAAGGTGAGGTCTTTGGGTTCTAGTAGTATCCTTGCTTATCAAATGTTAATGTATCAAAATTTAGCTAAAGAAAAGGGCTATGCAAGATTTGAGGTGATGGAGAATCATTATAATCTTCTTTATCGTGAGGAAGAAAGGGAGATGATTCCATTGTGTAAGGAATTAGATGTTTCACTTATTCCTTATTCTCCTTTAGCTGCAGGTCATTTAACAAGAATTAATTGGGATAGCGATAGTATTCGTAGTCTTAGCGATGATGTTGCGAAAAGAAGATATGGCGCATCTGAAGATGTTGATAAGTTGATTGTTGAAAGAGTTGCCGAGTTGGCAAAGAAAAGAAATATCAAGATGAGTAAGGTTGCTTTGTCTTGGCTATATAAAAAAGGTGTTGCTTCACCTATTATAGGTGCTAGTAAGACTAAATATATTGATGATGCGATTAATGCATTAGATATTGAATTAAATGATGAGGAAGTAGCTTATTTAGAAGAATTATATGTGCCTCATCCATTAAAGGGACCAATTATTAAAAACTAAGGACGTGAGTGTCCTTAGTTTTGCATATTAATATGTTCTTCTTCTAACATTGGATAAGTGATTAGATCACTTGAATCCAAGTTCTCCTTGTGCATATCAACACCAGAAATTTGATGATTGTTGTAGGTAGTGTAGTAATAAATACCTTTAGCCAAGTCACATGCTGATGTGTAGATGGTGTATTCATAAGCTTCCTTAACTTTGCAACAACCATTTTGTTGTTCAACACTATGTAGAATGTGGAAAAGTTGGTTTAGACCATTGTCTGATAATGAGAAGTGATTAGTAAAGGCAACTTTGACAAAACGAGACATGCTAGATAAGTCACCTGGTAGGCCAAGTCCTCCCATTCCTCTAGAGTATTTTGTTAATTCAACACCTTCAAAGTTATTAACAGGATCTGCTGATGATAAGTGTTGGTAATTGTTTAGGTTGAACATTTGTAGTTCAAATGGTGGGTTGTTAGTTAAGACATTAACTGGATCATCATAAACTTTTACACCATCTTTAACAGACTCAACAACAATAGATTTGTAGCCATCACTCACGTACCAATGCATCTGAGTTGGTGGATATTTGTCGTTGATAGAATCTTTAGATAAGTTAATGTTTTTAAATAATTCCTTAGCTTCTTCTAATGTTTTACATTTAGATAACACATATGGGATTAGTTCAAATTGGGCGATATTTATCTTAGTATCGTCTACGTCTCTATAAACACAATTACCAACAAAGTTTAAGCCTGCCATACCTAGACCATGTTCATTGATGGCATCAAAATATAGAGGGTAGCCTTCTTGGATAATGCCTGCACCAATGATGGCAGGGTGTTTATCAATTCTTTCTTCGTGTTTAAATGAGAAAGAATAGTTTCTTGGCGTGATAACGATTTCTTGGCCATATGAGAAGTCAAAGTCGAGGTTACGTCCAAAGAAACCCTTAAATGAAGCGGCTGTACACATACTTTTTACCTTCCTTTCATCTTTATTATAGAACTATTAGCGTTTTTTTATATCTTTTATGCTAGAATACAACCTGTTTTTAGAACTTTTCCGTAAAATATGGTGAGAAAAAGATAATTTATAGTCTATAATTCATTATCTTTTCATATTGACTTTGAGACATCATCGCATTTGTTAGTGGTAATTTTGTAAGTTCCTTTAGCTTAACGATGAAGTCTTTTTTTGTTGCCATGTTAATATACTTGTTACCTATCTTAACTAGTTTGAATTCTCTAATGAAGTTGAATATATCTTGAGCAGAATCTTCATCTTGTAATTCATATATTTGAAGTAATCTTGTTAAAAGTACAGATAAGTAACACATTAAGAAATGACCATGTAAAGAATCCTCGGTTTTCATAAAGGCAGGGCGAGCATCTAATTCTGATTTTAGTATTCTAAAAGTTTCTTCTATTCTCCATAGGTTATGATAAGTCTTATAGACTTCTTCTTTTTTCATTTTAGTCTCTGATGTTATAAGCAGATTGTAACCACAAATTTTTTTATCTTCATCAATCTTTTTCTGATTGATTTCAGTTGTTGCCTTAGAGCCATCTTTACCTTTAAAGTTTACATACTTAGAACATTCACCATATTCATCTTTTTTTGCCTTTGATGCACAAAGTTCATAAGCTTTGTTTTCTAGCTTCTCTATTTCTAATCTTTGTTTCCTTGCCAAAGATGGGTTATATGTAACCACTCTTTTTTCTTTTACTTCAAAGCTGATTCTTTTTCCTTCTTCATCTATAAACGAATAAGGAAAGTAGTCAATACATTCTTTTATTTTATATAGGACTTCACCACTTGAATCTTTTATAGTTTCATAGTCATTATCTAAAAAGATCCATGTCTTCTCTTTTTCAGGAAGGGTCTTACATGATTTAGAAAAGATATATCCATCTTTATTGGTTCTAGCTTCAAAAATATTAAAGGCACAGTTTAATCCTTTATCAGCTACTTGTATTACTTTTCCTTTTATTTCATTTTGTTCTTTTAAATCTTTAATAGTTTCTCTAATCTTTGGTTTTTCTGATTGATTACCAGGAAAAAGCTTTAAACCTATAGGAATTTGATTACCATCTAGTAATAAACCCATTCCTAATAATGGTTCTTTTCTATTTTCCTTACTTGGTCCTTTCATTCTAAATTCATCTTCTTTATCTATTTCAAAATAGAAGTTGGTACAGTCAAAATAACTAGCACTTGTATTAAGTGTATATTTTTCTTTAACTTGTTTTGTAAAGATCTCAACAATACGTTCATAGTTTTTTCCAAAATAAGTAACGCCAGCTAAAAGCTGATCATATGAAAATGAGTACTCTTTCTCTAAATAGGGGATTACTTCTATAAAGGTCTTATATTTACTACATGGCTTGATACATCTTGAATAGACAAGAGAACATAATACATCATATAGATCAAATTGAAAATTAGTCACTAACTTATAAACATCAATAATTGGCTTAATATCTAATTTTTCTAAGATTGCCTTAATATAGAAATGACCTGCAAACTTAAATGGAGCAGTTTCTGATATCTCAATGACGTTACTTTGATTTTTCTCATAATTAAGTCTATTTACTTCTTCTTCTAGATATTTGACAGGATCTTCAATGCCATCTTTAATTAATGATTCACCAGTACCATATGATTTATATGTTTCATGTACTGTGTGTCCTCTTTGCCCATCATAAAAGCTATTAACAATTGATAAATAACACTTATCATTTTTAGTGCATTTCTTTAAAAAATAAGCCATAAAATTCTCCTTACAATAGTACTCACCATTCTCACCATATTTATTATACCATAAAAAAATTTTGTCAAATAGTTAAAAACATTAAAAAAGTATAGATTTTATCTATACTTTAGAGATTTCAGTTAGCATACTGCTTCTAAAGATTTATGGTGAGAAAGTCTAAAAACGGGCCATATGAGAAGTCAAAGTCGAGGTTACGTCCAAAGAAACCCTTAAATGAAGCGGCTGTACACATACTTTTTACCTTCCTTTCATCTTTATTATAGAACTATTAGCGTTTTTTTATATCTTTTATGCTAGAATACAAGTGTTAATTGCGTTGAAGAGAAGAGTAGCTTGTGTAGTTTCTTAAAGAGAGGGGTCGGTTGGTGTAAGATCTTAGGGACAGCATGTGAAAAAGGACTTGGAGCAAATCGTAGGCTTGCGTTAAAAGCATGAAAGATACAAACAAAGGTGGTACCGCGCATTTTAGCGCCCTTGGGCTACCTTTTTTATTTTGGAAAAGGAGAAAAGATGGAAAGAAAGTTTAACGACCAACAATTGGCAAGAAGAAAAAAGTTAGATGATTTAGTTGCGAAGGGCATTAATCCATTTGGTAATGCCTACACAAGAACTGCAAACAGTAAGAGCATCAAGGAAACTTATGGTGCATGTTCTAAAGAAGAATTAGAAGAGAAGAAGGTAGAGGTTTCTATCGCTGGTAGAATCATGTCAAAGAGAAGAATGGGCAAGATGTGTTTCATGCATGTTCAAGATCGTTATGGTTTGATTCAACTTGTTATTAATAAGAATGATTTAGGTGAGGAGCCTTATGAATTAGTTAAGGCAAGTGATGTTGGTGATATCGTAGGTATTGAAGGCAAAGTATATCGCACTAATCCAACTGAACAAAATCCTCAAGGTGAGTTGTCAGTTTATGTTTTAAAGTATACACATTTGACTAAGGCACTTAATCCTTTCCCTGAGAAGTTCCATGGTTTAACAGATATTGAAGAAAGATATAGAAGAAGATACTTAGACTTGATTATGAATGAGGATTCAAAAAGAGTTGCGTTTATGCGTCCTCAAGTATTAAATGCGATCAGATCTTTCTTAGCTTCTAGGGATTTCGTGGAAGTTGAGACACCAGTTTTAACTTCATTGTTGACAGGTGCTAGTGCTAGACCATTTGTTACTCACCATAATGCTCAAGATATTGATATGTATTTAAGAGTCGCTCTTGAATTAGATTTAAAGAGATTACTTGTTGGTGGTATGGAAAAGGTTTATGAAATTGGTAGAACTTTTAGAAATGAAGGTATGGATCCTCAGCATAATCCTGAGTTTACTTTGATGGAATTATATGAAGCATATTCTAATCTTGAGGGTATGATGGAAATTACTGAGAGCATGTATAAGTATATTGCTGATAATGTTTGTCATAAGAGAACTTTCAAGTATTTAGGTCATGAGATCAGTTTAGATGGTGATTGGAAGAGAGTTTCAATGACTGATGCAATTAAGGAAAAGACTGGTATCGACTTTAAGCAACAAATGTCTTTTGAGGAAGCTTGTACTTTAGCTAAGGAACACGGTATTGAGGTTGAGAATCACTTTACAACAGGTCATATTATCAATGCTTTCTTCGAGAAGTATGTAGAGGAAACTTTGATTCAACCTACTTTCTTATATGGTCATCCAATTGAGATTTCACCATTAACAAGAGCTAATGAAGAAGATCCTCGTTTCGTTGATCGTTTCGAATTGTTCATTTCAGGTCATGAGTGTGCAAATGCTTATACTGAGTTAAATGATCCAATTGATCAATTAAAGCGTTTTGAGGAACAATTAAAGGCTAAGCAATTAGGTGATGATGAAGCTAGTGATATCGATATGGATTTCGTTGAGGCTCTAGAATATGGTATGCCACCTGCAGGCGGTATCGGTTATGGTATCGATAGAATGGTAATGTTATTTACTGAGTCTGAGTCTATTAGAGATGTTATCTTGTTCCCGACAATGAAGCAATTGAATGGCAATAAGGCTGCTAAGGTAGCTCCTGTTAAGACAACTGCAGATGGTGAAAAGGTTGATTTCTCTAATGTAAAGATTGAACCAATTTTCACTGAGATGGTTGATTTTGATACATTTGCTAAGTCAGATTTCCGTGTTGTTAAGATCTTAGCTTGTGAGGCTGTTGAAAAGTCTAAGAAGCTTCTTAAGTTCACTTTGGATGATGGTGAAAGAAAAGATCGTGTTATCTTAAGTGGAATTCATGATTATTATGAACCAGAAGAGTTAGTTGGTAAGACTGCTGTTGCGATTGTTAACTTGCCACCAAGAAAGATGATGGGTATTGATTCTGAGGGTATGTTAATTTCTGCAGTACATGAGGAAGATGGCCGTGAAGGTCTTAACTTGTTAATGTTAGATAACAAGATTCCTGCTGGTGCAAAGTTGTATTAATTTTAGTTTGATTAAGGGCGTAGCTGTAATAAGTTGCGTCTTTTAATTTAGAATAACCGTTGACCTATACGTGGCGTATGCGCTTATACTGTCATCAAGAAAGGTGAGGTAGACACATGTTATTAAATGAAATAGCAAATGAAGTAGGAATGACTAAGCGCGCCATTAAGTATTATGAAGAGAAAGGCTTGTTATCAGTAAACAAAAGTAATAATGGTTATCGTGATTATTCCGTAAATGATGTTGATACTTTAAAAAGAATTTCAGTTTATAGAAAATTAGGAGTTAGCGTTAAAGATATAAAAAGTCTCTTAGAAAAAAATGATAAAGATGTTCTTGTTCGTATTTATAACGAAAAGATGCAAGATAAAATCTTACAAGACCATGAACTCAATGCTTTAAAACAATTTATAGAAGATAATGATGTAAATAAAATAGATGAAATGTTAGATTATCAGAGTGTTGAGGATGCGATAGAGTCTTTGTTGCCTGATAAAGAATGGGGCGATTATTTAAAGAGTCATTTTAAACCATTTCTTAATATAAGATTAGAAACTACTGAACAGAAACAGGCTTTGCGAAACATTTTGACGTATTGTGATGAAACAACATTAAAAATACCTCTTATTATGAGAATGGGTATGAAAATTAATAGTGGTGTGAGTAAGGAAATAAGAACCGCAGATGAAATGATAGCTTATTATCGTGATATGAGCGAAAGTGAATATAATAGGCTAAAAGAAATGACGTTGCAAGGTGTCAAAATTAAATCAGGAATACTAAAATATCACCCTGCCTTTGTAGCACAAAGAAAGCTACAAAAAGAATTTCAGAATAAAGGATACAACGATATATTGATTCCTAATATGATAGCTTTATCACCTTTGTATGCTGAATATAAAGCGAATCTAGATAAGGTGAATGACAAAATTTGTAGAGAGCTAGGTCTTTATTATGATAGTAACTATAACTTGGTTATTAAAAAATGAAATTGTGATAGTTACATATCAAATGTTAAAGGAATCATTGAGTGATTATAAGAATCCTGATAATAAGATTAAGAGAATGAGTGATGGTGGTGAGATTGTTAGGCTTACAAAGAACTTGTATGAAACAAATGTTAATACACCAGGTCATTTGGTTGCGGATACCATTTATTCGCCATCTTATTTATCATTTGATTATGCCTTGTCTTATTATGGTTTAATTCCTGAAATGGTTTATACTTATACCAGTGCGACTTTTAATAAGAAAAAGAAGAAACAATATATAAACAAGCTTGGTACCTTTACTTATAGAGATGTTCCATCTAAGGTTTATCCTTATGGTATCAATATTAAGGAAGAAGGTGATTATACATATTTGCTTGCCTGTCCTGAGAAGGCAATATGTGACAAGCTTTATACAATTAAGTCAGTTAAGAATAAGAAGGAAATGTATAACCTATTATTTGATGATTTAAGAATAGATGAAGATAAGTTTAAAGAATTAAATTTTGATGATTTAAACATACTTTGTGATTTATATGGTTGTACTAATTTAAAGTTGTTAAAGAAAGTTGTAAGAGATTTTATGAAATATAAGGGCAACGAAAAACCTAGTGAAAAATTATTAGAGTCATTAAAAGAAGTAGAAGATTATAAAATGGAGATATAGAATTAGATACTTATGAAGATCTAAAGCAAATGAGAGCTTCTTTACTTGATGATTAAAGCCTTTACTCCAAATGAGCCATTTCTGATTATTGATGAAGTGGCTTTTTAGTTGGCGAAAATTAAAAATGAATATCACTTCAGCAGTAAAGCGTGTTTATTGCCGAAGTAGGAAAAGATGAGGCATCATTTTGTGACCAAATCATAATAAAAGGGTGAATAGGAATATAGATACCATATATACCTAAATCACCTTTTACATTTCTTAAGTTGAGACTCTAAACATTAGCCTCAATATTTTTGTCAAACCCTCAGGTTATTTTGGCGAGCCTTTCTTTTAGCGGTATTATTAGAAAAGCTAAGTTAATTGATTAAACTTATGATACTTTAATGTTCTTAAATGATTTTAAGATCCAATCGTAATTGTCTTTAAGAGCATCCTTTTCACCTTGGGCTATTAAAGAATAATAAGAATTATCACTACCCATATAGATACAAGCTAGTCCATAATCATCATATTGATAAATAGCATGTTTCTCATCATTTATAAGTAAAGTACATCCATCTTCAAAAGCTGCTGTACTCTCATACCATTTTCTCAAATCATGAAAAGATTGATTATCACCATTATAAAATCTTTGAATCTTTATTAGATAATTATCACCTCTTAAATCGACGTCATCTGAAGACAATACTTTTTTCTCAATGCTTATATCACTTGGATACTCAATAGTTAAATCTTTAAATTTATATGTCGATAGTGAGGTTGCAGATGAACATGCAAAGAGAAACAAGGAAAGTGCTACTACACTTAATATTTTTTTTCATATTATCCTCCTTTAAAAAAATCTAAAATCTAAAAATATTGAATAAAATAATTTTTATCATTATCTTCATTCTTGTACCTAGCTAAATTGAATATAATCATAAAGTAAAAACCTTTCTTGTTAATCTAATAATATTGAATACAACATAATAGTTCAATATCAAATTTGGTCATAACAGAAAGGTTTTTCTTATCGTATTAATTTAATATATTCAGGTAATAATTCTTTAACTCTTTGAGGGTTTCTGTCTTTATAATAATCCAATACCATTTAATATATAAATTGGGAGTCAGTTAAAGAATTACTATCTTTAAAATCTTTTGAAGACAAATTAAAGTTGCGTCTTTTTGTTTAATTTAACCTTCCTAGTCCGGCAGAAAATATCAAATATTGCCGAACTAGGAATAAGAAATATATAATAATGATATCAATTCGGCAGTATTGTATAATTACTGCCGAACTAGGAAAATGGAGGTATCGCTTTGAATAATTTAAATTGTTTAGGTGGATTAAAAGATAAAAGTAGTTTTACTAGGCAAGATTTGTTGCAATCTTTTCATGATAGTGGCTATTTGATAAGTGATGCTTCTTTTAATAAGAAAATTATGTCAATGTTGAAAAAAAGGCGAGATTGTTCGTTGTGGTAGAAACTTATATTGTTTGCCGCAAAATGAAAAACGTGTATACATTCATGAATATTCTGAATTAGCTAATGAATTAGTAAAGATAATGAAGGAGCATTATCCATTGTTAGATTTTTGTATATTTGAGAAGTATCAATTAAATCAATTTGTAAATCATCTAATAGCTAAGAATACAATATTTTTGTCGGTTGAAGCAGAGGCTATGGATTTTGTTTTTATGACATTGAGAGAATATTATCCGGGTAAGGTGTTAGTTAATCCGACTTCTGATATTTTCCACCGTTATTGGTGTGAGAATATGATAGTTATCACAAAATTAACTACCGAAGCTCCAAAAGGATTGGGCGAGAAATGGCATACGAGGTTAGAGAAACTTTTGGTTGATGTGGTATCTGAACGCTTGTTGGTAGAGACTATAGGTGGAAGTGAATATTCATATATTTTTAATGATGCGTTTATGTATTTTGTGATAGACGAGAAATGTTTGTTTAGGTATGCAAGACGTAGAGGTTGTGAACAAAAAATAAGGAACTTAGTCGAAAATAATCTCTTTGAATAAGAAAGGCCTTAATATTTAATAACTTCATAATATTTGTTAGCTAAAAAGAAAAGGCCACATATGTGACCTTGGTCTAATTAGTTAGTATAGTTATCGAAATAACCTTGAATCCAAACAATAGGTGTACCCTTATCACCAGAGCCTGATGTTAAGTCACAAAGTGAACCAATCAAGTCTGTTAATTGACGAGGAGTAGTACCTTGAGATGCCATGTTACCTACAAGATTACCATCTTTATGTTTAATTCTTTCAGAAATAGCTTCTTTTAATGCTTCACCACTTAAGTCCTTGAAATCATTATCAGCTAAGTACTTTAATTTTAATTCATTAGGTGTGCCGATTAAACCATCAGTGAATGCAGGTGATACAACAGGGTCTGCAAGCTCCCAAATCTTACCTTGAGGATCCTTGAAGGCGCCATCACCATATACCATTACTTCAACATGCTTACCAGTCTTGTCCAATAATTGTTTTTGAATGTCTAATACTAGATCCTTGCATTCATTAGGGAATAACTTGATAGTATCTTCAGTAGATTTGTTAGAACCTAATAGACCATATTTTGTGTTATAACCACTACCATCAACTGATTCAGTTAGAATATCATCTAGCCCATAAACCACTTTAGCACCGTTAGCTTTTAAGATACGTTTAGTACGTGCTCTTGTGTGGATATCGCATGTTAATACTTTATCTGTATAATCAAGAATTGCTTTTGCTTGGTTAGCGAAGATAACTTCAACTTCACAACCTTCAGCTTTAATTAAAGAAGAATAGTAGTCAACATAGTCAACACCTGTGAATTCATGCTTGTTTTCACCAAATAGTTCACGGTATTTTTCAAGACTTAATACATCACTATATGGGTTAACACCTTTTTCATCGATTAAGTCTAAAGAGATTAATTGATTACCCACTTCATCACTAGGATAGCTTAACATTAATACAATTTTCTTAGCGCCTCTAGCGATACCTTTTAAACAAATAGAGAAACGATTTCTAGATGTGATTGGGAAAATAACACCAATAGTATCTTTACCAAATTTGTTTTCAACATCTTTAGCGATAGCGTCAATACTTGCATAGTTGCCTTGTGATCTAGCTACTACTGATTCAGTAACTGAAATAACATCACGATCTCTAATTTCGATATTTTCGCTTTCAGCTGCTTCGATAATGCTGTCAACAACAATTTTAGCTAAATCATCACCTTCTCTGATGATTGGGCATCTTACTCCTCTAGAAACTGTACCAATTTTTCTTTCCATAATAAAACTTCTCTTTCTTAAATTATTTATAAAATTGTTTTCTTGTAAGATATTTCTTACAACTTATTATAGCAACGAATTTTCTTGACTTACAATAATTTTTACATGTTTTTCAATATTCAAATGATAGTATTTTCAAAAAAGCGCAAAAAAAGACAAGGAATTTATCCTTGCCTTAATTAAATTACATCAATGAACGATATAATGCTTCGATATCTTCAACTGTGCATTCTCTTGGGTTACCAGGACGGCAAGCATCGTTGAATGCATCAATTGATAATTGGTGAAGGTCTTCTTCCTTAACAATACCCTTTAATGAGCATTCGATACCTACATCACTAGCTAATTGCTTAACAGCATCGATAGCAGCCTTGCGGTATTCTTCTTGGCTCATTTCATCAACACCCTTAACACCCATAGCACGAGCGATTTCACGGTATTTTTCACCACTTACACAAGCGTTGAATTCCATAGAAGTTGGAAGTAATGTAGCACAAGCCTTACCATGTGGCATATCGTAGTAAGCACTTAATGTGTGAGCCATAGCATGGTCAACACCAAGACCTACGTTAGAGAAACCCATACCAGCGATGTATTGGCCAAGTGCCATACCTTCTCTACCATCTTTTTCATTATTTACTGCAGCTCTTAAGTTCTTAGCGATTAATTCAATAGCCTTGATATGGAACATATCAGATAATTCCCAAGCACCAGCAGTTGTATAACCTTCGATTGCATGAGTCAAAGCGTCCATACCTGTTGCAGCAGTTAAACCCTTAGGCATTGATGACATCATTTCTGGGTCAACAACAGCTACTACTGGGATATCGTGAACGTCAACACAAACGAACTTTCTCTTCTTTTCAACATCAGTGATTACATAGTTGATTGTAACTTCAGCAGCAGTACCAGCAGTTGTTGGAACAGCGATAATAGGAACACAAGGGTTCTTAGTTGGAGCTACGCCTTCAAGAGATCTTACATCTTCAAATTCAGGGTTAGTAATGATAATACCAATTGCCTTTGAAGTATCCATTGAAGAACCACCACCGATTGCGATAATGCAGTCAGCACCACATTCTTTAAAAGTCTTAACACCCTCTTTAACGTTTTCAATAGTTGGATTTGGTTTGATGTTTGAATATAAGTGATATTCAATACCAGCCTTTTCTAATAAATCAGTTACTTTAGCAGTAACACCAAACTTTACAAGATCAGGGTCAGATGCAACGAAGGCTTTCTTGAAGCCACGAGCCTTGAATTCATCAGGAATTACGCTAATGCATCCAGCACCATGATAAGATGTTTCATTTAAAACGAATCTATTCATATAATTATCCTCCAAGAATAATTATATAATAACTTAGATGGAAAAAAACTTATCTCAAGCACCTGTTAGAAGAAAGTTGTCATCTTTTCAGACGATAACTTTGGGTTTTGCGGCAATTATATTATTGGGCGCAGTTTTATTGATGTTGCCTATATCTAGTAAAAGTGGACAAGTAACTCCTTTTAGTAAGACCTTGTTTACTGCGACATCAGCCACTTGTGTTACTGGTTTAGTTGTTTTGGATACTGGTAGTTATTGGTCAATGTTTGGTCAATTTATTATCCTAGTTCTTATTCAAATAGGGGGCTTGGGTGTAATTACTATTGCGGTAGCTTTGGCAATGTTGTCTGGCAAGAAGATATCGCTTATGCAAAGAAGTACTTTACAAGATTCAATTGCGGCCTTTAATGTAGGAGGCATTGTTCGTTTAACTAGATTTATTTTCAAAGGCACTTTTATTATTGAATTTATCGGTGCCTTATGTATGATGCTTACTTTTATAGGTGATTATGGGATAAAGGGTATTTGGTTAGCATGTTTCCATTCGATATCAGCTTTCTGTAATGCAGGTTTTGATATTTTGGGTACTGTTAATAATAAGTTTATTTCGCTTGTTAATTATGTAAGTAATCCAGTAATTAATATGGTGGTAATATCTTTGATTGTCATTGGTGGTATTGGTTTTTTGACTTGGGAAGATATTTGTAAACATAAGTTGGAATTTCAAAAGTATCGTCTTCAGACTAAGCTTATTTTAATTACAACTTTAATATTGATACTAGTTCCTGCAGTATTTTTCTTCTATATTGATTTTAATGATTTAAGTGGTTCTAGTAGAATATTAGCTTCGTTATTTCAATCAGTTACTTTAAGAACAGCTGGTTTTAATACAGTTGATTTAACTAAGATGTCTGAAGCTAGTAAGATGTTGATGATTATGTTGATGCTTATTGGTGGTTGTCCTGGTTCTACAGCTGGCGGTATGAAGACAACAACTATTGCGGTTATTTTCTTGAATACTATTTCTACTTTCTTGAGAAAAGAGGATACCGAGGCTTTTGATAGAAGGATTGAGAATACGATTGTGAAGAATGCTTGTACGGTGGCTACTTTCTATATCTTCATCTTCTTCTTTGGTGGTATCGCGATAAGTGTTATTGAAGGTTTGCCGATTATTGATTGTATGTTTGAGACGGCAAGTGCTGTGGGTACTGTTGGGTTATCTCTTGGTTTAACACCATCGCTTAGTGGCGCTTCACGTATTATTTTGATTATATTGATGTATCTTGGTAGAGTAGGGGGTCTTACTTTAATATATGCAGCTTTTAAAACAAGATGCAGTATCGATGGCAGATATCCACTTGAGAAGGTAACTGTAGGATAAGGAGACCAGCTATGAATCTGTCAAGTAAAAACAGATAAATTTGTTTCCTTGAT
>URCJ01000023.1 GCA_900546285.1 uncultured Solobacterium sp. | reverse complement strand
AAACATAATTTCAATTAATTTAAAGTCTTGTAATTTATTATTAATTGTGCACTAGACCCTTTTTGGTTACTTCTCTAAATTTGACCAAAAAGGGTTTTTGATAGAAATATCATTAAATTGTCATATACAATTTCAATGTAGGGAGGTTATATTTTATGGCTAAGAAAATTAGAATTCCAAATTATACATTAGGTGAAGAAATCACAAACGCAATAACCCATGGCCTAGGTGCAATCTTTTCAATTGTTGCCCTAGTTATGATGATAGTAAAAGCGGCTCATGATAAAAATACGGCATTATGTTTTGTGGTTTTGGCAGTATATGGAACCTTTATGTTTATTACATATATCATTTCATGTATCTACCATGGTCTATCTCCAAGACTAAAAGGTAAGATGGTCTTAAGAGTTATCGACCACTGTGATGTTTATTTATTAGTACTTGGTAGTATTACTGCAGTTGCCTTATTAGGCGTTAAGGGTATCTATGGTTGGATCTTATTCCTATGTGCCTTTGCGGTAAATGTTGTAGGTATCGTCTTTACCGCCATTGATGTAGATAAATATTCAAAACTATCAGTATTCTGTCATTTATTATCAGGATGGTGTGTGCTATTTTTTGTAAGACCATTGATTGCTAATGCATCAGTAAATGCCTTTTATTTAATATTAGCAGGCGGTATCTCATATTCATTAGGAGCTATTCTATACTGGTTAGGTAAGAAAGTTAAATATATGCACTCAATTTTCCATGTATTTGTGCTTGCGGGTAGTGTCTTACAGTGGCTTGCGATATACTTATATATGATTTAGGAGAAAGAATATGTTTGAAATTAGAGAAGATATTTTAGAAGAATATGCTACTTTGGCAGTAAAAACTGGTGTTAACGTACAAGAGGGTCAAACAGTAGTTATCAGTGCTCCTGTTGAAGCTTATAAGTTAGCTAGAAAATGTGGCGAAGTAGCCTATAAATGCGGTGCTGCTAAGGTTTCTTTTGATTATTATGATGACGCTAAAAGCTTATTAGACTACACTTATATGTCTTTAGAAAACTTAGAAAAATTCCCTAAGTGGCAAGTTGAAAAGACAGCAAGTTTAATTGAAGAAGGATACTGTCGTATCGCTATTATCGGTAGTGATCCAGACCTTTTAAAAGGCTTAGATCAAGAAAAAATCAAGGCCTCTAGAATGGCTCGTATGAAGGCTTTAGCTGACTATCAATACTATTTCATGAATTCAGTAGGACAATGGACAATTGTAGCTTATCCTGAGCTTAATTGGGCTAAAAAGGTATTCCCTGAATTAAGTGATGAAGAAGCTATGAATGCGTTGTGGGAAGCTATTTTAATGACATCTCGTGTTAAAGTAGGTGAAACAGTTAATAACTGGAAGAAACATGATGATGAGTTGGCAAAGCACTGTGCATTATTAAATGAATATAACTTTAAGTCATTACATTTTAAGAATAGTTTAGGTACTGATTTAACTGTAGGCTTAATTAAAAATCATATCTGGCAAGGTGGTGAAGAGGTGGCTAGTGGTATGTATAAGGTGCCATTTAACGCTAATATTCCAACTGAAGAAGTATTCACCATGCCTGATTGTTACCATATTGATGGTAGAGTGTGTTCTACTAAACCTTTATCATATGGAGGCAAATTAATCTCTTCTTTTGAATTAACATTCAAAGATGGTAAGGTTGTAGATTATAAAGCTGAAGACAATGAAGATGTATTAAAGACTATCTTAGATACTGATGAAGGTTCTAAGTCATTAGGCGAAGTAGCTTTGATTTCTTATGATAGTCCTATTTCAAATAGTGGCATCTTATTCTATGACACATTATTTGATGAAAATGCATCTTGTCACTTAGCATTAGGTGCATGTTATCCAACTACTGTTAAAGATGGTGAAAAAATTAGTAGTGAAGAACTACTAAAATTAGGTGGTAATGATTCACTTAACCATGTTGACTTTATGTTTGGTAGTAAGGATATGTCTATTATTGGTGAAACATATGATGGACAAGAAGTTGTTGTCTTCAAAGATGGTAATTTTGTCTTCTAAAGCAAGTCTTTAAGTGTCTTATTTTTAAGATAATCACAAATTAATTCATGAAGCTCATTACAAGTATTTAATACTGTACATGAGCTTTTTTCTTCACATTGACCATTCTTATCAACACAATGACAAGGACTCGTCTTAAATTCTTCTTCAGTAATGATTAAAATATCGAATAAAGAATATTCCTCAGGACTTTTACATAAACGATAACCGCCAAACTTACCCTTACATACACAAACCATCTTGTTTTTTGCCAATAAGCACATGATGCATTCTAAATATTTTCTAGAAACATTTAATCTAGTGGCAATAGCTGAAAGAGGGATGTATTCACATTCATCTTGATGTTTAGCGATATCTACTAAAGCTCTAATAGCGTTAGTTCCTTTTGTTGATATTAACATACTATAATTTTAGGTTATTTAATTCCTATTGACAAGGTAGGATATACTAAAGATAAGCAATCTAGGTATTATGTTTTTATAAATGTAAATTTTTACAATTTTATATTTTTCTATAAGTGGCTAAAAATGGCACATTTTTTATGATTGAAATTGTGAATATATTTGCAAATTAATCATGTACATATGTACATAACAAAAGTAATCGGAAACGCTTACACTAATAACGAAAGGAAAAATATGAAGGAAGATTTTAGTGGAGAAGCATATTTACTTTACAGAATAGCTAGAGATTATTATCAATTTGATATGCCTCAAAAAGAGATTGCTAAACGAGGAAATATTTCTCGCCCACATGTCTCAAGACTCTTAAAGAAGGCTAAAGAAGTAGGTATCGTTAATATTGAAATCAACAAGCCAAACGTTCTGAGTGAGGTTGAAATGATTGATACTTTAAAAGATTTAACTGGTCTTAAAAATGTAGAAATTGTACCTTGTAATGAATATCAATTTAAAAAGCAAGATGAGATCTCAAAAGTACTATCGGATTATGCAGCTGCAAACTTAACAAAATATTTAATTGGAGTTAAGAAAATCGGAGTTGGTATTGGAAAGACACTGTATACCTCGATTAAAAAAATGATGTCGTTTGAATTAGACGATTCAGAAATCATTCCTATGATTGGAGTAGCAAATAAGTGTTCGAGCAGTATGCAAAGCAATTTAATTGTTTCGCTTCTTGCAGATACAACTAAGGCAAAAGGTTACTTCACTAATGTTCCTGTGGTTATTGATAAGAACGAGACAAATGGAATTTTATTTCAACAAAGATATCAAGAACTTAAAAAGAATTGGGAAAGTTTAGAAGTTGCGGTTGTTGGGCTGGGAGAACCATATACTTCTACAAGACAAGAATTTATTTTAAATGAAGCAACTGATTACTACAAAAAAGTAATTGCAAAAAGTAAGAATGTAGGAGATTTGTTAGTTACTTATTTTAGAAAAGATGGCAGCGAAGTTATTGTTAGAAGCAATTATAGCAAGTTATCTGTATCGCTTGAACAGTTACAAAAGATTCCAACCGTTATATGCATTGCAGGTGGCGAAATGAAGGTTATGGGAATTGCGGTTGCGGTTGAAAAGGGATATGTCAATAGTTTGATAACCGATATGTATACAGCACAAAAACTTATAGATATTTTTGGAAAGAAGGAAATGAAAAATGTTTAATGTAATTTTAGCTAGTCATGGTGGTTTTGCGAAAGGTTTACTAGAGGCAAGTGAGTTTATTGCAGGAAAACAAGATAATATTGCAGCCTTTGGCTTATATCTTGGTGATGATATTGAAGAATTTAGTTTTAGGCTAAGGGAATTTATTGAAGAAGCTGATGATGAAGAAGGTGTGCTTGTGTTGACAGATTTACAATCAGGAAGCCCATTTAATGCAGTGGTAGGCAGTATGATTAGTCCTACAATTAGGCATTTTACAGGGATGAACATGCCTATGTTATTGACGGTATTGTGTGAAAGATCGTATATGAGTTTGGATGAAGTTTGTGAAAACTTATTGCTTGAAAGCAAGTCAGCTATGGTTGATGTAAATAAATTACTAGATGAAATGTTAATTGAAGAAGAGGAGGAATAAAAATGAAACAATTTTCTTTAATTAGAATTGATGACCGTTTAATTCATGGACAAATCGCTACGCAATGGTTGAAGTATGCTCATGGAAATAAAGTATTGATAATTGACGATAAAGTGCCTGAGCAACCAATGCAAGTTAGAATTTTGAAAGCAGCTGCTCCGCCAGGAATAAAGGTAATAATTAAAAATGTTGCAGATGGAATTGAATACTGTAAGAAAGATTCAAAACCTGATGAGAGCATTGTAATGTTGGTTAAAGTACCAGAGGTAATTGAAAATTTAGTTGATGCAGGCGTTGATATAAAAACCGTAATTTTAGGGGGTATGGGTTTCAAGGAAGGCAAAAAGAGACTGAATAAGAATGTTTCTGCTTTCCCTGAAGAAATCGAATGTATGAAAAGGTTAGCTTCAAAAGGAATTAACATTTACTACCATTTAGTTCCTGAAGAAGCGCCTCAAAGTCTAGACAAGGTCTTAAAGGAGGAATAATTATGAACTTTGTGCAGGCATTATTATGCGGTATTTTCTATTACATGAATGCTGGACCATGGGTGATGGGTGCTGGCTTCTACACAATTGGAAAACCGATAGTGTTGGGTTTCTTGGTTGGATTAGTATTGGGTGATCCAGTTCAAGGAACAATTGTTGGAGCTACTATCCAATTAATTTATTTGGGAGTAATGTCAACTGGTGGATCTTATCCTGCTGATGCATCTCTTGCAGGTATTATTGGCACAGCTGCTGCTATTCAAGGTGGTTTATCAGCTCAAGAAGCAGTTGCGATTGCAGTACCTATTGGCTTGGCTGGTACAGTTTTGTTCCAATTAAGAATGTTATCAGCTGTTCCGTTTACTCACATGGCTGATAAGGCTGCTGCTGAAGGCAACACAAAGAAGGTATTCTTTGCGAATGTTGTAGGACCACAAATTGCTTTAGCTATTATTTATGTTGTTCCATGTACTTTAGCTTGCCTATATGGTGTAAATGCTATTTCTGGTTTAGTTAACGCTTTAGCTGGAACAAAGATTTTAGCAGTTTTAAGTACAATTGGTGGCATGCTAGCGGTTATAGGTATCGCTATGAACATGAAGGCAATCTTTAAGGGAGATGCTAAGCCATTCTTCTTCTTAGGTTTCTTATTGGTAGTATATTTGAACTTTAATATGATTGCTATTTCTTGTTTCGCATTATTATTCGCTATTATCTATACACAATTAAAAAAAGATGATCAAAAGGCTGTAACTACAGCGGAGGATGATGAAGATGAGTAACGAAAACAAAAAATTATCTAAAAAGACATTAAGAAGATGTTTTAACAACTGGTTGATATTTGCCCATTCTTGTTATAACTACGAACGTTTGCAAGGCACTGGTTTCTTATATGCTATGTCTCCAGTAATTGACGAACTTTATAAAGATGATCCAGAAGGAAAGAAAATTGCTTTACAAAGACATACAGCATTCTTTAATTCAGAAGTTCGTACTGGTTCAGCAATTGTTGGCTTAACTGCAGCTATGGAAGAAAGAATTGCTTCTGGTGAAACTGAATTAGCTGATGATGCCTTACCATCAATTAAATATGGTCTAATGGGACCTTTAGCTGGTGTAGGTGATACTTTTGTACAAGCTATCTTATCTCCATTGTTGTTATCATTTGCAATTGGACTTGCTATGGAAGGCAATATTGCTGGACCTATCTTATACTTTGTTTTATTCCTAGCATTACTATACGCCATTGGCAAATATAGTTTTGACTTAGGTTATAAAAAAGGCGATGAAACAATCATGTCAATGATTGAAAGTGGTGTTATCAACAAAGTTATTCAAGGTGCTGGCATTATGGGTTGCACTGTTATGGGTGCTCTTGTTGCAAATTATGTATCTCTTTCAACAAAAGTATCGTTTGAACTAACTACAGGTACATTTGATTTACAAGCAAACTTCTTCGACATGATTATGCCAAAGATCCTTCCGTTATTTTTAACACTAGGTGTGTTCTATTTAATGGATAAAAAAGGCTGGTCTTCACTAAAGACTATGCTATGGCTAATTGTTGCTGGTGTTGTTCTTGGTTTAATTGGAATTATTTAATTTATAGTTGTTGTTTTGAATATAGAGGAGAAAAATTATGTCAAAAATGAAAGTTGTAGCTATTACAGATTACAAAAAGACACAGGTAATGGAAATTGATAAGCCCGTTCCTAAATCTAATCAAGTATTAATTAATTTGCATGCCTGTGCTTTATGTACTTTTGAACAAAGAGTATTCTCTCAGGTTACAAAGAAAGCTTTACCATATGTTGGTGGACACGAATGTGCTGGCATCATTGAAGCTATTGGTGAAGATGTAATTCCTGAGGAATTCCCTATTGGACAAAAAGTTGCGGTTAGAGTTCTTAATCATTGTGGAACTTGTTATTATTGCCGTCATGGTCAAGAAAACCTATGTAAGAATTCTTATAAAAAGTCAGCTGCTGCTGCAGGCCAATTACTTCCAAACGGTTTAGGTGAATACATTTGTGTTGATGCTAATCAAGTTTATAAATTAGCTAATGATTTGCCTTATGAACAAGCAGTATTTGTGGAACCATTTGCTTGTGTTATCAATTCAATTGAAAGAGGTCAAATCCATTTGGGCGATGATGTTGTAGTACTTGGTGGCGGTGTTATGGGCATGTTACATGTAATTGCTGCTAAATTAAGTGGTGCACGTGTAATCCTTAGTGAACCTAATAAAGAAAGAGCAGAAATGGCTAAAAAATTTGGATGTGATGTTGTTATCGATCCAACAGAAAGCGATCCAGTAGAACAAGTTAAGAAGCTTACTGATGGTGAAGGTGCTAATGTGGTATTTAACACAACCCCAATCGCAACAGTTGCTTCACAAGCTATTATGATGACAGCACAAATGGGTAGATGCATTATGTATAGTTCTATGCATCCAGATACTCCAATTGAAGTTTCTCCTAACTATATTCACAATACTGAAATTGTTATTACCGGTTCTAAGAGCCCATCTGTTGAAGCGTTTGATACTGCGGCTAGAATCTTAAGCAAGAGAATTGTTGATGTAACACCGCTTTTAACTGAAACTTATAGTATGGAAGAGGCTGATACTGCTTTTGAAAGAGCAATGTCTCCTGAAACTTATCGTGTAATGATTAAATGGTAAAGAAAGAGGTGGAAATATATGTATGTATCAATGATTGAATTAATGAAGGATGCTTATAAGAATCATTATTGCATCCCTGCTACAGCTGTAGAAAATGAGCACACTGTTAGAGCTTGTATTATGGCTGCTGAAGAGAAAAACTCTCCAATTATTCTAATTTCGCTTTTCAAAACAAATCCTGATATTTGTGAATTTGGACGAATTGTAAAAGATATCGCTATGAAATCAAAAGTACCTGTAGCTATGTGTCAAGATCATGGTGGCACATATGAAGAAGCTATGTGGGCAATTCATGCAGGTTTCACTGATATTATGGTTGATAGATCAACTTTGCCATTTGAAGAAAATGCTGCTCAAGTCAAAGAACTTGTAAAGGCTGCACATGCAGTAGGCATGGGTGTTGAAGCAGAACTTGGACATGTTGGTATTGGTGATGATGGACTAGGCGTGTTCACTATTCCTTCTGAGGCAAAGAAATTTGTTGAAGAAACAGGTGTTGATGCTTTAGCTGTATCAATTGGCACAACTCATGGTCAATATAAGGGAACTCCTCATTTGAAGTTCGATTTATTAAAGGAATTGACTGATACTTTAGATCTTCCTCTTGTGTTACATGGCGGAAGCGGCACAGGTGATGAAAATTTAAAGAAAGCATCTACTATGGGCATTGCTAAGTTGAATTTATCAAATGACTTGAAACGCAGTGCGATCAGAAAGCTTACTTCTAATCCTGATTTGATGGGCATGGGTGCTTATCAAATGTATCCATTATTAACAGAAGGTTATAAGGAAGAGGTAATGCGTTATATGGATATTACTGGCTCTACTGGTAAAGCAGATAACTTTAAATTTTGATGTATAGGGTGCTTTGATTAGCACCCTAAATATTTATGAATAAAAAATTTAAAATTGTTGGAAAAGGTCCTGTTTATAATTATTTAAAAGAAAAAGTAGAGCTAATTAAAAAAGACGATTTATTGATAATTGTTACAGATGATCTTGATGATATAAAAGAATATTTATTAGATAACTATAAATATGTGGTTTTATATAGTGAATTAACATTAAATGATGTAGCTAATATAGACAATGATATATTGTTTGGTTTCATTAATGGAAAACTAGATGATAATCCATTAATTCTATATGGTGGCAATAAAGAAACTTACGATTATATAGAAAAATTAAGTAATAATAATCGTTATTATAAGAATAAATATGAAACTGCTATCTTAAATGAAAGCATTGTAGGCATTCATTATACGTATTTACTAGCTTATTATGTTGGCTTGGTTTTAAGCAAAAAATATGACTTTGATTTACATACTTACTTAAGTAATCTAGTTATTTCAACGCCTGAACTATGCCAAGGGGCATATCGTAATATTTGGAGTGGTTTGGCGGATGATAATAGCTATGAGGATGTAGATGACGTTATTCATGGCATGGAAATGCTTGTTTGTTTAATGAAAAAGACAAGTGGCAAAGAAATGATATTTGCTAATGCTGAAAGAAAACTATATTTAAATAAACTATTAAGTTCTTATTGGAATAAGGTATCAAGCGAGGTGGACAATGGCTAAGATTACTTGTGTTGGCTGCGGAATGATGGGATCTAATATTGTTGAAGCATTTATGAATGGTGGGCATGAAGTGTTTATCGTTGATGTTGTTGATAAAAATGCTTTAAAGTATATTGAAAAAGGTGCTAAATATTCTAGAGATATTAATGATGCTTTGGATTGTGACTTTATAGTTTTGTCTCTTCCGAATGACAAAATTGTTTTAAAAGCTTTTGAAAATGTTAATGATATAAGCAATAAGATCGTTGTAAACACTTCTAGTGAGGTTCCAAGTGAAGTTATTAGCACTCAAGAGTATTTTGAAAAGTTAGGTGCTAAATATTTAGATGCAACTATTTTAACTTATCAGGGAGAAGTGGGAACTAAATATGGCAAACTACTATATTCAGGGGATGAAAAAGTATTTAAGAGTATAGAAGAAGAACTTAAATGTTTATCAAATCCCGCTGTTTATGTAGGTGAATCAATTGTTGGATCTGAAATTGTAGATTTGGTCGCAATAACTGCTCATTTTGGTATTACATATACACCACTTGAATGTATGTGCTACTTAGATAAATATAATATTGATTGCGATGAATATCTAAAAAACTTAAATGACGTTTTAAGCGTAATGAAAATAGAATCAAATTCATTAGAAGAATTGAATTATGATGAATTAATATCATACGTTAATAAAGTTATTGATGGTGGGCGAGTATTAGATAAGCTTAATGATAATTGGTTAGATGGAATAAATAAGTCTTTGAGTAATCATTATCGTAAGATTATCAATATTAAAAAGTCTGATTATGAATATTAAGGAGATACTTTTATGTTGAATAATTATGTACAATATAATCCTAATAAAATAATTTTTGGTAAAAACACCGATGAAAAAGTTGGTGAGATAATAAAAGAATATGGAGCTAAAAAAGTTTTAATCCATTATGATAGTGGCAATTTTATTCTTCCTTTGATAAATAAAATCAAAAAAATATTACTTGATGATGGTTTTGAAGTGTTTGAACTAGGCGGTGTAGTTCCAAATCCTAAGCTATCTTTAATGAAAGAGGGCTGCAGGCTTGTTAGGGAAAACAATATTGATTTTATTTTAGCGGTAGGCGGTGGCTCTACCATGGACTCCACTAAATATATTGCCTGTGGTGCTTATTATGATGGAGATATATGGGATCATCCTAGGTTTGAAAAAATCAAAACACCTGTTCTTAAACATGGTGTAATTGTTACAATGCCTGGAACTGGTAGTGATGTTAGTACTGCTGCAGTATGGCGCGATGATACGGTAGAACCAGAACGTAAAACTTGTGTTTTTGCGGATGAAATGCGATTTGATTTCGCTATTATTAATCCAGAATTAACATATACACTTCCTAAGTTTCAAACAGCTGCCGGCTGTTTTGATATAATTTCGCATTCAATGGAAGATTATTTTTGTGCTCCAAAAGATAGTGAATTTTATCTTTCTGCATACGAAGGTGTCATAAATGATGTAATGATTAATGTTAAAAAAGCATTGGTTAACCCTAAAGACTATACAGCAAGGGCTAATATCGCTAGATGTGCTTATATTCCACTTGAGGATGTAATCACTATGGGCGCTGATAGAGGATATTGTGTTCATAACTTGGAAAAACCAATGACTGGAAGATTCCATAGGACACATGGGGAAATGTTAGCTATCTTATTTCCTGCATGGATGGAATATTCTTACAAGCATAATCTGCCATTGTTTACTAGACTTTGTGTAAAGTGCTTTGGGGCAAAGATGTATTTTGATCATCCTGAAGAAACTGTAAAAGAGGGTATAAATAATTTCCGTCATTTTATAAAAGAAATTGGCTTACCTTTGTATCTACATGAAGTAGGCATTGATGAGAACTGTTTTGAAGCGTGCGCAAAACAAGGAATTGCTGATTCACATACTGACCACATAGGTAAGGGTATACAACTAAACGAAAAAGACATTATAGAAGTCTACAAATTAGCTAAATAATAAAACTACATAAGTTTTGTTATACTTAAACACTATTGACATTTCATTCATTCTTCCCTGTTGATAGTGTTTTTTTAATTCCTATTGACAAGGTAGGATATAGAAAATATAATTTGAATTACCTATATAAAAGGTAGGAATTAAAAATGGATGAACGTTTATTAAATATTATTATTAACTCATTTCCTAAAATATTAGAACTAGGACTAAAGGTAACCATACCTGTTTCCCTAGCTTCTTTTATCTTAGCTTTTTTAATATCAGTACTTGTAGCCTTTATTCAATTTGCCCATATAAAGGTATTAACACCATTATCAAGATTTTATGTATGGATTGTAAGAGGTACACCCTTATTGGTTCAACTATATATCTTCTTTTATGGTCTACCATCATTAGGCATCAAACTAGATCCAATTGTCTGTGCTATTTTGGTATTAGGACTAAATGAGGGCGCATATATGTCGGAGACTATGAGGGCATCTTTAGAAGCGGTACCAAGTGGTCAAATGGAAGCAGGATATTGTGTGGGCATGAATTATCTACAAATTATGATGAGAATCATCTTACCACAAGCATTACGTACTGCCTTCCCATCTTTGATGAACTCTTTTATTGCGTTAATCAAAGACTCATCAATGGCATCAACTATTACGGTAGTGGAAATGTTTAGACAAGCTCAAATAGTTAATGGTAGAGTATTTGAACCATTTGTCTTATATCTTGAAGCTGCAGTTATTTACTTGTTGTTTTGTTCGATTGTATCTATTGCACAAAAGAAAATTGAGAAGCGTTTAAACTTCTATGGAGGTGTAAGATGATTGAAGTAAAAGATCTTCATAAATCTTTTGGTGATAATGAAGTTTTAAAAGGTATTAACTTTAAGATAAATAATGGTGATGTGATTGCTATACTTGGATCTTCTGGCGGTGGTAAGACAACTATCTTACGTTGTATAAATTTTTTAACAGAATCTGATAAGGGTACTCTAGTTTTTGATGATAAAGAGTATGATTTAGCTAATATGAAAAAGAGTGATATAGCTAACTTGCGTATGAAAACTGGTTTTGTGTTTCAAAACTATAACTTATTTTTAAATAAGACTGCATTAGAGAATGTCATGGAAGGTTTGGTTACTGTTAGAAAGATGGATAAGAAAATAGCCAGGGAAATAGCTGTTGATGCCTTAAATAAAGTTGGTATGGGAGATAAGTTAGATTATTATCCGATATCTTTATCAGGCGGTCAGCAACAACGTGTATCGATTGCTCGTGCTTTGGCTTATAAACCGGAAGTTATTTACTTTGATGAACCAACAAGTTCTTTAGATCCTGAATTAACTAATGAAGTATTGGGGGTTATGAAAGACTTAGCTAAGGAAAAAGTAACAATGGTAGTAGTTACTCATGAGATGGCTTTTGCCCGTAATGTATCTAATCGTATTATTTTCTTAGATAAGGGTGAAGTGATTTGTGATAGTGATACTGATTCGTTCTTTAATAATCAAAAAAATGAACGTATTAAACGTTTTATAAATAATGTGGAAGGAGACTTTAAATGAAAAAGATTATTGTGTTGTTAGTTATATTATTAAGTTTAACAGCTTGTGGTAAACAAGAAGTAAACGATAATAAAGATTTATTAAGTGTAATTAAGGAAAGAGGAACTCTAATTGTTGCAACTGAAGGCGACTGGTCTCCTTATACTTACCATGATGAAGAAACTAATGAATTAGTTGGCTTTGATGTTGAACTTGGCAAGATGATTGCGGATAAGTTAGGTGTTAAGGTTGAATATAAGGAAACTGACTGGGATTCAATCTTGGCTGGTGTTCAATCAGGTTCTTTTGACTTAGGTATTAATGGTATTACTTATTCTGAAGAAAGAGCACAATCTTTTAATTTCTCAACACCTTATCTATATGATCAAACAGTTCTAATTGTCTTAGAAAGTAATGATGATATTAAGTCTTTTGAGGATATTAAGGGTAAGGTCAATACTAATTCACCAGGTTCTAGTTATGCACAAATGGGTGAAGAATATGGTGCAACTACAAAGTATATAACTACTTTTGCGGATACTATTCAATTACTTCAAAGAGGTGACGCAGATTGTACAATTAATTCTTTATCAGTATTTAATGATTATATTAGAGAAAAGGGCGATAATGCAGGCATCAAGATTGTAGATGAAACGGAGCCTGAAAAAACAGTTGTTGCCTCTTGCAAGGGTGACTACAGCAAGACTTTAATCGAAGAAGTTAATAAGATTATTGAAGAATTAAGAGAAGATGGTAGCTTAAGCGAACTTTCTAATAAGTATTTTGGCTATGATGCAACTAAAAACCCTTTGAATTAGGGAATAATCGTGATATCATGTATTAGCGAACTTTCTTAAGGTCTACAAGGCCTTAGGCGTGGAGGAGGAAAGAAATGAGAGAAGGTATTCATCCAGACTACCATAAGGTTAAGGTAGTATGTGCAGGCTGTGGTGCTGAATTTGAATCAAGCTCAACTGTTAAGGGCGACACAATCAAGGTAGATACTTGTTCAAAGTGTCATCCATTCTATACAGGTAGACAAAGATTTACAGCAGCTGCTGGTAGAATTGAAAAGTTCAATAAGAAATACGGTACAAAATAGTAAGGTTAAAACCTTACTTTTTTGTGGCATAATATAGGAAGGTAAAGGAGTTAACAATATGTATCAAAGATATGCCGATGGTTGGTTAGAAACTATCTCTGGCTGTATGTTCGCAGGTAAAACAGAGGAATTAATTAGAAGGGTTAAAGTATTGGAATTTGCCAATAAGAAGATCCAGGTTTTTAAGCCGGTTATTGATAATCGTTATTCAAACACAAAAGTTGTTTCTCATGCAGGTTCTAATGTAGAAAGTATTGTAGTATCTAAGTCTCAAGAAATCTTAGAACTTACAAAAGAAGATACAGAAGTAGTTGCGATTGATGAGGTGCAATTCTTTGATGAACGTATAACAGATGTATGTAACGTATTAGCTAATCGTGGTATTAGAGTAATGGTTGCAGGCCTTGATACAGACTTCAGAGGTGAACCTTTTGGTCCTATGCCTAAGTTGATGGCTGAAGCTGAATTTGTAACTAAGCTTACAGCTGTATGTAATAAGTGTGGTGCTCCTGCTACAAGAACTCAAAGAATTATTAATGGCAAACCAGCTAAGTATAAAGATCCAATCGTACTTGTTGGTGCTTCTGAGAGTTATGAAGCAAGATGCCGTAAATGTCATGAGGTTGTCGGTAAACCCGAGCCAGAGGTATATTAATGGATGCTAGAATAGTAAAACTTGATAGTATTGAGAAGCGTTATTTAGAAATTGGCGAAGAAATGCTTAAGGATGATGTAGTTTCTAACGTCAAAGCTTTTACTAAGCTTTCTAAGGAACAAGCTACTTTAAAAGGTGCCTATGACGCTTATCAAGAATATAAGAAATTAAATAGTGATATTGAAGGTGCTAAGGAAATGCTAAATGATAGCGATCCTGAGCTTAAAGAAATGGCTCAAATGGAATATGATGAGGCATCTGAAAAATTAGAAAAATTAAATGCTCATATTGATGAATTATTACTTCCAAGAGACCCAGAAGACGCTTATGATTGTCTAGTTGAAATCAGAGGTGCTGCTGGTGGTGATGAAGGTAATATTTTCGCAGGTGACTTATATAGAATGTACAACTACTATGCTTCTAACATGGGCTTCAAGACTGAAGTGATGGAAGTTAGTGAGTCTGAAGCTGGTGGTTATGCCTTAATTAGCTTTTCAGTTAAAGGACAAGATGCATATAGACACTTTAAATTTGAATCAGGTGCTCACCGTGTACAAAGAGTTCCTAAGACTGAAACACAAGGTAGAGTTCACACATCAACTGCAACTGTTTTTGTATTACCTGATGTAGAAGACGAAGATGTTGAAATTCCAGATAGTGATTTAGAAATCGAAACACACCGTGCAAGTGGTGCTGGTGGTCAACATATCAACAAGACTGATAGTGCTGTTAGAATTGTACATACTCCAACTGGTATTACGGTTAACTGTCAAGATGGTCGTAACCAATTAGCTAATAAGGAAACAGCTTTAAGAATTATTAAGGCTCGTGTTTATAACTTCTATAAGGAACAAAAGGAAAAGGAAGCTGGCGAGGCTCGTAAGAGTAAGATTGGTACTGGTGATCGTAGTGAAAAGATTAGAACTTATAACTATCCACAAAATAGAGTTACTGATCATAGAATTGGTTTGACTATTAACCAATTAGATAGAATCATGGAAGGCAAGCTTGATGATATTGTTAATGCGCTTATCAAGAATGAAGAACAGGAAAAGCTTTTAAATGAGCAGTTATAATGATTTATTAAACGAATATAAGAAAGTCTTTAATGATAAGGAAACATTAAGGGCTTTTCTTTTTGAATTGTGTAATGACAAGGGAATTTACCTTTATATGGATAAAGATCTTGAGGCTGATAAGGAAGTTAAAGAACTATTTATCAAGGGTGTTGAAAAGTTATGCTTAAACGAACCTTTAAACTATGTACTGGGTTATTCATACTTCTATGGATATAAGATGACTGTTAATCAAAATGTTCTAATTCCTCGTTTTGAAACTGAAGAATTAGTAGGTCTTATCTTATCTAAATATGATGAATATTATAAGGGCCAAAAAATAGATTTAGCTGATGTTGGTACTGGTAGTGGTGCTATTGCGATTGCACTAAAGAAGGAAGAAGACAATCTAAATGTTTGTGCTAGTGATATTTCTTTTGAAGCATTAGAGGTAGCTAAACTAAATGCTAAGAATAATGATGCTGATATCAGATTCTTACAAGGTTCTATGTTAGATCCATATATTGAAAACAATATTAAGTTAGATATCTTAGTTTCTAACCCGCCATATATTAAACAAGATGAGATATTAGATCCAAGTGTTAAGGATTATGAACCTCATGTAGCCTTGTTTGGTGGTGAGGATGGTTTAAGATTCTATCGCATTATATTTGAGAATGCTTCTAAGATAATGAAAGAAAACGGTATGATGTTCTTTGAAATAGGCTATGACCAAAGAGAAAGATTAACAGCTTTGGCTCATGAATATTTCAAGGATGCATATGTAGAAGTATTTAAGGATATTAATAAGAAAGATAGGATGTTGTTCATTAAACTCTAATGAATGATAAAATAGTTAGGTATTTAAAGGAGAAAAAGAAAAGATGAATATTTCACCACTTCAAAAATTTAGACTAGAATATAGTCCAAAGTTACCAGGTATGTTAAGACATGGTATCAATGAAATTTGTGTAAAAGAGGGAGAAGAAACTTGTTCAGTAGCTGACCAAGAAAAGATTAAGGCTTTATTCCCTAATACTTATGGTAAGAAGGAAATCACTTTCGAAAAGGGTGCTAATACTAGTGTTGCTAAGAAACAAGTTGTAGGTGTTATCTTATCAGGTGGTCAAGCACCTGGTGGTCACAATGTTGTTTGTGGTTTATATGATGCTTTAAAGGCTACTAATGCTGAAAATGAATTATATGGTTTCAAGAATGGTCCAAGTGGCTTAATTGATGACGATTATTTAGTATTTGATGATGAATACATCAACCAATTCAGAAACACTGGCGGTTTCGATATCATCGGTTCTGGTAGAACTAAGTTAGAAACTGAGGAACAATTCAAGGTTGCTGCTGAAGTTTGTAAGAAACACGGTATCACTGCTATCGTTATTATCGGTGGTGATGATTCAAACACTAACGCTGCTGTTTTAGCTGAATACTTTGCAGCTCATGAAACAGGTGTTCAAGTTATCGGTTGTCCAAAGACTATCGATGGTGACTTAAAGAACGAAGATATCGAATGTTCTTTCGGTTTCGATACTGCTACTAAGACTTATTCTGAATTAATTGGTAATATTGAAAGAGATGCTAATAGTGCTAAGAAGTACTGGCATTTCATTAAGGTTATGGGTAGAAGTGCATCTCATGTAGCTCTTGAATGCGCTTTAGAAACTCAACCTAACGTTTGTTTAATTTCTGAAGAAGTTGCTGCTAAGAAGATGTCTTTATCTTCAATCGCTGACTATATTGCAGATTCTGTAAATGTCCGTGCTAACAATGGTATGAACTTCGGTGTTGTTATTATCCCTGAAGGTGTTGTTGAATTTGTTCCTGAATTCTCTGCATTAATTAAGGAAATCAATGAATTACTTGCTGGTGAAAAGGCTGAAGCTTTCAACGCTTTAAATTCTTGGAAAGAAAAGTATGCTTTCATTGAAAATGGTCTAAGTGTTGATGCAATGAATGTATTTAAGATTCTTCCTGAAAACATCCAACAACAATTATTCTTAGAAAGAGACCCACATGGTAACGTTCAAGTTTCATTAATTGAATCTGAAAAGTTATTCTCAGCTCTTGTTAAGGCTAAGTTAGATGAAAGAAAGGCTGCTGGAACTTACAATGGTAAGTACAACCCTCTTCATCACTTCTTTGGTTATGAAGGTAGATGTGCATTCCCTTCTAACTTCGATGCTGACTACTGCTATTCTTTAGGTTATAACGCATTTATGTTAATCCAATACGGATACAACGGTTACTTATCAAAGGTTTCTAACTTATCTAAACCTGCTGAAGAATGGGTAGCTGGTGGTATGCCTATCACTAAGATGATGAACATGGAAAGAAGACACGGTGAAGATAAGCCAGTTATTAAGAAGGCTCTAGTTGAACTTGAAGGTAAACCATTCAAGTACTTCGAAGCACATAGAGATGCATGGGCTAAGGAAACTGCTTATACTTATCCAGGTGCTATCCAATACTATGGCCCAACAGAAGTTTGCGATTTAACTACTAGAACATTAGCTCTAGAAAAGGGTGAATAATTAAACTTTAAAACTCAAGGTAAAACTTGGGTTTTTTAATACCCACTTTTCCACATTGATAATGGTAATAATATGGCAATTGTATGGCAAAGTAATACCTATAATCTAGGGTAAAATATAGTTAATGAACAAAGCTTTCAAATATCGTATCTACCCTAATGCTAAACAAATAGAAATGTTTTCTAATACTTTTGGTAGTGTAAGATTTGTCTATAATAAGCTTTTAAATATACAAGAAGAATCAAATACATATATGTCTAAAGTAGATTCTAATAATTATTGTAATCGTGTATTAAAGATAGAGTATCCTTGGTTAAAGGAAGTAGATAAGTTTTCTTTAACTAATTCTATATTCAATCTAAATGAAGCTTATAAAAGATACTTTAATAAGTTAAGTAATAGACCTGTATATAAAAGTAAAAGATATTCAAGAAATTCTTATACTACAAACTTTACAAATAATAATATCGAAATAGGTGAAGACTATATTAAATTACCTAAGGTTAAAAAAGTTAAAGCTAAGATACATAGATTACCTAATGAAGATTGGAAGATTAAACAAGCTACAATCAGTAAACAGTCAGATAATAAATACTATGTATCTATTCTTTTTGAATATGAAAAAGAAATCATCAACAATACAATCGATACATCTAAATCAATAGGACTTGATTATGCGTCTAATGGTTTATATGTTGATGATTTGGGTAATGTCGGTAGTAATCATAAATACTTTAAAGAATCTAAAAATAAATTAGCTAAGCTACAAAGAAGATTAGCTAAAAAACAAGGAAGTAAGAAAGGAGAAACTAAATCAAATAACTATTTAAAACAACAAGCTAAAGTTAATAAGCTTTATAGCCATATAGCTAATCAAAGAAATGATAATCTACACAAACTGTCATATGAGATAGCCAATCATTATGATATTGTGTGTGTAGAAGATCTAGATATGAAAGCTTTATCTAATAAGGGTTTTGGTAATGGTTTAGCTACACTAGATAATGGTTATGGTTTATTTTTAAAATATTTAGAATACAAGTTAAATGATAGAAATAAACAATTTATCAAAGTAGATAAATTCTTTCCATCTACTAAAACATGTAGCTGTTGTGGAAACATAGTTAAAAGTATTCCTTTATCACAAAGAACATATTTTTGTGATGTCTGTGGTAATACTCTTGATAGAGATATCAATGCAGCTATCAATATTAAAAAAGAAGGTCTAAGATTACTTGACCTTCAAAATCAAAATAGTTTAAATACTATATTACAGTAGGCTAGGAACTAGCCAATCTTATAAGCTTGTGGAGACTATGTAAGACTTATTATAAGCAACGGTCTATGAAGCAAGAAGCTCCCATTTTCTTAAGTGGTGAGTAGTTCACCACGGGATTCATCCTTAATATGAATGTTCGTTAGTGCTTTGTTATATCACAACTATATAATAATGTTGTTTTAGGAGTTTATGTTGTTAAATTAACATCAATGGTGCTGACACCGCGAATCGGACGCGGGACTCATCCTTACCATGGACGTGTATTGCCACTATACTATGTCAGCCTGTCCTTTAATTATAATATATAAATTATGTGTAATTATGTTATTTTAGGAATTTTTCAAAAATTTCACACAAAATTCATATACAATATTCAAAAAATAGTATATTCTATATTCAGGGAATAGCCAGGCGCATAAGTACACCCTATAAATTTAGTGCCTGTAAATATAAGTGTCTATATTGATTATCCCTTTAATACCTAGTTGCTTGCATATTTAAACTAGTAGTAGACAATTACCCGTAAATTATATTTAGTAGCTATTCCCGCCCATTATGTATTAGAAAAGATAGCATACGCTATCTTTTTAAGTTATTCACAAATTCTTCAATTCTATTAAGTGCTTCCTTAAGATCTTCAAGCCTAGAAGCATAAGAAATACGAATATTATAGACACTATTTTCACCAAATGCTGTACCAGGTACTACCGCAACTTGTTTCTCTTTAATCAATCTGATAGAGAAATCATGTCCATTTAAACCAGTAGAAGAAACATTAGGGAAACAATAGAAGGCACCCTTTGGTTTAGCACACTTAAGACCCATTTCATTAAGTCTAGCTACAACATAGTTCCTTCTTCTTTCAAACTCAAGTTTCATTCTTTCGATATCTTTATCACTACCCCTAATAGCCTCAATACCACCATATTGGACAAAAGTTGTAGGTCCCATGATCGAATAATCACGGATGCTCTTGATACAATCGATGATTTCCTTATTGCCACACATATAACCCAAACGCCAACCAGTCATCGCAAAGGCTTTAGAGAAACCTGATATCAATAAGACTTGATCTCTTATTTCAGGATAAGAGGCAATTGAATAATGTTTCTCATCATAACATAGTTCTGCATAAATCTCATCGGAAAAAACCATGATATTCTTTTCCTTGATAATAGGAACAATCTTATCCAAATCTTCCTTTGTCATAACACCACCAGTAGGGTTACTAGGGAAATTCATAAGAAGAACCTTAGTCTTAGGTGTAATTGCCTTTAAAAGATCTTCCGGTGTTAATTTAAAATCGTTCTCTTCCTTTAATTCAACACACTTAACCACGCCACCACTCATAGTAACCAAAGGTTCATAGGCAACATAGGCGGGCTTTAAGATAATTACTTCATCCCCATCATTTAGAATACATCTAAAGGCAATATCAACAGCCTCACTAGCACCCAATGTTACGACAATTTCATCGCTACTATATTCAAGTTCAAATCTTCTATTTAAATAATTAGAAATTTCTTCTCTTAATGTCAACAAACCACTAGAAACAGTATAGTGAGTCTTATTATTCTTAAGGGCATAAATAGCCTCTTCTCTAATATGCCAAGGTGTATCAAAATCTGGCTCACCAATAGACAAAGGAATGATACCATTTTGACTAGCACATAATTCCTGAAGCTCACCAATTGAACTGGCTGGAATCGATCTTACTTTATTATTTATAAATTGGTTCATAGTGTTACCATTAAACGATCATCTTTTTTAGCTTCGCCATCAAGGACAACACCCTCAACCTTATACTTAGATAAGATGAAATAAGTCTCAGTTCTAGTTACACCATCAATAGGTGATAAGTGATGAGCTACAAAGCTAGCTACTTCCTTCATAGTCTTACCATTAATAATAACGATAAACTCAGACTTACCTGACATAAGATACATTGTAGACACTTCGTCAAAAGAATATATTTCTTTGGCAATATCATCATAACCAGATTCTCTTCTAGGAGTACAACCTACTTCAATTACAGCAGTAACCTCTTCACCATTGGTCTTATCATAATTGATAATTGTATGATAACCACAAATTACCTTTCTTCTCTCTAAATCCTTAATAGTAGCTCTTAAAGCTTCTACATCAGTATCTAATTCCTTAGCTAAATCATTTAAATCAAATCTTGCATCGTTCTCAATAGCCTTTAATAGTTTTTCCTCATTCATTTTAAAATCTCCTTTGTACGTAAAATATCTTTATCAACTTGTGCCTTAACCTCATCTAATGAATTAAACTTATGAATACCCCTTAATAGTTTCATTAATTCAATAGTAATAGTCAAACCATAAATATCTCTGTCAAAGTCAATAATATTAACTTCTACCGTCTTGGAATTATCTACCGTTGGTCTACTTCCTACATTACAAACACCTAAGTATCTTTCATCATTTATATAAACATAACAGGCATAGACACCGTATTCGATATCTTCGCTTAAATCCTTAATATCTAGATTAGCAGTTGGCATGCCTACTTTCTTGCCATTACCTAATCCGTGTATAACTTCTCCTTCAATTTTGAACATATTTCTATTTTAGAATAAACTTTGTGAAAAATATGAAAGTTTTTACTATATCTTTACAGTAAATGTAACATTTTCTTTACAAGACGGTTTTAAAGTAATAAATGTAGGGAAACCTATGGAGGAAAAAGAAATGAAAAAAATTATTAAATTATGCTTAGCATTACTTGTAATGATGAGCTTGGTTGCTTGCTCAGGAAAGACAAGTACAGATGATGAAAATGTAAATGGTGGTTCAACCACAACTGAAACCAAGACAGTTTCAACAGACGGTTCTACATCAATGGAAAAGGTAATCGGTGCCCTTGGTGAATCATTCATGAAAAATAATGAGGGAGTTAACTTCACATACAACCCAACAGGATCAGGAAGTGGCATCACTGCGGTAAGCGAGGGAAGATGTGATATTGGCCTATCTTCAAGAGCATTAAAAGATGAAGAAAAGGCTAGTGGTCTTGTTGAAACAGTATTAGCCTATGATGGTATCGCTATTATCGTAAATAATGACAACCCTGTTACTAACATCTCACTAGAAGACCTTACAAAAGTTTATACTGGTGAAATTACTAACTGGAAAGAACTTGGTGGTAGTGATAGTGAAATCGTTCTAATCGGTAGAGAAGCTGGTAGTGGTACTCGTGATGGCTTTGAAACAATCACTAACACTAAAGATTTATGTCAATATCGTCAAGAATTAACAAGTACTGGTGATGTTATTACTACAGTATCAACAAACCCAGACGCAATCGGTTATGCTTCTCTAGCTTCTGTTAAAGACAGCGTAAAAGCTTTAACTGTTGATGGTGTAACTGCTACTGAAGCTACTATTAAAGATGGCTCATACCCAATCCAAAGACCATTTGTATTAGTTACTAAAAGTGGTGCCACATTAAGCGAAACTGCCCAAAGCTTCTTTGACTTTGCAACAAGTGCTGATGTAAGTGAAATAATTACTGCAGCAGGTTGTGTTCCTGTTAAATAGTTAGGTGATAGGGGGCTATTGCTCCCTTATTTATTATTATGAAGACAAAAAGAGTTATGGAAAGCGTGATACACGCAATATTCTTAATTCTTGGACTAATCACAGTTGCCTGTGTCCTACTTATTTCTATCTACCTAATAGTAGCTGGTATCCCCGCCATCTCTAAGATAGGAATTGTAAAGTTCTTATTCGGGACAAAGTGGGCACCAACTTATGCTAGTCCAGAATATGGAATCCTACCATTTATTCTAACAAGTATCTATGGTACTTGCGGAGCTATCGTGATAGGTGTTCCTGTTGGCTTCTTTTGCGCCGTATACTTATCCAAGGTTGCAGACAAGAAAGTTAAGAATATTGTGGAACATGCCATCAGCATGTTAGCGGGTATCCCCTCAGTTGTTTATGGTCTAGTAGGTATGTTAATACTAGTACCAGGCATTAGAAACATATTTAATGTACCAGATGGATCAAGTCTATTAGCCGCAATGATAGTTTTAGCTATCATGATCCTTCCATCAATCATCAAAGTAAGCATCACATCCCTTGATGCCGTACCAAAGGAATATGAAGATGCCTCTTTAGCTTTAGGCGCCAATGAAATTGAAACCTACTTTAGAGTAAGTGTAACAGCCGCCAAAAGTGGCATTATCACATCAATTGTTTTAGGTGTAGGTAGGGCAATAGGTGAGGCAATGGCTGTTATGATGGTTAGCGGTAATGTGCCTAATATGCCTAAATTATTTGAATCAGTTCGTTTTTTGACAACAGCAGTAGCTAGCGAAATGTCCTATGCAGCAGGACTTCAAAGACAAGCATTATTCTCAATTGCCCTAGTTCTTTTTGTGTTCATAATGTTGATAAATGCTTGTTTAAATTTGTTCTTAAATAAGGAAACTAAATAGTATGACAAGAAGAAAAATATATGCAAATGTAATGAAACTTTTGATGTATGTTTCAGTAATTATGACCGTTGGACTAGCTTTATTTATGATTATTTATGTCTTGGCAAAGGGTCTACCAAATGTAACCTGGCAGTTGTTGTCTTCGTCACCTAGTTATCTAAGTGATTCGATTGGTATCCTACCAGATATTTTAAATACTATCTATATTATTATTGCTACCCTTGTTGTAGTATTACCACTAGGTGTTGGCGCTGCCATCTATCTAAATGAATATGCTACTAATAAGAAACTAGTAAGTGCAATTGAATATGCCACTGAAACTCTATCAGGCATTCCTTCAATTATCTATGGTCTAGTTGGCATGTTGTTATTTTGTGAATTCTTAGGCTTTCAGACATCACTACTAGCTGGTGCCTTGACCCTTGCGATTATGAACCTACCAACCATCATTAAGACAACACTTGAAAGTTTAAAGACCGTACCAAATAGTTATCGTGAAGGTGCCTTTGGCCTAGGAGCTGGCAAGTGGCGTGTTATTAGAACCGTAGTACTACCAGGTTGTATTGATGGTATTGTGACTGGTTGTATCCTTACGATTGGAAGAATCGTAGGTGAAAGTGCTGCATTATTGTTTACAGCAGGACTAGCCCATAATTTAAATAACTTTAAAGATGGTTTAAGAAGCTCTGGTGCAACTTTAACCGTAGCCCTATATGTATATGCTAAGGAAAGAGGAGAATTTGGTGTAGCCTTTGGCATAGCAGCTATTTTAATGATTCTAACTTTAGTAATAAATATTTTGGCGGAAATAATTGGTAATTCAATAAAAAGGAAAAGTATAAATGGATAATGAAAAAATAATAAGTGTAAAGAACCTAGACTTATATTACGGTGACCACAAGGCTCTAAATGGTATCAACATGGACATTGAAAGAAATTCCATCACAGCCTTCATTGGACCATCAGGCTGTGGTAAGTCAACTTTCTTAAGAACATTAAATAGAATGAACGACCTTATCCCCAATGTAAAAATTGAAGGTGAGGTTATATATAATGACAAGAATATCTATGATAAGAATGTAGATATTTATAATTTAAGAAAAGAAGTGGGCATGGTCTTTCAAAAACCCAATCCATTCCCAATGAGCATCTATGATAATGTTGCCTATGGTCCTAGGACTCATGGCATTCATAATAAGGAGAAATTAGATCAAATTGTTGTGGAGTCTTTAAAGAAAGCAGCTATCTATGATGAAGTTAAAGATAATTTAAAAAAGAGTGCCTTATCTTTATCTGGTGGTCAACAACAACGTCTATGTATCGCTAGAGCCCTAGCTGTTAAACCTAAGGTCTTATTAATGGATGAGCCAACAAGCGCCCTAGATCCTATTTCTACAGGTAAGATTGAAGAATTAGCGTTGGAACTTAAGAAAGACTATACAATCGTTATTGTTACTCATAATATGCAACAAGCACTACGTATTTCTGATAAGACAGCCTTCTTCTTGCTTGGTGATTTGATTGAATATGATGATACTCAAAAGATTTTCTCAATGCCTAAGAATAAGAAGACTGAAGATTATATTACAGGAAGGTTTGGATGATATGCGTGAATATTTCGATAATGAATTAAAACAATTAAATTATGAACTAGTTGATATGGCCAATATTGCTGAATCGATGATTCAAAAGATCAACAACAATATTGGTTCTTATAATCAAGAGGAATTGGATGATGTAAAGACTTACTATCAAAAGATTGACCGTAAACAGCGTTTTATTGAATCTGAATGTATGAAACTCTTGCTTCTTCAACAACCGGTTGCCAGTGATTTAAGACAAATCAGTTCGATCTTAAAGATGATTAATGACCTACAAAGAATCGGCGATCAGGCTGAAAACATTTCTGAAATCTTAGCGATTACTAATAAGACTTGTGTTAGTAAGAATGATAATGTAAAAGAGATGGCTGATCTTTGTGTAAAGATGCTAAATGATGGTGTAAATTCTTTTGTGAACAAGGATTTAAAGCTAGCTAATAGTGTTATTAGTATGGATGATAAGGTTGATAATAATTTCAATATTGTGAAAAAACAATTAATCGATATTATTTATAACGATAAAAATGATGGTGAATATGTCATTGATATCTTGATGTGTGCTAAGTATTTTGAGAAGATTGGTGATCATTGTGTAAATATCGCCAAATGGACCATTTTTTATCTAACTGGTAAGCATATTTAAATTAAATTTCATCATTTTACATAAAATTTACAATTGTTTGTGGTAAGGATAACATTTGTTAGGTAACATTAAATTGTAAAGAGGAAGTGTAAAATGATGATTTTTTGTGTAGAAGATGATCGTGGAATAAGAGAATTAATGACCTATACCCTAAATGCTTCTGGTTATGATGCTCTTGGTTTAAAAGATGGTAAAGAATTAGATGAGGCTTTAAAAAACGAAAAGCCTTGTTTAATAACCTTAGATATTATGCTTCCAAATGAAGATGGTATCTCTATTTTAAAGCGTCTTAAGAATGATGAAAGATATCATGATATTCCCATAATTATGGCTAGTGCTAAGGGCGAAGAATATGATAAGGTTATCGGCCTAGACTTGGGTGCTGATGACTATTTGGCAAAGCCCTTTGGCATGATGGAGATGGTGTCACGTATTAAGGCTGTTTTAAGAAGAAGTGAAGTGACTAATAAGAAACAAGAATTAAGAAATGGTCCTATTTATTTAAACAATATTAAGCATATAGTGATTGTGGATGGTAAAGAGATTGAATTAACACTAAAGGAATATGAATTATTACTACTATTTATGAACAATATTGGCATTGTCTTTACAAGAGAACACTTGTTAGCTTCTATTTGGGATAGTAATTTCGTGGGGGAGAGCAGAACCATTGATGTTCATGTGGGAACTTTGCGTAATAAGTTAGGTAACTGTGGTTCTTGTATCAAGACATTAAGGGGTGTTGGTTATAAGATGGAGGCAATTTATGAAGAAAAAAATATTTAAGTCAACTTGTCTTGTTGGAATAATTACTTTAGTTTGTTCATTACTATTGATAATGAATGTTTTATATGAATATTTTACAAGTGTTCAATTAAGACAATTACAATTAGATACTACTTTTGCAGCTACTGCTGTTGAAAGAGAAGGTTTGGATTATTTAGATAATTTGGATAAGACTGAATGTCGTATTACTTGGATTTCTAAGGATGGTAAAGTCTTGTTTGATAATGAGGTTGATGCAGACAAGCTTGAAAATCACCTAGAAAGAGAAGAAGTTAAACAAGCTATTGAAAAGGGTGAGGGTACAAGTATCCGTTATTCAGATACGATGTTATATAAGTCTTTATATAGTGCTCGTTTATTAAATGATGGTTCCATTATTAGAACATCTTTGTCTCAATCATCTATTTGGGCCATTGCGATCAGTATGATTCAACCATTATTAATTGTGATTTTGATTATGATTATCTTGTCATTCTATCTAGCCTATAGGGTTTCTAATAGAGTGGTAGAACCTTTGAATGAGATTGATTTAGATCATCCAGAGACCTTCGAGACTTATGAGGAATTGGAGCCTCTTATGAATAGACTTACTTATCAACAGAAGCAGATTCATAATAAGGAAGAGGAGCTTAAACAGAAGCGTAATGAATTTATTACGGCAACCGAGAATTTAAATGAAGGTTTGGTACTATTGAATAAGGATGGTGTTATTCTTTCAATTAATGATTTTGCGTGTAAGTTATTAAACATTTCGTCATATGCGGTAGGTAAGGACTTATTGTTGTTTAATAATTCGATTGAAGTTCAAGAATTGTTGAATAAGGCATCAGCTGGTAATAAGACTGAGATGGTGGTTCCTATTAAGGATAATGATTATGAATTCTATGCCAGTCCAATTGTGTCTAAAGAAAAGGTTAATGGTATTGCCTTGTTAATTATTGATATTTCAGAGAAAGAAAAGGCTGAACAAATGCGTAAAGAATTTACAGCCAATGTTTCTCATGAACTAAAGACACCGCTTCAAAATATTTCGGGTTGTGCTGAATTATTGAGTAATGGTTTAGTTAAGAAAGAAGATATTACGAAGTTTTCTAATCAGATTTATAGTGAATCTAAGCGTTTAATGACTCTTATTGATGACATTATTAAGTTGTCTTTCCTGGATGAAGACAATAATGATAGTGTTGATTATAAGGACGTTGATGTTTATAAGTTATGTGAAAGTGTAAATAATGATTTAGCTCTTGTAGCCAAGAATAGTAATGTAAATTTAAGCTTAAAGGGTGATCATTTTATTACTAATTCTTCATCTAGACTTCTATATATGGTTATCTATAACTTGGTAGATAATGCGATTAAATATAATCGTCCAGGTGGTTATGTTGATGTTAGTGTATCTAATGAAGGCATTATCAAGGTTAAGGATAATGGCATAGGTATTCCTGAAGAATTGATAGATAGAATATTTGAGCGATTCTATCGTGTAGATAAGTCTCATTCTAAAGAAGTTGGTGGTACTGGTTTAGGTTTGTCCATTGTTAAGCATGCAGTGATGACTCTGGGTGGTGATATTTCAGTAAAGTCTAAACTAGATGAGGGCAGTGAATTTACAATTGTTTTACCAAAACTATAATTTTACATTTACTTTACATTCTCTTTTTATATCTTTAACAAGCCTTTGTTAAATTGAATATGGAAAGGGATTTTTATTATGGATTTATTTGATGTATTAACTTTAATAGGTGGCCTTAGTTTGTTCTTGTTTGGAATGAACATTATGGGTCAGGCACTTGAAAGAAAGGCAGGTAATAAGCTTAAGGATTTACTTGCGAAGATGACTAATAGTAAGTTTAAGGGCTTTTTAACTGGCCTTGTAATAACGGCTGTTATTCAATCTTCTAGTGCTACTACTGTTATGGTTGTTGGTTTTGTGAATTCGGGTTTAATGACTCTAAGACAGGCAATCAATGTCATTATGGGTGCTAATATTGGTACTACGATTACTTCTTGGATTTTATCTTTGGGAGATATTGATGGTAGTAGCGTCTTAATTACTTTATTAAAGCCTACATCTTTTACACCAATCCTGGCACTAGTGGGAATTATCTTTTATATGTTTCTTAAAGATGATTCTAAGAAGGATATTGGTTCAATATTATTAGGTTTTGCGACATTGATGTTTGGCATGGATACCATGTCTAATGCCGTATCGGGTCTTGCGAATGTTCCTGGTTTCTCAAATCTATTTATATTGTTTACTAACCCATTATTGGGCGTGCTTGTTGGTGCTTTATTAACGGCTATTATTCAATCAAGTTCGGCTTCAGTTGGTATCTTACAAGCCTTATCAAGTACAGGGCAAGTTACTTATGGGGCTGCGGTTCCTATTATTATGGGACAAAATATTGGTACTTGTGTTACTTGTTTATTATCTTCTATTGGTACTAATAAGAATGCTAGAAGAGCGGCAGTAGTGCATTTATTGTTTAATACGATTGGTACAGTAGTGATTCTAACTTTATTCTGTATTATTAAGACTTTTGTCTATATTCCTTTATTGAGTGAACAGGCTTCAATGTTTGGAATTGCCCTAACACATTCTATCTTTAATGTTTTATGCGTAATGATTCTGCTTCCAATGTCAGCTTTGCTTGAAAAATTAGCGTTAAGAATTATTCCTGATGATAAGATAAAAGAAAAATATGATGAGCTTGATACTCGTTTGTTTGTTACACCAACCCTAGCTTTAGCACAAGCTAAGTCTAGTTTAAGTGATATGGCCGATACTTCAAGAAAGGCTATCACAATGGCTTTAAAGTCAGTTAATAATTATTCTGATAAGTTATATGAGGATATTCTTAAACAAGAAGACAAGAATGATAGATATGAGGATAAGATTGGTACTTACTTGGTAGATTTGAGTTCTAAGAATACTTTAAGTGAAAGTGAGAGTAAGGAAGTTTCTAAGATGTTGAAGATTATTGGTGACTTAGAAAGAATTGCCGATCATGCGATTAATATTGGTCAAGCTAGTAGAGAACTTAGGGATAAGAATTTGTCTTTGAGTGAGGATGCGATTAAGGAAATGGATAATATGCTTAATGCGGTTAAGGAGTGCGTTGATCTTTCTTTATTGGCATTTGAAAAGGATGATTTAGCTATTGCCCTAAAGGTACCACCACTTGAAGAGGTTATTGATGAGCTTAAGGCCATACTTAGAGCCAATCATATTGATAGGGTTAAAAGAAGACAATGTTCAATTGAGGCTGGTTTTATTTGGTCGGACTTATTAACTAATTTAGAGAGAGTTGGTGATCATTGTAATAATATTGCGACCGAGATTATTGATGATTTAAATTATGATAATCGTTATTTCCACAAGACTAAAAGACATGCTTCTGATGATGAAGGGTATGATGCGATGTATAGAGATTATTCTTTGAAATATGGTAATTTAGTTTAAATTTTGAAATGTGCTTAAATTTGCGTAATTTCTATTATTTAAGTTAAAATAATTTTATGGCAATACGTACAAATAAAGCAATTATCGAAACTTTTGAAGAAATGTTAGATGAGATGCCTTTTGAGAAGATTACGGTTTCTTCTTTGGCAAAAAGATGTGAGATCTCTCCTAATACATTCTACTATCACTATGAGGATATTTATGATCTTCTCGAGAAGTGGTTTGCGATGAAAAGGGGAAAGTGGACTGATTTACATGATTGGAAACAATCTTTAAAGGGTATGGCTGATTCATGTAAGAGTCATAAGAAGATGTTCTATCATATCTATAATTCTTTATCTCGTAATTATTTAGAGCGCATGATTTTTAGATATGAAAAGGAAATCATTGCGGAGTATTTTGAGAATTCTTTAAATGGTAAGAATATTTCTGAAGAGAAGAAGAATGAGATTACTGATTTTATCTTATTTGGTTTAACTGGTGCTTTCTTAAAATTTGTCTGGAATGATATGAAAGAAGACACAGACAAGTTTGTGGATAGTATCGCGGATCTAGTTGATGGTTATATAACATATACCGTTACCAATATTTAATATGAATACTAAAAAACTTGGTATTTTACCAATGGTCTTAGCTTTATCGTTGATATTGGCTTATGTTGATATGTTAATACCATATAATTTTGTGGTTCCGGGAATTAAATTATGGTTGGCAAATATTGCCATCCTTTTTACTTTGTATAAGTTTGGTAGCAAGGAAGCGATTTGTGTAAGCATTATAAGAGTATTGATTATGAGGATTTTATTTAATAATGGCCTTACTTTTTTATATAGCTTATGTGGTTGTTTATTAGATTAGATATTGATAGAAGAATAGAAGAATAGTTTTGAATAATGGTACTAATATCCTGTATATTAAAGATGGATATGCTTATATGTATGATGCTGATTGTAAAGATAAAATATGCATCAAACATGGTAAGATAAATGTTGCAGGGCAGAGTATTGTTTGTTTACCTAATAAGATAAGTATTACTGTTTGTGGAGGTAACTATGATGTTGTTTCTTAAAAAAATTAGAATACTTTTGTTGTCAGTGATAGTGATGATATTATTGCCGTTTTTGGTAGTTACATTTATCAAAGGTGATAATGGCATGGCAATTTGTTTTATTTTGTTTTATGTGGTTAACCCCTTGTTTTCGATATATGTTGGGTATGCAGCGGATAGGTTGATATATCCAATAGTTAATTCATTATTATTTTTATTAGGCACCTGGATATTTTTTGACATGGGTGAAATAGCTTTTGTCTATTATGCGATAGTGTATTTAATGCTTGGATTGATTATGATGTTTGTTAAGCATAAATGTAAAATATAGTTGACATTTAATAGGTGTATTAATATACTGAAGATGTAAAATATATTTTACATTATGTAAAGGAGCATATTATGAAAAACACTTCTCAATTATTGTTATTTGCGCTTATTATAATTCAAGTATTTAAGATTCTTGCCTATGGTAAGGGTGAAAATGATCATGGTGGTTTCGATGAACGTCAAGAGCTTGTTAGAGGTAGAGCCTTTAAGTATGGTTTTCTAACAATGTTTTTTCTACAATGTTTTCTTATCTTATGGAAAGAAACTATAGATAATATTCCAGTTGAATTTGGCTTGCTTATGATGGCTTGTCTAATGGTTGGTTGTCTTGTTACTTTGATATATTGTATCTATAAGGATGCTTATTGGGAGTTAAGACAAAAGCCATTACCATTTATTGGTATGTGGTTGTTTATTATGGTGATAGATATATATGGTATTAAGACTAACAAGATTGTTGTGGATGGTGTCATAGTTTGGGATGGTGGCATTTATGTATTGATTGGTTTGTTATTTATAATCCTTTTAATTAATGTCTTAGTTAAGATGTTTATTGATAAGAAAGATAATTAATATGAAGAATTTAAAGATGAAGTCAGCTCGTGCAGCTTTAGATTTGTCCCAACAAGAATTGGCTGATAAGGTTGGCGTGTCACGACAAACAATTAATGCGATAGAAAAGGGCGATTATAATCCTACTATTAATTTGTGTATTGCGATTTGTAGAATATTAAACAAAACATTAGATGAATTATTTTGGGAGGAAGAAAGATGAAGTGTCCTTATTGTGGTGAAGAAATGGTAAAGGGTGCAATTATTAGTTCTAGAGGTTCTTCTTTTGTAAGTGAAAATGTAGACTATAAAATAATTAGATTTAGAAAGAAGTCTGATATAGATTTGTCTGATAATGAAGAAGCATATCGTTGTCCTAAGTGTAAGATAATTATTATCAATAAATAGATATATCCTTAACTTTGAATTAAATGTATAACTAAAAAATTGATAACTATAAAATTAGCT
>URCJ01000022.1 GCA_900546285.1 uncultured Solobacterium sp. | reverse complement strand
AAAATAATGTGTCGTTATTGTAAATTAAATGGCTATTATTTAGTGACGAATAACAAATATTTTAACCACCTGTTTTATATACAGAACAACAAGATAATATACCCACAAAACGACAAATTGCTTTACCTAAGATTACCCAAGAACTATGATTAGATTGTTAGTACTCTTTAATTATGTGTGAGTTTAAGATATTTGTTTTATATTAAGAAAAAACAGTTATTATCGGTAACAATAGGTCTATCTTTAATGTTATCTACAGAAGTAATTTCTATAATCCTATAGGCATTATTCAATAACCATTCAAGATATTCTTTATTTAAATCCTTATAATTCTCCTTAGCAATACAATATATGACATCAACATCATCAACTATCTTCTTATATTCATCTAAGCTTTCCCTTTTCCAACCATTTTCATAATTTTCATAAGGCAAAACACAAGTTAATTTAATGCTAGGATCTAAGCTTTTATACTTTGCGATTAACTGTGCTGACCACAAACCAACGTTTTCATCTAAAGCACAAATATAATTCTTAAAACCCTCTTGAATAGAAACATCAAAAGCTATTTTTAAAGTATCTTTTATTTCATCTTTATCACGATTCAACTTACTTAGTTTTTTGCCAACAAAACAGCAAGTCTTTTCTCTTAAATAATCATCTTCATATTCAATATTTAAAGTTAATAAGAATCTAATAAAGTCTTCATCGATTCTATTCATCATTTGATTAAAAAGTTCATAACCATCTTCCACATAAGCCTTTAAAGGATCTATTTGAGCATAACCCCTAAGGCCTATACCAGACTTTAAATCATCCATTATCGCTAATTGAAAAGACCATTCACTATCAATAAACTTCAATAAAACACTTCTTTCAATAGGACTAATCAAAGACTCTATGTCCTTTGTTTTTCTCTTGTATAAATCAATTAGATGCTCACACAATTCTTCAACAGTACCCTCTTTATTCATATTCACAAGCACACTTGGATCAAACAAATACTGAGGTCTTAATCTTTTTATATCCTCAATAATCTTATTAGCTTGATCATTATCAATAAGCTTAGAAGTGATATGTGTTGAAACGATTCTATCGACTGTTCTTTTAAAGATATCTTCTATTTGATAATCATCTAATAAGACACTATCTCTATATGCATAAATAGTTTCTCTTTGTAGTCTTAAGACATCATCATAGTCTAATAAAGATTTACGAGAATCATAGCTTAGTCCTTCAACTCTTTTTTGAGCATCATCAATAGACTTAATAATAGGCTTTGACTCTATCTTCTTATCACCTAGTTTATTAAAAGTATCTTCTAGTCTTTCGCTGCCATATTGCACCATCAAATCATCTTCTACCGAAACATAGAATCTTGAAAAACCAGGATCACCTTGTCTACCACTTCTTCCTCTTAATTGATCATCAATTCGCTTTGACTTATGTCTTTCAGTACCAATAACAGCCAAGCCACCAAGTTCTTTAACACCATCACCCAACTTAATATCAGTACCTCTACCTGCCATATTAGTCGCAATAGTTATTGCACCTCTTTGACCTGCATTTTTAATAATCTCAGCCTCTGATTCATTATTCTTAGCATTCAACACAGTATGAGGAACATCCAACATAGAAGATATAAGTTCACTAGTCTCAATAGCTACAGTACCAACAAGTATTGGCTGACCAGTCTTATGAATCCTATTAATCTCTTCTATTACAGCCTTATACTTAGCCTTCTTAGTCCCATAGACATAATCAGGATAATCAACCCTCTTAACAGGCTTATTTGTAGGAATAGAAATAACATACATATTATAAGTATGTAAAAACTCTTCTTCCTCTGTTTTAGCTGTACCTGAAATGCCCGATAGTTTCTTATACATTCTAAAGAAGTTTTGATAAGTAATAGAAGCTACTGTTTTAGTCTCTTTATTAATATCCAAACCTTCTTTAGCCTCTACTGCCTGATGAAGACCATTAGACCATTGTCTACCTTCCATGGTTCTACCAGTATTTGGGTCTACAATTAATATTTCCTTATCTACTACATAATCAACATCCTTTTCCATGATGTAGTTAGCTTGTAAGGCATTCTTTATATAACGAACATAATCAGTATTATCACCACTATATAAATTATCAATATTAAATAAGTTCTCTACCTTAGAAATACCTTCTTCAGTTAAGATGCAAACATTGTCTCTTAAATCAATTGTATAATCTCTGTCTTCAACTAAAGACTTAGCTACTCTATCAGCCTTATAGTATAAGTACTTAGTAGCAGTAGCTTCACCTGAAATAATTAAAGGAGTAATGGCATCATCAATCAAGATAGAATCAATTTCATCAATGATAGCATAATTTAAACCACGCATTACCCTATCATTTTTATCAGTTACCATGTTATCTCTTAAATAATCAAAACCTAACTCTGAATTAGTTGAATAAGTAATATCACAGTTATAAGCCTTTCTCTTTTCATTTAAAGATAAACCGTTCTTATTTAAACCAACACTTAAACCAAGAAAATCAAAAATCTTTCCATTCTTATAAGCATCCCTTTGAGCTAAATATTCATTAACCGTAACAATATGAACACCCTTACCACTCAAGGCATTTAAATAAGCAGGTAAAACACTAGTCAAAGTCTTACCTTCTCCTGTTGCCTGCTCAGAGATATCACCATTATGTAAAACATAACCACCCATTAGTTGTACATGATATGGATACTCACCAGTAGTTCTATAAGCAGCTTCCCTAGCAACCGCAAAAGCCTCAGGCAAAATATCGTCTAAAGATTCTCCTTGTTTAAGTCTAAGCTTAAGAATAAAAGTCTGATATTTTAGCTCAAAATTAGACATCTGCCTATATTGCTCGCTAAGTTTTTCAACCCTGTTAATTACCATCTCTATTTGATTTAAGTTCATATTAATTTATTATATTTCAATATTAAAAAAAGAGAAGACTTTTAAATCTTCTCTTCTTTCTTTCAGATACGGTTTACAATCATATCAGAAAGGAGTTCCTAATTATTTTATCTCAAATTTGCATTATAGTGCTTATTTAATTCATCAAGAATCTTATTATGAGGTGCATCAACATCACTTGTCTTTAAAGTCTTGTTTGGATCTTCATAAACAATCTTCAATGATACAGACTTAGAACCCTCTTCAATATGTTCGCCCTTATAGATATCAAATACTCTTACAGATTTAACTAGACTGCCACCAGCCTTCTTAACAAGTTTTAATAAATCAGCAGCCTTAACCTCATCCTTTAAGACAATAGAAATATCTCTTGTGATGGAAGGATATTTACTTACACTAGGAGCATGAGACTTAGCTGGTTTAGAATTAATTAATTCATCTAAGATTAATTCACAATAATAAGTATCCTTTAACTTGAACTTAGATTCAAAACTAGGATGTAGTTTACCTAAAACACCAATCACCTTGTTGTTCATCTTGATAAGACAAGAAACACCTGGATGGAAATGAGTAGTATCTAAGTCATTTTCTACAACACTTATTCTACCCTTTTCAAAACCTAACTTATCTAATAAGCCCATTACCAAACCCTTTAAGACATAGAAATCAGCCTTCATTGTTAGATGCTTAACTTCACTATTTAAATAAGTTCCATTTAAGACAACACCAAGTCTTTCTTCTTCATGATCATTGAAATAAACAGAAGACAATTCATAGATATTAACATCACTATTATAGTGACCCAAGTTATAAGCTAAAGTTTCAAGTAGTGAATTCATTAAAGAAGTTCTAATATATTTACGGTCTTCACTTAATGGAGAAATCATCTTAACAGCATCACCATTTACAAGTAAAGACTCATTCTTATAATTTTCACTAACTAATGTATAAGTTCTAACCTCACTTAAACCGTTATACATCATATAGTTTCTGATATTACGACGCATTCTTTGAGCAATAGTCAAAGAACCAACAGTTTGAGGCATTAGAGGTAGTGTAGACTTTAAATCATCAAAGTCAGTTAAACGACATACTTCCTCATCAATATCTTCTCTAATTAAAATATCAGTTCTATAACTTGGTACAGTACAAGTAAAATGTTCACCATCCTCACATTCAAACTTAAAGTCTAAAGCCTCAATAACTTCCTTAACTTCATCAATTGAATAAGTCTTACCAACCAAATTATTTAAATGAGACAATGTTTCCTCTACTACAACTGGTGAATAGTTACTACTACCTGCTTCAACTGTTTCCTCAATCATTTCAGCATCAGCATACTTGATTAACAATTCAACAGCTCTATCCATAGCCTTATTTTGAGATAATGGCTCTAGACCCTTAGAGAATCTTGCAGCAGCCTCAGTTTGTAAACCTAAACGATTAGAAGTTCTTCTAATTTGAGCATGGTCAAAACAAGCTGACTCAAGAAGTAAACTTGTAGTATCATCTAAAACCTTAGTTGCATCGCCACCCATGATACCTGCAATGCCAATAGGTTTGTTGTCAGATGTGATCATTAAATCACCCTTTTCAATCTTATATGTAAGGCCATCTAATGCTGTATATTCGCATTCTAAATCATCTCTTACAGTGATGTTATGATTAGGATTGCTTCTTAGATCATAGAAATGCATAGGTTGACCTGTCTCTAACATTACTAAGTTAGAAATATCAACCAAGTTATTGATACACTTGATACCGTTAGACTTCAAGATTTCCTTAATCCACTCAGGAGACTCTTTTATAGTTACCTTATTAATAATCTTAGCTAAGAAATGAGGACAATTCTTTGACTCTAAACTTAACTTAAAATCACTTGGTGTACCAACATTACTAGCACCTTCAAATTCAGGAAGCTTACATTCTCTTCTTAAGATAGCACCCATTTCCTTAGCCATATAAAACATTGCTAAGCAATCAGGTCTATTGGCATAAATAGACATATCCAAGATTACATCATCATAGCCTAGTTTCTTTAGGATATTTGTTTCACCTACTTCAAATGAATCATCTAATTCTTCAATACCATCCTTTGAACAAGAACCCTCTTCTAATAGTTCTTCATCAACACCAAGTTCAAGTAATGAACACAACATTCCATTACTCTCATAACATCTTACTACACCCTTTTTGATAGTACCACCAGGTAAAACAGCACCCTCTGTAGCCACAATTACCTTGATACCTTCTCTACAATTAGGAGCACCACAGACAATATCTAATACTTCAGTACCAATATCTACTGTAGTTAGATGTAAATGATCACTATCAGGATGAGGAATACATGTTAATACCTTACCTACAACTAGATTTGTAGCACTACCAATTTTAGTTACTTCTTCCACTTCGAAGCCAGCCTTAACAGCTTTATCCATGATTTCTTGATAAGATAAATCACTTATATCAATAAATTTACTTAACCAATTTAAACTTAACTTCATTACTAGTTACCTCTCTTGAATCCATTTAAGAAACGAATATCATTTGTATATAGGTCTCTGATATCCATGATGCCATATTTTAACATCGCAACTCTTTCAATACCTACACCAAACGCAAAGCCTGTATACTTTTTAGAATCAATACCAGCAGCTTCCAAAACATTAGGATGTACCATACCAGAACCTAGAATTTCAATCCAACCAGTTCCCTTGCACATAGAACAACCCTTGCCACCACAGTTATGACATGTCATATCTACTTCAAAAGAAGGTTCTGTGAATGGGAAGTATGATGGTCTAAATCTAATCTTGGCATCATTTTTAAATAGTTCATGAATCATTAATTCAAGAGTACCCTTTAAGTCTGATACTGTGATATTTTCGCCAATTACTAAACCCTCACATTGCATAAATTGATGTGAATGAGTAGCATCATCATCATCTCTTCTATATACCTTACCAGGGCAAATAACCTTGATAGGTAATTTATCATGATCAGTCTCTAATACTCTCATTTGAATAGCTGTAGTTTGAGATCTCAATAGACGATTAACATCAACATAGAAAGTATCTTGCATATCTCTTGCAGGATGACCCTCGGGAGTATTTGCACGAGTGAAATTATATTCATCATATTCAAGTTCTGGACCCTCAGCTACGTTATAACCCATACCAATAAAGATTTCTTGTAGTTCTTCTTCAACTAAAGTCAAAGGATGAAGGGTCCCAGTAACAGGTGTATATTCATCTAGCGTGATATCAATCTTTTCTTTCTCTAGTTGTAACTTCAATAAAGCATCATCAAGCTCTTTCTTCTTATCTTCGATAGCACTTGTTACACTTGTCTTTAAGTCATTTACAAGTTGACCAAACTTAGGCTTTTCTTCAGGACTTAAGTCTTTCATTTGGCTCATTAAACCTTGAATCTTACCTTTTTTAGAAAGATATTCAATTCTTAGTTCTTCTAACACTTTACTGTCTTTAACTTCATTAATAGCCGCTAAAGCTTCTTGCTTAAGGCTTGTTAAATCGTTCATTCAAAATCCTCCTTACAATAAAAAAACCGCGACTAGGAACGAAAAATCGCGGTACCATCCTAATTCAGCATATGCTGCACTTATAACTATAACGCGTTACCGGGGCAAGCCACTATATAAAGGTGAATTCACTTACCTATCTTAAAGGAGCTTACACCATCCTCCTATCGCTTTTAAGAATCAATAAGATACTACTTCTTTAAACGTTTTTACAACAAATATCATAACATGAAAGAAATATTAAAAAAAGATGACCGAAGTCATCTTTAATTAATTAAGCACCAAAATCTACTTTAATACCAGGACCCATATTGCTAGATAATGTTACACCAGTAATATAAGCACCCTTAACAGCAGCAGGTCTAGCCTTTACGATTGCACCAGCAAGCGCATTGAAGTTTGATTCAAGATCCTTCGCATCAAAGCTAACCTTACCAAGAAGACAGTTGATGTTACCGTCCTTATCAACACGGTATTCAACTTTACCTTTCTTGATTTCAGCAACAGCACCAGCAACATTTGGAGTTACTGTACCAGTCTTAGGGTTTGGCATTAAGCCCTTAGGACCTAAGATCTTACCTAACTTACCTAATTCACCCATCATATCAGGAGTAGCTACGATTACATCGAAATCGAACCAACCGCCCTTGATCTTATCAAGGATTTCCTTATCGCCAACATAATCAGCACCAGCATTCTTTGCTTCTTCAGCCTTAGCACCTTGAGTAACAACCAATACCTTTTGGCTTCTACCAGTACCAGCAGGAAGAACCATAGCGCCACGGATTTGTTGATCAGCATGACGAGGATCTACATTTAAGCTAAATGATACTCTAACTGCAGCATCATATTTTACACTGCTTGTCTTCTTAACTAATTCGCAAGCTTCAGCAGGTGCATATTTCTTGTTCTTCTCAAAAAGAGATAATGCATTATTATAACCTTTAGATCTTTTCATGATTAACCCTCCACTTTAATGCCCATGTTTCTTGCAGTACCTTCAATGATCTTCATTGCAGATTCTACATCATTAGCATTCAAATCAGGCATCTTATATTCAGCAATTTCTCTTAATTGAGCGCTAGTAATAGAACCAGCCTTAACTGCCTTTGGTGAACCAGAAGCCTTAGAAATACCAGCAGCCTTCTTTAATAAGAATGCAGCAGGAGTTGTCTTAAGCACGAAATCAAAAGATTTGTCTTCATATGCAGTAATAACAACAGGAACGATATCGCCATGTCTGTCCTTTGTTAAGTCATTGAACTTAGTACAGAATTGAGGCATGTTGATACCAGCACTTGCAAGAGCAGGACCTGGTTTAGCTTGACCAGCTGCAAATTGCAACTTACAGATTTTAGCAACTTTCTTTGCCATATTTTTCCTCCTTATGGTTGTGGGATTAACGGAGTAGTTGCACTCCTTCCACAGACTAAATAATTATATGGTTAATTCGCCTATTAATCAATAGTGAATTTAATGATATGAGAGCCTAAACGACTAGAATCAATAGCCAAATAAGCCTCACCCTTCTTCTTAGTCTTAATATAAGTACCTGTCATACCACCAGTTGTATTAATCACATCAGCTCCAATAATCTCAATATTATCAGAACAAGTTAGATATAATACTTCGTTCGCATATGGTGCTAATTCGTTATTACCATTTAAAACTCTGATTCTAATTGAGGCAACATCATATGTTTTACCTTCCTTTAAATGTTCGCTGGAAGTCTTAACTTCTAAATGTAAATCCCATGAAGGACCCTTAGTAACTGACTTGACAACTTCACCATTTTTAATCGCATCAAAACGATATTTGAAAGCCTCATTACCCCAGCCACTACAATAAACATCGTATAGACGTGTAGCTTCTAACATCGTGATATGATTGAACAACATCACCTTAAACATCTTAAATTTATATTTAAATGGTAAATGATCAACACCATATTTCAAGGTTGCTAATAGACATTCCTTAATTTCATCACAAACATCTTCAGGATAATCTTCTCTTTCCTTGATTAGATCACCAATAAAGTCATCAATCTCAAAACATGGGTGTGGCAAATATTTATATGTCTCACCAGGATAAAATTGTTTTACAAACTTGCCATTCTTATAAAGTTTGATTGAATCTGCGTTAGAGAAAACCTTAACATCCTTATTAACACCACCTGGATACTCACCTATTTCCATTGAAGAAGAAACTTCAAGCACTGGTACATCATCACCCTGACTTGCATAAACAGCGGCTGCCATCTTAGGATTTCTAAAGAAATCCATTACACCATGGTAACAAATAGTATCACCAGAGCCAAAATTAGCATGAGTATTATAATCAAACATACACCAACCAGTACCACCAGCTACCCCATCTTTTCTATAGATATCATTTAATACTTGCATATGTCTTAGCGCATGCAAATTACGATGAGGATAATCATCAATAGACTTCGTTGGAAACATATGGCCATTATATTCAGAAATATAATAGGCCTTATTCATATCAGGAGTAACCTCTTTCTTATCCAAGATACCATCATGTTTAAAATTGCCCGCAAAAGAGAAATCGTTAAAAGTATAGACATCTTCTAAAAGACTTGACTTTCTTAAATATCTAACACCACCTGTTTGACGATACTTATCTAAAGAATGAGCCACCTCATTAGTCTTTGTATAGAATTCATCATCATCCTGTGATTCGTTGATTCTAACACCCCACATAATAATACTTGAATGATTACGATATTCAACAATCATATCTCTTGTATTGATAACTGCTTGTTGTTTCCACTTCTCATCACCAATATGTTGCCAACCAGGAATTTCGGTAAATACTAGCAAGCCCCTTTTATCACACTCATCAAAGAAACTATGAGCTTGAGGATAGTGAGATGTTCTTACAATGTTACAAGCTAATTCATCTTTTAAGATTCTTACATCTTCTCTTTGCATAGAATCAGGCATTGCATAACCAACATAAGGATAACTTTGATGACGATTTAAACCCCTTAATTTGATTCTTTGACCATTTAAATAGAAACCATCAGCCCTAAATTCAATAGTTCTAAAGCCAACATTCACCCTATATTCACTCTTGCCAAGTTTTAACACCACTTCATATAACTTAGGGTTATCCAAGCTCCATTCAGTAACGTTATCCATTTTTATAGTATAGTTATCTAATAATTCATAAGTACTTGAATAAAGTGATTCACCATTATCCAAAACATTTATATCAAGTGCATCCTCACTTGCACCATTAACAGTTAAAGAAATATCTAAATAATAGCCATCATCATTTTTAACTGGTGCAACGTAGGCATCTTCAATAAAGGCATTTGGCACAATATCCAAATAAACATCACGATAAATACCACCATAACATAAGTAATCTATAGAATGACCAAATGGTGGAATATTCAAGGTCTCATGGCTATCTAACTTAACAACTAATAAATTATTCCCTTCTTTTAAATAATCGGTTAATTCCACCTTAAAAGAAGTATAACCACAACCATGGGTCTTTAATAACTCACCATTAAGGTAAACCTCGCTTTTATGAGCCGCACCCTCAAAGACCACAAAGACCCTTTTATCTTTATAAGAATTTAGATACTTAATATTAGTCCTATAGCCGGCAGTCATTTGATAAGACTTAACGTCAACATAATTAAAAGGTATCTCTTTAAAAGTATGTGGTATTCTTACCTTAGAATACTTTCCCTTTCCTTTTAAAAAGTCATCATTGAACTCTTCACAAAAATAAAAGCTGTCATTTAAATACTTTCTCATAACTCGATTCTTACTTCCCCATCCTCATATTTGACACAAACAACATTATTGTTTAAAGTAATAGCTTTTGCCTTACCTTTTAAATTCTTAATCTTATTATATAAAGATAATTTATATTCATCATATTTACCAATATCATCACTAGTAAATAAGAGAGAACCAAACAAGCCATTGATAATAGCTAACTTTTCCTTTTCTTCCTTAGCCAAAGAAACATGCTTATCTCTTAAAATAAAAACATCAGGATCATTCAAGAAAGCACGACCATCGAGTTGTCTTCTAAAAATAGTATCAACCATTGTCCTTTTTGTAGAATTACGTTCATTATGCATATGCTTCATATAGAAAACATCATCATATTTTAATGACACATCACAACCCACTCTACAATAATCTACTTTGCCAAAAGCTGAAGCTAAAGGTACCCCACAACCAAGTATTAACTTATCAGTGCATAATTGTCTTAATAAGTTCATACCATCAGCCATAATTAAACCTCTAGGCTTATCTTTCCTATTTAAGACACAGGCTGAATATAAGAAATCAAGCTTAACTAAATCAAAGCCCCACTTATTAAAAACAGTATCAAAGACTTGTTTTAGATATTGTCTTACCTCAACTTTATAAATATCCAAGGCATAGAAAGTGCTCCAGTTACAACCACAGGCATATGGATTACCAGTTTCATCTTTAACCAACCAATCCTTATGGTTTTTATAAATATCTGATTTCTTTTCTGCACTAAAAGGTGCCAACCAAATACCAGCTTTAAAACCTTTATCGTGTATTGTATTTACTATATTTTCTAAGCCATTTGGAAACTTATTAGTATTAATATTTAACCAATCACCAACATAAGTTTGATAGCCATCATCAATTTGAAAAACATCAACATCACTCAAACCACTTAAATCATTAAGTAGTTTTTTCTCTGTAATATTTTGATAGTGATTGTACCAAGAAGTATAGCCAGTAACAGGATTCGTGCCCGTGCCCGGCTTATCAATCTTCAACATTTCAAAGTACTTATCAAACACCTCATCTTCCTTGCCATTTAAGATACAAAAATCAAGCGCAACAAAAGAATCGTAACATTCATAGCCTTTTAAATCAGGAATGATGATTAATTGATCATGATCATAGACAAAACGAGTGAAACAAAAATTTTCATTTAAAGAACCAAGCAATTTATAATCATCATTATTTCTTACATATAGATACGACCAGCCATGATTATAACCTTCGATGTTTGGATATTCCGCAAAGTTATAATCACCATAGCGATCAAAATGATATTTCTTTAAAGTGAATGACTTAAATGGTACTTCATTGATACCAGGATTTTTAGTGTTCTTATCACTTTCATAAGAATAAGTCCAATCTTGATAACCATTAAAGAAAATGCGATCATCATCTTCAAGCACAAAAGGGTTTCTTAATGAAACCTCTTGTATAATTAATTTCTTCTTAGGATATAACTTCAAAGTAATCCTATTATCAGTGACATCGACAAGATAAGCTAAATTATCATCTTGTTCGCTTATCTTTTCATCAATATCACCACTTAATCGATAAGTCTTATCAGCCAATAAATAATCGATTGTAAGTATCATAACTATTTAGCCTTATAGAAACAACGATTATCCATGGCAAATACTCTAGTAGAGAATTCACCTGGTTTAACATCAACTAAAGCCTTATTAATAATCTCGACCTTAGCATCAATATTATCAATATAAGTCAATAATTCTGCCTCCAATGTTTCAGGTAAAACAGGAGAACCATATTCATGTTGGCCATGGTGAGCTAAAATCATATGTCTTAGTAACATCAATTCTTCACTATCTTCTAGTTTTAATTGCTTGCCAACTTCTAATAGTCTAGCATCCATGATTGAAATATGACCTAAAAGCTTCCCCTGAACAGAATATTCAGACACAAAAGGGCTCACAAATTCTTCAATCTTGCCTAAGTCATGTAAGATAACACCAGCCAATAAATAATCCCTATTAGCGCTAGGATAGATATCGCATAAGGCATTAGCCAACTTAATCATACCCGACATATGAGTAGCTAAACCACCAATAAAGTTATGATGAATCTTGCTGGCAGCAGGATAAATATATACATCATTGTCATAATAATTAAGCATCGCAATGACGATACGAGAAATATTATCATTCTTAATCATATTTACCGCATCACCAACATTCTCCCTTAAAACATCCCTAGGAATAGGAGAAGCACTAACGAAATCCAACATATCGATATCATTTTGACTTACTGGTAATACTTTGATTACCTTAGCTTGTAAGTTATTACGATACATATTAATTTCTAAATCAAAGTTAAATACTTTGCCAGAACACAAAAGCTTTTCAACTTCACTTTTAACATCCCACATCTTCGCATCAATTGTCTTAGAACTATCTTGAAGTACCAAAGACAAATAAGGAGCACCGGTATTAGTTACACCCTTTACAAGAGATGAGACTAGAAGGTTTGTATTGACGTGTTCACCTTCTTTAAAATCTTTTACTAAAATCTTTTCCATTTTTATAACTCCATTTCATTGATCAAAGCATATATATCATCATAGCCAAAGCCTTTATTAGCTAAACTTAAGTAAATATGATTTCTAAGATCAGTTCCAGTATATTTTCTAGAATACTTTTTCAAAGCCTTATTTGCTTCTTTTCTAATTATTTCTTTTTCCTGTAAAACACAAGTCGAGAAGTCGAGAGCAGACATTGCCTCTTTACAAACATTATACTCAAAACCATCATTTAAAAGTTTACTCATAATCGCCGTTTTCTTCGCATTAAATGATTTATTGGTAATGGTATTTAAATATTTATTGGCTTTTTTGATGGCTGAGGCTAGTTCGTTATTAGTTTGCATAATCAAGACTCTATCGATTATTTCATCATCAACCCCATCGTGAGCAAGCTTTAACGCCATCTTCTTTTTAGAATATAGATTAGCTCTTAAAGAATTAACCTTGGCACTTGCATATTGAAAATCATCTAATAAACCATTTTCAATCAATTCATCAATAATCAAAGAAGCTCTATCCCTATCTAATTGATACTTACGATATAAATATGAATACATCATCTCAATTGAATAGTCGGAATTAGCCAATCTTTTCAAACAAGAACGATAAGCTAAGGCATAGACTTCCATTTCTTTTAAAACATTAAAATTTAATTTAGAAAAACGACTATTCTTTCTTAAACCCATATTAGCATAAGTATCCATTGAAATAGTTAACTTTTCATTGTTACCTTCAAAATCTCTTAATGTTAGTTCTACACAATTATCCTTTAGTGTAGTCTTTTCAATCACATAAGAATACTTATAATCTTCAAGTGCTTCTTCATAAATTCTAATTGAACTCACTCCAAAAGTATCTGCATCATAGCACTGTACCGAAGCCATACAAGTTTCTTTCATATTATCAAGTTCTTCTTTACTTAAAGAATTAAACTTTTCAATAGCATCATAGATATTTGAATCGAAAAAATAACCATTTTTATTTTCAATAATTAAATCCTCTAAAACCTCATCATGACGTGCCAAAACAACCAAACCACTAGATAAGGCCTCAATATATGTCATACCCTGAGTTTCACTAGTAGAGGCACTAATAAAGCCATCAGCTGCCTTATAATAATTAACAACCTCACTGAATGGTTGTTTACCCATGAAGTAAACATAATCTTTTAATTCTAAAGAAATAGATAAATTTTTTAATTCATCTAAAGAAGGTCCCCCGCCCACTATCATTAATTTAACTTTTAAATTGTTTTCTTTAACTAAGCTAAAAGCCTTAATGATTTCGTCAATTGACTTTTCTTGTGCGATTCTACCTACAAAAACCAATAGTTTCTCATCTTCGCTTAAATTTACCATTGATTGAATACGATAAACTTCATCAAAGTCAGTATTTTCATCCTTAAACCTATCAAGTTCTACACCTGTTGGCACAATATCAATCGGTGTCTTAACACCATATGAAGTTAGCATCTCCATGGTCTTTTTAGAAGGTGTGATTAACTTAACACAGTTATCACAATATAACTTAGACCAACTTACAACCAATTTTTTTAAACCCTTATCAAGTCTTCTTGAATTAATAAAATTAACATAATGTGTATAATCCTCATATGTTGTATGATAAGTTCTTACTAGTGGCAGATTAAGTGTAGAAGCTACAATATTGGCAAAAATACCAACTCCAAATTCAGTCTCTGCATGAATAATATCTAATTTTAATTTCTTTAATTCTTCAATAAACAAAAGATGTAAAGGAGAAGTAATAGCATAACCATATAGTTTCTTAATCTCCACTCCAGGTAGCCTAATTATCTTACCCTCAACCTTTACTTTATTGATCCCCTTATAAGTACAAATAACATAGGCGTCATGTCCATTTTTCTCTAACTGTTTTCTTAAAAGTTCAACAGAAGAAACTACCCCATTTATATCAGGCAAATATGTATCCGTAAAAATTCCAACTCTCATTCTTAAATTATATCATCCCAAGCTTCATCATCAATTAATTCATCTTTATACAAGTAACGTTTATCATCATCACTAATCTTTTTGATAACCCTACAAGGATTACCAACAGCCACCACCATATCAGGAATATCCTTAGTCACAATAGAACCAGCTCCAATCACCACATTATTTCCGATATGAACACCAGGGCAAATAACGCTATTGCCACCAATCCAACAATTATCACCAATAGTAACTTGCTTACCATACTCATACATGGAATTGCGGGTAAAAGGATGAATTGGATGACCAGCTGTATAAATCGAAACATTGGGCGCAATAAAACAATTATCACCAATCTTTACCTTAGCTACATCAATAATCGTACAGTTATAATTCACAAACAAATTCTTGCCTGCTTCAATATTAAAACCATAGTCACAATAAAATGGTGGATTTAAGAAAACATCCTCACACTTGCCAAACAACTGCTTAACAAGCTTATTTATACCATCATAATCAGATCTATCAATCGTATTTAATTTTTGAGTTAATATTCTAGCTCTTTTTTGTTGATTAAAAACCTGTTCATCAGAAATATAAGCTAGCCCCTTGTCTCTTCTTTCGATATTATTCATAACTTACCCAATTTAATAAAAGAAAGAGAACTAAGCCTCTTTCTTAAACAACATTTCTTTAACTCTATTAGTGATTTCCTCATCCTTATCAGGATTAGCCTTAAGGAAAGCTCTAACAGCTTCTTGACCCTGGCCAATCTTTTCACCATTATACGAGAACCAAGAACCAGCCTTTTCGATAATTCCTAATTCAACACCCAACGAAATGATTTCAGATACATGAGAAATGCCCTCACCATAATAGATTTCAACCTGACATGTCTTAAATGGTGGTGCCACCTTGTTTTTGGAAACTTTAATATTCACCTTATTTCCAACAACATCACTACCATTTTTGATTGCCTCTGACTTTCTTACCTCAATTCTAATAGTTGAATAGAACTTCAAAGCACGACCACCTGTTGTAGTTTCGGGATTTCCAAACATGACACCTACTTTTTCTCTTAATTGATTAATAAAAATAGTTGTACAATTATTGGCATTCATAGCACCAGCTAATTTACGCATAGCCTTAGACATCAAACGAGCATGTAAACCAACATTGGCATCACCCATTTCACCATCTAATTCAGCTTGTGGTACAAGTGCAGCAACTGAGTCAATAACAATCAAGTCAATAGCACCCGACTTAATCAACACCTCAGTAATTTCTAGAGCTTGTTCACCAGAATCAGGTTGTGACAAAATCAATTCATCAATATCAACGCCTAGTGCCTTAGCATACTTTGGATCAATCGCATGTTCAGCATCAATAAATGCAGCTCTACCGCCGTCTTTTTGACAAGAGGCAATAGCTTGTAAAGCCAAAGTAGTCTTACCACTTGACTCAGGTCCATAGATTTCGATAATTCTTCCTCTTGGTAAACCTCCAACACCTAAACAATTATCAATCGCTAATGAGCCTGTAGAAATGACATCAATATCAACATTACCTCGATCTCCAAGTTTCATAATCGAGCCCTTGCCATATTGTTTCTCAATCTGCTTTAAAGCTTCATTTAATAGTTGATCCTTCTTTTCATCAACATTTACTTCTTTTGGCATATTTTTCATCCTCCTGTTATATAATTGACGATAGAATCAAAAATTCCTACATTGTTTTGAAAATATATTCCTTAACTTGGGCAAAATACGAGTATCCGCTTAATACAGACACAAAAGCTGCACACCAAATTAAGATTGTAGAAACAGGAATGGAAACAAGTTCAAATGGTAGATTATTCAATAGAGTAAAGATAATCGCAAACATTTGAAGAACAGTCTTTAATTTTCCCATCTTACCAGCCGCAATAACCACACCATTAGTAGAAGCAATCATACGACATCCATCAACAATAGTATCTCTTAAAAACATCAAGATAATAGGAACTACTGGAACAGCACCCTTAGATACAAAGATAATAAGAGTAGCATTCACTAGTAACTTATCAGCGATAGGATCACAGAACTTGCCAAAAGTAGTAACAAGATTTCTACTTCTAGCTAAGTGACCATCTAGATAATCAGTAAAACTTGCAATACAGAATATCGCTAAAACAATGATATTCAATAAAGACAAAGAAACAGTTCCAATTTCATACACAGGGAATTCAATTCCAAATGCAGAATATGGAAATAGCCAGATAAGAACCAATAGTGGAACTAAAATGATTCTAATTACAGTTAATTTATTTGGTAAATTCATGACGTTATTATACACTTTCTATTTAATTCTTAAAACTATGAATAGGAGCAGGTATTCTACCCTTTCTACTTACAAAACCACTACAATCAAATTCATTGACCTTCATAATAGGCGCATAACCTAAAAGACCACCAAATTCAACCGTATCACCAACATCCTTTCCAACAACCGGAATAATTCTTACAGCTGTTGTCTTTTGATTAATCATGCCGATAGCCATTTCATCAGCTATGATGCCAGAAATGGTAGAAGCACTAGTCTTGCCAGGAATGGCAATCATATCAAGCCCTACTGAACAAACACATGTCATCGCCTCTAATTTCTCAAGACTTAAGGAACCAAGTTCTACCGCCTTAATCATACCCTCATCTTCGCTTACTGGTATAAAAGCACCACTTAAACCGCCTACATAAGATGAAGCCATAACACCACCTTTTTTAACTTGGTCATTTAAGATTGCAAGAGCTGCGGTAGTACCTGGAGCACCAACTCTTTCTAAGCCCATTTCTTCTAAACAATTGGCAATACTATCACCAATAGCAGGAGTTGGAGCTAAAGACAAGTCAATAATCCCAAACGGAATATTTAAGGCCTTAGAAGCTTCATGAGCCACTAATTGACCAACACGAGTAATCTTGAATGCTGTCTTCTTGATAGTTTCACACAAAACTTCAAAGCTTTCACCCTTTGTTTCCTTAATGGCATTTCTTACAACACCAGGACCACTGACACCAACATTAATAATCGCATCAGCCTCACTTACCCCATGGAAGGCACCAGCCATAAATGGATTATCATCAGGGGCATTTGTGAATACCACAAACTTAGCACAAGCTAAAGAATCATTATCTTTTGTAAGTTCTGCTGCTTCCTTGATGATTTCACCAACAAGTCTTACCGCATCCATATTGATACCGGTTTTAGTAGAACCGACATTAACACTTGAACAAACTCGCTCAGTTTGGCTTAAGGCACTAGGAATAGATCTTATTAACAACTCATCAGATTTGGTCATGCCCTTATTAACAATGGCACTAAAGCCACCAATAAAGTTAATACCCAAGGTCTTAGCTGCCTCATCTAATGTTTTGGCAATCTTTACATAATCATCAATTGTCTTAACACTGCTTGCACCAATCAACGAAATAGGTGTAACCGATACTCTTTTATTTACAATTGGAACTCCGAATTTATTTTCAATATTATTGGCAGTCTTTACTAAATCTTTCGCAACACTTGTAATCTTGTTATAGATATTTTGACATAAGATATCGACATTTGAATCGATACAATCGATTAAAGAAATACCGATAGTAATTGTTCTTACATCAAAATTCTCCTCCGAGATCATCTTATTAGTTTCATTTACTTCTAGTATATTCAGCATATTTTCACCTAAATACGATGCATCGCATCAAAGAAATCTTCATGTTGCATCTTGATATCTAGTGCTAATTCCTTACCTAATTCATTTAATTTTTCTAAGACAACACTAAATTCATCCTTCATATTATCGATATTCACAATCATCATCATATTAAAAAAATCATTTGTGATAGTTTGAGAAATATCCATAATATTGATATCTTCCTTCGCTAATAAGTTACAAACACTGGCAATAATGCCAACCTTATCCTTACCAACTACAGTTATAATTGCTTTTTGCATGTTTCCTCCAAAAGTTAAAGGGCAACTATGCCCTTTAATCATTATATATTATTTGAAATATTTAACACCTGCTTCAAAAATCTTTTGATCCATCTCACCATAAATATTCTTGAAACGATTATTGCCCTGTCTTTCACTATGGCCCATCTTACCCAAGACTCTACCATCTCTAGATACGATACCCTCAATAGCCATCATAGAACCATTTGGATTATATGGAGATTCCATAGTCACATTACCACTTGGATCAACATATTGGGTAATTACTTGACCATTATCGAAAAGTTCATCTAACACGTGCTTAGGAGCCACAAAACGACCCTCACCATGAGAAATAGGAATTGTATGAATATCACCAACACTCACATTAGCCATCCAAGGAGACTTAACACTAGCGATTCTAGTATCCACCATTTGCGATAAGTGACGTCCAATTGTATTAAATGTTAGAGTTGCATCATCATCACTCATCTCTTTGATATGACCATCAGGCAATAGACCTAACTTAATTAAAGCTTGGAAACCATTACAGATACCAATCATCAAACCTTCACGATTATCTAACAAGTCATCAATAGCGGCCTTTAATTTTGCATTTCTTAATACAGTAGCGATAAACTTACCAGAACCCTCTGGCTCATCACCGGCACTAAAACCACCTGGCAACATTACGATTTGTGAACTTCTAATTGCCTTTTCTAATTCATCAATAGACTTTTTGATGTCTTCAGCAGTCTTATTTCTAATTAACACTAGTTCTACCTTAGCACCAGCTTTTTCAAAAGCACGCTTAGAATCATATTCACAGTTAGTACCAGGGAAGACAGGAATAGTAACCTTCACCTCATCATAAACCTTTGATGCATGGATAATTCCTCTTTCGGTACAATTGCCAACTCTAACTTCATCAGTTAAAGCCTTCTTAGATGTAGGGAAAATTTCTTCTAATGTTGAAGTATGAGCCTTATATGCCTCATCTAAGCTTACTGTTTCATTTGAATATGTAATAACAGATTCATCAACGGTATCACCAATTAGTCTTGCATAATCGTAAGCTAAATCATCAACTTCAACGATGATATTGCCATAATTCTTAAGTGTTAAATCATTTAAGGATAAATCTTTGTTTAACTTGACACCAACATTATTACCGAAAGCCATCTTATAAACAGCTTCTAAGACACCACCATCCTTAACAGTATAAGCACTATAGATCTTCTTATCAGCATTTAATTTCATGATGAAATCATAGATTTCTTGTAGCTTATCAAAATCATAGATACCAAATTCATCCTTTGGAAGTACAAATTCATATAGTTTATGATTAGTGCTCTTTAATTCAGGACTAATCACATCCTTAACATCAGCTCCTGTAATCGCAAAAGAAACAAGAGTTGGAGGTACATCTAGATCTTCAAAAGAACCAGACATAGAATCCTTACCACCAATAGAAGCTAACTTTAAAGCACTTTGAACACGATATGCGCCTAATAAAGCACTAAAAGGCTTACCCCAACGCTTAGGATCTGTTAATAACTTTTCAAAGAATTCTTGGAAAGAGAATCTAACAGTATGATAATTACCACCCATTGCCACAATCTTAGCAAGCGATTCAACAACTGCATAAATAGCACCATGATATGGTGACCATTTAGAAATCTTTGGATTATAGCCATAAGCCATCATTGAACAAGTTGTTGTTTCCTTACCAAGTACAGGAATTAGGGCACACATACCCTCAGTCTCAGTTCTTAAAGTCTTACCACCATATGGAGATAATACGGTGCCATTGCCAATTGAAGAGTCAAATCTTTCAACTAGACCCTTTTGTGAACAGACACTTAAGTTACTTAAAATATTTAAAGATGTATCTATAAAACTATCCTTTACTACATTTTCAAATACGTCTTTATCAAAATCAGGTAGACTTACATAAATTTTTTGATGTCTACTTGCACCATTCTTATCTAGGAAATGTCTATCAATATCAACAACTGTTTGACCTAAATAATGCATAACTAGACGATCATCATCAGTAACAGTAGCTACCTTAACAACCTCTAAGTTTTCATTATGACATTCCTTAACAATCTCTTCCATATCACATTCATTAATGACAATAGCCATTCTCTCTTGTGATTCAGAAATTGCAAGTTCGGTACCTGTTAAACCCTCATATTTTTTTAATACAGCATCTAAATTGATATCTAAGCCATCAGCTAATTCACCAACCGCAACACAAACACCACCGGCACCAAAGTCATTACATCTAACAATCTTTTCAGACACCTTAGGATTTCTAAATAATCTTTGAATCTTTCTCTCTTCTACTGGATTACCCTTTTGGACCTCAGCACCAGCAGTAGTTGTTGTCTTTAATTCATGAGACTTAGACGAACCAGTAGCACCACCAATACCATCTCTACCAGTTCTACCACCTATCAGTAAGACAATTTGATCCTTTTGAGGTTCTAGACGCTTAACCTGAGCTTTAGGAGCAGCAGCCACAACAGCACCAAGTTCCATTCTTTTAGCCACATAGCCTTCATCATATACTTCATGAACATAACCAGTAGTTAAACCAATTTGGTTACCATAAGAAGAGAATCCATGAGCTGCCTCTCTTGTAATCTTTCTTTGAGGTAACTTGCCCTTTAAAGTCTTATCAAGAGGTGTACGAGGATCGCCAGAACCCGTGATTCTCATTGATTGATATACATAAGCTCTTCCAGATAGTGGATCTCTAATAGCACCACCAAGACATGTAGCAGCACCACCAAATGGTTCAATTTCAGTTGGATGGTTATGAGTTTCATTCTTAAACATCAACAACCAGTTTTCATCACCATCACTTGTATGAACTGTTAATTCTACGCTACAAGCATTGATTTCCTTAGAAACTTCTAAATCTTCTAAGTAACCAGCCTTTCTAAGTTCTTTCATAGAAATAGTAGCTAAATCCATTAAAGTCAAAGGACGCTTAGTATCCACGCCATATACAAGATGTCTAGAACTCTTATAATTTTCAATATCCTTTTCTAGAATCTCTTTAAAAGTACCATTTTCAATCTCAATATCATCAATAATAGTCGCAAAAGTAGTATGACGACAATGGTCTGACCAATAAGTATCTAAAACCTTTAATTCAGTTTCTGTAGGATCACGATGTTCCTCACTCTTGAAATACTCTTGAGAAATTTTTAAGTCATCAAAGTTCATAGCCATGCCATTTGCCTTGATATATTCTCTTAATTCTTCATCAGAAAAATTGATAAAACCAGAAATGATAGGTACTAAAGGAATATCAACTTCCCCGTCTTTTAAGCTAAGTGGCTTATCTAAACTAGCAAGTCTTTGGTCAACTGGATTGATTAAGAACTTTTGAATCTTATCTAAATCTAAGTCTTCACCAACTACATCAAATAACTTTGCACACTTTACCTTAACATCATTAGCTCCTGTTAGAATGGAGAAACATTGTTCACAAGCGTCTGCTCTTTGATCATATTGACCAGGTAAGAATTCAATCGCAAAAGTAGTACCAACACTAGGATATTCTTCCATATAAACATCATCAACCATTGGTTCACTAAGAATAGTTTTAATACCGGTCTTTAATACTTCTTCACTAACACCCTCGACATCATAACGATTGATGATACTAAGATCTTTTAAATTATCAAGCTTTAGTTGGACTCTAAGGTTTTCTAAGACTTCCTTAGCTTCAACCGCAAACTCTTCACGTTTTTTTACATAAATACGAAATACTTTACTCATAGTTCTCCCCTAATTTAAACCAATATCTTTACGGTAATACTTACCTTCAAAATCAATTATTTCAGCTGCCTTATAAACCTTAGCACGTGCTTCTAGTAAGTTATTACCCTTAGCACAAATATTTAAGACACGACCACCATTTGTCACTAGCTTATTATCTACAATCTTAGTTCCTGCGTGGAAAACAATAATATCATCATCAAGCTTATCTAAATTCTTAATTTCTAAGCCTTTTTTGTAAGTTCCTGGATAGCCCTCACTAGCAAGTACTAGGGTACAAACAGTATCATCATTCCACTTAACACTAATATCCTTTAGGTTCTTAGTACTTGTTGCATACATGATGTCAAACAAGTCACTTTCGAGTCTTAACATAATTGATTGAGTTTCTGGATCACCAAAGCGTACATTGAATTCAAGTACCTTAGCCTTGTTATTATCGATCATTAAACCAATAAAAATAACACCACGATAATCTATTTCATCTTCTTTTAAGCCCTTGATAAATGGTTTTAAGATAGAATCCAACATTTCATCATCGAAGTTAGGCATAAATGGATTTGGAGAAACAGTACCCATACCACCAGTATTAGGTCCCTTGTTGTTGTCGTAAATTTGTTTATGATCTTTAACAGTAGGCATAGGAATAATAGTTTCACCATCTGTAAAACATAATAAAGAACATTCAAAGCCCTTTAAGAATTCTTCGATAACAAGTTTAGAGCCTGCATTATTTAAAGCACCATCCAACATGAATTCTTTTAAAGTCTTTAAAGCTATTTCTTCATCTTCGCAAATCACAACACCCTTACCAGCAGCCAAACCATCAGCCTTGATAACTAGTGGATATGTAAAGTTCTTTAAAGATTCTAGCCCATTTTCATAATCATTCACCTCAATATACTCAGCAGTAGGAATATTATGACGTTTCATGAAGCCTTTAGAGAAAGCTTTTGAGCCCTCTAAAGTAGCAGCTACTTTAGTAGGACCAAAGACCTTGTGACCATGACTTTCAAGCAAATCAGCAAGCCCCATACAAAGTGGAACTTCAGGTCCAATGACAGTAAAGTCAATTTTTAAATCTTCAACTGTCTTTAGGATAAAATCTAAGTCTTCAACGCTTCCATTAATTAAAGTAGCAATCTCATCCATACCGGGATTACCTGGTAGACAATATAATTCATCTACTTTACTTGATTTATTTAATGCATAAGTGATAGCAGCTTCTCTACCACCGCTTCCAATAACTAACACTCTCATATATTCACCCATTAATGTCTGAAATGACGATAGCCGCTAAATACCATAGGGATATTTAATTTATTACATAAGTCAATACTATCTTGGTCTTTTACACTGCCGCCTGGTTGAATAATTGCCTTAATACTAGCATCAGCTGCCACTTGTACACAATCATCAAATGGGAAGAAAGCATCACTTGCAAGTACTGCACCATTAAAGTCCTTATCAGGATTATTATGGATAGCATTTTCTAAGGCCCATACTCTACTTGTTTGACCACCACCGATAGCCAATGTCACACCATCTTTAACGATACAAATTGCATTTGATTTAACATATTTAACTACACGCATACCAAATTCCATGTCTGATAGTTGTTGTTCATTTGGTTGAGCATTAGTAACAACCTTTAGTTCATCAAACATCTTAGTATTTAATTCTTGTACAAGAACATTACCCTCTAAGTACTTAATATCATACTTCGCATCTCTAGCATCCAAGTTCTTAAGCTTTAAGATACGTAAATTTTTCTTACCCTTTAAGATTTCCAAGGCATCATCATCGTAGTCGGGTGCTGCAACAATCTCTAAGAAAATAGAATGCATCTTTTCGGCAGTAGCCTTATCAACCTTATAGTTACAAGCAACAATACCACCAAAGATTGATTGAGGATCAGCCTCATAAGCCTTCATATATGATTCATAGCCAGTCTTACCAATAGCTACACCACATGGAGTTGAATGCTTAATAGCAGCTGTTACAATTTGATCGCCAAATTCTCTAACACAAGCAACAGCACCATAAAGGTCATTGACATTATTAAATGAGATTTCCTTGCCATGAAGTTGTTCATAGTCTAATAGAGTATGTTCTACATATGTATCTCTATATTTATTAGCAGCTTGTTGAGAGTTTTCACCATATCTTAAGTGTTCAACTTTCTTAAATGATAAGTTTAATGTTTCAGGGAAGTCATCATGACAAACACTTGCGAAATATCTAGAGATCATCGCATCATAGGCACCTGTTGTTGTATAAGCCTTATATGCAAGATTTAATCTAAAATCATAGTCATCTGCACCATTTTTAATAGCTTCTAAAACATTGTCATAGTCTTCAACCTTAGTAACAATTAAAACATCCTTAAAGTTTTTAGCTGCACTTCTAATCATAGAAGGACCACCAATGTCGATATTTTCAATCATGTCTTCCATTGGTTTATGTGCCTTTAAAGCTTTTTCAAATTCATATAGGTTAACACATACTAAATCAATTGGTGTTATGCCCATTTCTTCAACAGTTTTAACATGACTTTCCACATCTCTTCTAAATAACAAGCCACCATGAACCATTGGATGTAAAGTCTTAACACGGCCATCTAAGATTTCAGGAAAACCTGTTACATCATCAATTGCGATAGCCTTAACACCTTCTTCTTGAAGTTTCTTTAAAGTACCACCAGTTGAAACGATTTCGAAGTCTAGTGCTTCTAGACCCTTACAAAATTCAACAATACCAGTTTTATCAGTAACTGAAACTAAAGCTCTTCTCATTTAATATTTACCCTTTCGCCTACTACTTCTAATTTATTATCACAATATAATCTAACCGCTTCTTTTAAAATTTGATGTTCAACCGTTAAGACGATTTGTTGCATCTCTTCTGGGGACTTGGCGCTTGATACATCAATACTCTTTTGAATGATAATTGGTCCACCATCTACTGTTCCACTTACAAAATGAACAGTTGCCCCACTTACCTTAACCCCTCTTTTAAAGGCTGCTTCATGGACGTGGAGACCATAATAACCCATGCCACAGAATGATGGGATAAGTGATGGATGAATGTTAATAATACGATTTTTGTATTCTTTAATTAATTCATCACTAATAATCGCAAGATAGCCAGCTAAGACAACAAGTTCAATTTCTTCTTCCTTTAATGTCTTTAATAATTCAGCTTGGTCTTTTATGCACATGTTCTTGATACCAGCGTTTTCAGCTCTTACAAGACCATAGGCATTCTTACGATTAGAAACAACAAGCTTAATTTCACCATTGATAGTTCCTAAATTAAATTCATCAATTAAAGCTTGTAAATTAGTACCACCACCTGATACTAATACGGCAACTTTTACCATGTTAATTCAACGCCTTCTTTATCAGTAACTTCACCGATAACATAAGCTTCTTCATTAATATCTTTTAATAAGCCAAGTACTGTATCAACATCACTTGGATCTAGTGCCATCACAAAGCCTACGCCCATGTTAAATACGTTGTACATTTCTTTTTCTTCAATCCCGCCCTTTTCAGCAATCAAATCAAAAATCTTAGGTCTTGGGAAAGATGTAGTGTCAATCTTAACACCTTGACCACTCTTTAACATTCTTGGCAAGTTCTCATAAAAACCGCCACCAGTAATATGTGACATACCCTTGATATCAACATTATTATTTAATAAGTGTTTAATAGCCCTAACATAAATTTTAGTAGGAGTTAATAACTCTTCACCAAGTGTCTTGCCAAATTCTTCATAGTATTCATTTAAATCAAGCTTAGCATCTTTGATTAAAACTTTACGAACCAAAGAGAAACCATTAGAATGACAGCCACTTGAAGGTAGTGCTACTAATACTTGTCCAGGAGCGATATTTTGACTATCTAATAATTTAGACTTTTCAACTGCACCAACACAGAAACCGGCAATATCATAATGATTTACATCATACATATCAGGCATTTCAGCTGTTTCACCACCGATTAGAGCACATTCAGCTTGTACACAACCATCAGCTACGCCCTTGACTAATTGTTCAATCTTAGTTGGAGTATTTTTGCCAACTGCAAGATAGTCTAAGAAGAAGATTGGCATAGCACCTTGCACTAAAACATCATTAACGCACATCGCAACTGCATCAATACCGATAGTATCGTGCTTATCACATTCAAAGGCTAACATAAGCTTTGTACCAACACCATCTGTGCCTGATACTAGTACGGGTTCTTTCATTCCTAATAGTGATAAATCAAACATACCACCAAAGGCACCGATTGAATCAACAGCACCCTTTACCTTTGTACGAGCAACATGTGATTTGATTAATCTAACACTCTCGTATCCTGCTTCTAAATCTACTCCAGCTTCTCTATATTTTTGGCTCATTTAAAATATTTCCTTTCCTATTTATATTTCTCAATTATTTCTTCATTTGTCTTAACTGCATCTTCAGCCAACTTTTTTCTAAAAGCGATTAACTTTTCTCTTATTTCTAAGTGCTTATTTCCAATAATATTCAGTGCTAACCACGCAGCGTTCTTAGCTCCATTGATGCCAACTGTTGCCACTGGAATTGAAGGAGGCATTTGAACGATTGACATAAGGGCGTCCATACCATCTAAGACACTTGCACTTAGTGGCACGCCAATTACCGGGATAACTGTTTGTGCAGCTACTACACCTGGTAAGGCTGCTGCCATACCTGCTGCGCAGATAATGGCTTCAGTATCGTTTTGGTTACATTCACTTACAAATTCACTTAAAGCCTCATGAGCTCTATGAGCGCTTAGGCATCTAACGTCTGTTTGTACTCCCCATTCTTTTAAAATTGTGATTGCTGGTTCAACTTTAGCTAAATCACTAGTTGAACCCATAATAATTGCTACTCTCATGTTCCTCCTTTAGAATAGTCCTACAATTTCACCATCTTCTAAGATGTCCATATTGTTTGCAGCTGGCACCTTAGGAAGACCTGGCATACGCATAATATCGCCACTGATTGCGACTAAGAAACTAGAACCAGTATTTGGAATTAAATCGTTGATTTCGATATTAAATCCAGTAGGTCTACCAAGTAAGCTTGCATCATCACTTAAACTATATTGAGTTTTAGCGATACAAATAGGAAGCTTATCAAGACCTAAGTCGGTTAATTTCTTAATATTAGTCTTAGCTTTCTTTGTGAAGATTACATCATCAGCACCATAGATTTCTCTTGCGATAGTTTTAATCTTTTCTTCTATTGGTAAATCCAAATCATAAATTGGTTTGAAATTACTTTCTTTGTTTTCTAATAAATCAATTAAGCCATTAGCTAATTCAATACCGCCATCTGCCCCTTTTGCCCAAACTTCAGATAAAGCAACCTTAACACCCTTGGCATTACAGATTTCTTCAAGTAAATCAAGCTCAGCCTTAGTATCAGTTGGGAAAGCATTGATTGCCACAATCGCAGGCAAGCCATACTTGGCAATATTTTCAATATGCTTCTCAAGATTAGCGATGCCCTTTCTTAAAGCCTCTAGATTTTCATTAGCCAATTCTTTCTTATCCATGCCACCATGCATCTTAAGTGCTCTAACAGTAGCTACAATTACAACTGCATCTGGTTTTAAACCAGCTTGACGACATTTAATATCTAAGAATTTTTCAGCACCTAAATCGGCACCAAAACCAGCTTCTGTAACAGTATAAGGAGCTAACTTTAAGGCTAACTTAGTAGCCATAACACTGTTACAACCATGAGCGATATTAGCAAATGGTCCGCCATGAACAAACACTGGTGTATGATCTAGCGTTTGAACAAGATTTGGCTTAATGGCATCCTTCAACAATAATGTAACAGCCCCTGTAGCTTTTAAATCTTCAACTGTAACAGGATTTCCATCTCTTGTATAAGCGACGATGATTCTAGCTACTCTTGATTTTAAATCACTTAAATCATTAGCTAAGCATAAGATACCCATGATTTCACTTGCTACAGTGATATCAAAGCCATCTTCTCTTGGCACACCATTAGCTTTACCACCAAGGCCTACAACAATATGTCTTAGTGCTCTATCATTTAAATCAACTACTCTTTTCCATACGATTTGTCTTTCATCGATGTTTAAGGGATTACCTTGTTGTAAAGAATTATCTAACATCGCACTAATTAAGTTATTAGCAGTAGTAATTGCATGAATATCACCTGTAAAGTGTAGGTTGATGTCTTCCATCGGCACAACTTGGGCATAACCGCCACCTGCTGCACCACCCTTTATTCCAAAACATGGTCCAAGAGATGGTTCTCTCATCGCAACGATAGTCTTTTTACCAATCTTATTCATCGCTTGAGCTAAGCCGATCATAGTAGTAGTCTTGCCCTCTCCTGCTGGAGTTGGATTGATGGCAGTTACTAAGATTAACTTACCATCTTGATTATTTTCTAGTCTTCTAATAGTTTCTAAAGAAATCTTAGCCTTATATTTACCATATAGTTCTAAGTCATCTTCGCTTAATCCAATTTGACCAGCAACATCTTTAATTGGTAACATGCTGGCATTTTGAGCAATTTGAACATCTGTTAACATAAATTATTATCCTTCCTTTAAAAGTATGATTCCCTAGATACAAAAAAAGTCGCACGTAAAAAGGGACAAAATGGCCCAGACGGTCGACTCTTCTTATAAACATCATACTCCCATGTGGTACTCCACTTTTCCGTCAGTTGTATAACGTCTTTATTTTAACATATTAATTAAGGCTACTCATCATCTTCTCTGCCATCCCAGCAATAAGTACATAGTCTTTCTTTACCAAGTCCAATTGACTTCACAAGTTCATCAAGTCTTGCGAAATCTAAGCTTGTAAAGAATGATTTCTTGCGAATAACTTCAACCATTGCCTTGTACTTATCACTATCAGGATTTGCATATTCTTTTAAGACTTCCTTAGATACTTCACAAGTTCCCTCAAGTTCAATAATAGCCTTTCTAGTAGCTAGTTCTAATTCACTAGAACTTCTAGAGAAATTTAAGTATTTACAGCCAAACATAATTGGTGGGCACGCAGGTCTAACATGCACTTCTCTAGCACCTGATTCATATAAGAACTTAGTTGTTTCACCAAGTTGGGTTCCTCTAACAATAGAATCATCAATTAATAAGATTTTCTTATCATTGATTAATTCATGTACTGGAATTAATTTCATCTTTGCGATCAAACTTCTTTCAGTTTGATTAGATGGCATAAATGAACGAGGCCAAGTTGGTGTGTATTTGATAAATGGCCTTGCGAAAGTTCTGTGTGTTGTATTAGCATAGCCAATCGCATGAGCTAAACCACTATCAGGAACACCAGCAACAATATCAACATCAACATGGTCTCTATTAGCTAATAATTCACCAGCCTTATAGCGCATCATTTCAACATTTTGTTTCTCATATGTTGATGTAGGATAGCCATAATATACCCAAAGGAAAGAACACATTCTCATCTTTTCGTTCATTTCTTTAGTGGTTACGCACTCCTCAGGTGTGATATAGACGATTTCACCAGGTCCTAAGTCTTTAACATGTTTATAGCCAAGATTTAAGAAAGCTGATGATTCAAATGTTGCACAGTACGCATCATCTTTCTTGCCAATGACAAGCGGCGTACGACCTAGCTTATCACGCATACAATAGATTCTATCCGCAGTTAAAATCAACACGCTCATTGAACCCTTAACTTCTTCTTGAACATAGGCTAAACCATCAGTGATAGTGTCCTTTTGGTTCATTAAAGCAGCTACAAGTTCAGTTGGATTTATTTCACCACCGCTCATTTCAAGAAAGTGAGTTGTTCCATATTTAAAGCATTTTTCTTTTAGTTCATTAAGATTATTGATACGACCTACTGTTGTGATCGCAAAAGAACCTAAATGAGAGTTAACTAATAAAGGTTGTGCTTCACCATCACTGATACAGCCGATACCCATATTGCCTTTAAAGTCGTCTATCTCCTTTTCAAATTTAGTTCTAAATGGTGAATTTTCGATATTATGAATAGATCTTTGAAAACCATATTCCTTATCATATACCGCAAGACCACCACGTCTTGTGCCTAAATGTGAATGGTAGTCGACACCAAAATATAGATCGATTACACATTTCTTTTTAGAGGCTACCCCAAAAAATCCTCCCATATATTTCCTTTCCACATATTAATAAGCCCTATAAAAGGGCTTATATTATCTGTTTAAAATTAATTTTGTAAGTTCAACTGGTTCAACAATCTTACCATCTTTGTATACACGCATATTGCCTGAGGCGATTTCATCGATTAGAACTACTTCATCACCGCAATAGCCAAATTCAAACTTGATATCCCATAAATCTAGACCGATTGTTTTTAAATCATCAGCTACAACCTTAGTAATCTTTAAAGTTTGTTCCTTTACTGATTCAAATTGTTCGGCGCTCATTATTTTTAAAGCTACTAAGCCTTCCTTAGTTACAAGTGGATCACCCTTTGCGTCATTTTTGAATGTACATTCAACATAGCCACCTTCAAGTGGTGTTCCATCTTCAATATATTCACCATATCTACGGATAAAAGAACCTGTCGCAACTAAACGACAAATAACTTCTAAACCATGACCAAATACAGTTGCCTTCAATACTTCCATAGTTGCATCATCTAAATTAGAGCTAACAAAGTGAGTCTTAATTCCAGCTTCCTTTAATAAGTTAAAGTAATAAGTACTAGTTTCTAAGTTTGCCTTACCAATACCTTCGATTGTTAAGCCAACAGTGTTCTCTCCTGGATCAAAAACACCATCTTTGCCTGTGCAGTCATCCTTGAATTTTAATAATACATTACCATTTTCAAGTTCATAAACATTTTTAGTTTTGCCAACGTATAGTTCTTTCATTTCGTTTCTCCTTGTTTTCTATACTTAGCATCGTAAAAAGTAAAAATCTTCTGTAAGATACAGAAGACACATGAAAAAGTTTCATCGTAGTCTTATGTAAGGTCATAAGGTAGAAACACTTTCACCATCTCTTCGAAAGTATATACGATATTAAGTACTTATAAAGTATACGATAATCTAATTTTTCTCACAATACCAAAAATTAAAAAAGTAATTAAAAAATAAAGGATTTTATCACTCATTTTAATACAGTTCTTCACCAAAATTCTCCTTTTTGTGATATATTGTATGTGTAAGCAAAAGCTTATAAAAGCGGATTGACAGATTCCAGTAAAACAACTGTAATTAAAAGTTTGGTGGCTATGCCACTTTTTTTATACAAAGGATATGCATGGATTTTTACGTTATAAATAAAAAATATATTAATGATTTAAAGACGATAGATAATAAAGTTGGTGATGTCGAATACGGAACTGATAAACTTAAATTTCATTTAGGCGTTGTATTAAATATAAACAATTTAAACTATTATGTTCCTGTTTCTTCTCCAAGACCTAAACATTTAAAGATGAAAGATGGGATTGATTTTATAAAAATCTATCATTTTTCTACAAACAGATTATTGTGTGTATTAAACCTTAACAATATGATTCCTGTCCCTTCTGAATTCGTTGAATTGTTAGAATATAGCAACATAGAAAATTATCGTACTTTTAAAGATATTAAAGAAAAAAATGATTATATTTTCTTGCTTAAAGATGAGCTAAATTCAATCAATTTTAAAGAAACAAAAATCTTACAAAAAGCACAAAAATTATACGAAGCAGTAAAGAATAACCCAGATTCAAGAATCGCAAATAGATGTTGTGATTTTATAGAACTTGAAAAGTTTTATTTATTATATAAATAAAAGACATTTAACAAAATAGATATTATTTACTTTCATGTAATCACACTAACTTCTTATAGATATTAACTTGATATAATATTCGTATAATCTATTATTAAAACAAAAGGAGCTTTAAATGAATAAAAAATTATTATGCGTTTGTGCATTATCGCTATTATTAACTGGTTGTGGAAATTTAGCTACTAGCAATGTAGCCGAAGGTGAAACCGTTACAATCGACGCCACTGA
>URCJ01000021.1 GCA_900546285.1 uncultured Solobacterium sp. | reverse complement strand
ATAAATTTTCAAACTATTTCATCAATTACTATTGATTTTTATATAGTTAGCTTTCTTCTATCTTCACTATACTTTTTTCTTATTTTTTCTTTCAAATTAACTTTTTCATATCATTGCGAAAAAAATTAATTGAACAAATTATATAGATTTTATAATCTTTATATAGGAAGTTATGCTTATGCACGAGTTTACAACGCGTCAAAAAAATATTATAAAAATCCTTCAAGGTTCTTCAGAGAGCATTAGTGGTAAAGTTATTGCTGATACACTAAATGTTTCTTTAAGAACTGTTCAAAACGAAATGAATGAACTCAAAAGAATTGGAATAGTTAACTCCGACAAAACTGGATATACACTTACTGAAGATAATACCAATTTAACTCGCATTGATAATGATGACAGAAAGTCAACAATACTTCAATATCTACTATCTTCTAATAAACCATTAGATATTTTTAACCTTGCTGATAAGCTTTATATTAGTGAGTCTTCACTTCAATTAGAATTTTCTAAAATCAAAAAAGATTTTAACAATAAACATCTCTCATTGGTTATTAAAAATAACACTGTTACAATTGATGGTACAGAATTTAATAAACGGCAGTTATTAAAACAAATCATTTATTCCAAATTACCTTCAAATGTTATTAATATTGAAAACCTTTCTTTCTATTTTAAAGATTTTGATGTTGAAAGAATCCATGAAATAATAGTCACTTCCATTGAAGCAAATGGTTATCATATTCAAGAAAGCTACTCATCTAGTTTACTATTCAATGTCATAATCGCATTGTATCGAATTAGCAATGGAATGCATATGCCTAAACTAAACAACATCTTATTAGAAAAGGAATCGCATTCTTCAGAATATAAACTAGCTTGTGATGTGTGTGATCGATTTGGGCTTCATTATGGAATACATGTACAACAACAAGACGTTTTATATATAACAAATCTTTTGAAAGGAAATATATTTTCTACAACTAGATCTGGAAGTGTGGTTTACTCTGAAGACTTTATTAATCAAATTAGAGAAATTTTGTTTGTAGTGCTTAATCAATACATGATTACGGTTGATGTTTCCCAACCAATACACAATTTAGCCTTGCATATATACGAACTAATAAAACGCGCAGAACACAATAGCTATGCATCAAACCAAATTAAAACAACAATCAAAGAAAATTGCCCTTTGATTTACGATATATCCGTTTCGTTTGCCAAACGAATAGAAACAACATTTAATATTACAATTCCAGATGAAGAAATTGGTTTTTTAAGTGTTTATATAGGTTTTATAATCGAAAGCACCAAAGAACATACAAACACTATTCAAGTACTTTTATACGCTAATAATTATCATCACATTGCCAACAATATTAAAGACAGTCTAATAGAAAAGTATAAGAATTTAATTTCTATTCATGTTGTTAACTCTGATAAGGATGCTCTGCCTGAACAAAATTTTGACATCATAATATCTACAGTCCATTTAGAAATTATTGGAAAAAAGGTTATTATGATTTCTCCATTTTTAACAAAAGATGATTTAAATAAAATAGATGAAGAAGTTAATAAATGTTTACATAAAAAAGAACTTAAACGTAACAACGAGTTTTTGATGTACTGTTTTAATCCAAAACTTTTCTTCATAGAAAACACCATAGATACAAAAGAAAAAGCAATTTCTTTCTTATGTTCTAAGATGGAAGAATTTGGGATAGTCTCGGATAGTTTTTTTGATTCTGTAATGGAAAGAGAAAGATTGTCATCCACTTGCTTTTTTAATTCTTTTGCAATTCCTCACGCATTAACAATGAACGCAAAGGAAACTATGTTAGCCTTATTAATAAACCGTAAAGGAATTCAATGGGACAACAACAATATTAAATTAGTCATTTTAATTGCCGTTAAAAACAATGAAGTTTCTGAGTTTTCTAAAATATATGAACATCTAGCAAAAATACTATGTTCACCAGTCTACTTATCTAATTTAATACAATGTAACACATATTCAGAAGTATTGAATTCTATTAAATTCGTTAAATAATGCTACATGTATTATAAGTTTATATTTTTTTATTAATGCGCTAATTAAAAGTCGGTCATAGTCCTAAATAAAGATTATGTCCGACTTTGTTGATTTTATAAATTTATTTTACTTAGACACAACAGCTTCTATTTCAACCATAGCACCCTTAGGTAGTGCCACTACTTGGTAAGCAGCTCTAGCAGGATATGCACCAGAGAAGAAAGTACCATATACTTCATTCATCTTAGTAAAATCACCTAAGTTAGTCATAAGAACAGTAGTCTTAACTACATTATTCATTGAAAGACTTGCAGCTTCAAGAATTGACTTAATGTTACTTAATGATTGAGCTGTTTGTTCCTCAATAGTTTCTGGCATTGTGCCTGTTTCTGTGTTGATTGGTAATTGTCCTGATACGTAGACAAAACCATTTGATTCAATTGCTTGTGAGTAAGGGCCAATTGCAGCTGGTGCTTTTTCACTGTTAATTACTTTATTCATATTTTAGAATTCTCCTTTATCCATGTATATTTTATTATATTTAATTATGATTGACACATCACCTTATCGGTGGTAACATGGCAAAGATAAAAAGCATCTTTAATCTGATACGAGATATCAGCAAGGGCACTAAAATTAGATATTTTTTATAAGGAAATATAGCCTTGCCTATCAGATTAGGGCAAGGTTTTTTGTTAGAGAAAGGTGATATTTATGAAACTTGTTTATGACATTAATGACAAACCTACTGTAAAACAAAACTTAATGTTTGCGTTACAGGAAATGATCGCTATTATGGCAGCTACTTTATTAGTTCCAATTCTAATGACTCAATATGGACTACCAAGTGATCCTGCTGCTGCATTACTAGGTGCTGGTATTGGTACTCTAGTATATATCTTCTGTACTAAGAAAAAGAGTCCTGTTTTCTTAGGAAGCTCATTTGCCTTCTTAGGTGCTTATGCTACTTCTATTTCATCAGGTTATGGTTATTGGGGTGTCATAATCGGTGTTGGTATCGCAGCTCTAGTATATGTAATCTTCGCACTAATTATTAAAGCTGTTGGCTCTGGTTGGGTAAACAAACTACTTCCTGCAGTTATTGCTGGACCAATTGTATCTTTAATCGGTTTATCTTTATCAGGTACAGCTACAAGCTGGATGAGTACTAATGGTGGTAGTGAATATAGCTTGATTACTATCGCAATTGGTCTTATTACTTTCTTCTCAATTGTTGTTGCATCAGTTAAGGGAAGCAAGTCTATGCAACTATTCCCATTCGTAATTGGTATTGGTGTTGGTTATGTAGTAGCTCTTGTACTTACTCTAATTGGTAATGCGACTGGTAATGCTGCTTTACAAATCTTAGATTTCTCAGTATTTACTAAAACATTTGTTCCATTTACATTAAGTTCAATTGTGGATTATCCAAAGATTTTCCTTCTAAGAGCAATCCAAACAAACGGTGAATATCTTCCAATTGACTTAACTGCAATCATTAACTTAATCTTAGTATTCGCTCCACTTTCAGTAGTTCTATTATGTGAACATATTGGTGACCATAAGAACGTAAGTAACATTATCAACAAAGACTTAATTACAGATCCAGGTCTAGATAAAACTCTAATGGGTGATGGTATTGGTTCATTCGTTGGTACAGTATTTGGTTGTTGTGCTAATACTACATATGGTGAATCAGTAGCATGTGTAGCTATTACTGGTAACGCTTCTGTAAGCACACTATTCTATACATCATTTGGCTGTATCCTACTATCATTCTTCACACCATTTATCACATTGATCAATTCAATTCCTAAGTGTGTAATGGGTGGTGCTTGTGTAGCGCTATATGGCTTTATCGCAGCAAGTGGCCTTCAATTATTAGCTAAGGTAGACCTAAGCGATAATAAGAACCTGTATCCAGTAGCTGCAATCTTTGTATGCGGTATTGGTGGCCTAGTATTAAACTTTGGTTACAATCCTGTTACTGAAGGACCTCTTATCTCTATCACTTCATTAGCTGTAGCAATGATCGTTGGTATTATCACTAGAAAGATCTGTGGTAAGGGTAAGGAACTTTAATAGATAAAATTAAAATATGTTTTTAAAAACGCGGTTTATTAATAAACCGCGTTTTTCTTTTATTTTAAATATGTATCAAATATAGCACTTAAAGCATTTGAATAATCAGTAGTCTTATTATCATATACCTTAGTCTTCCATGTTTCAGCGAATAGTTCATTATTGTTTTCACAGGCTTTATCTGATACTAAGTTACATGATGATTTAACAGTTCTGAATTTAAAGAAGCTTAATAAGTCATAAGACTTGTTTTCAATTGAATGGCCCATTTGGTGATGTAGTTCTGCTCTAATATCTTCTGAATTATTATTAAGAATAATGAAATTCTTTCTGACTACGAAGGCACCATCTTCATCGCCACCTCTCATCTTAAAATCATTTACTAGATAGATCTTAGAAGGAAGTCCTTTTTCATATTTAGCTAATTCTTCTTTGATTATCTTTAACGATTCTATAGCTTGTTCCTCGCTTATGTTATAGTCACTAGTATAAGTTAACTTAACCTTTTCATCTTCCATTAAATCAAAGTTGAAATAAACATTAACACCACTTTGATCGTAGATTTCTCTTTTTAATACACCAGTTGGACTTTCATCATAATAGTCTTTCTTATGAATAGCTACTGTTGATGATGCACTAATTAGTACAGCTACTGCCAAGGCAAACACAATTAACATTGCATAATCACCTTTTGAATTCTTAGTAACAATTGAAACAAGATGAAGTATAGTTGCTATTAACGCAAATACTCTTGCAGTATTCATGCTAATAACTGTCTTATCAATAAAGTTAAATACTAACGATATGATAAATAGTACAGCAAATACCGTTTCTATTATTTTTAATCCTTTTTTAAAATTATCTTTCATATAAACCCTCACTCTATTAATGATTGTACACATAATTTTAAAGAAATGGTATTACTTAAAAGTAATTATCTTACTAACTGATTGAAATAATAAACATATATTAGCTGATAATTAATTGGTCAAACGCGTATGACTAATTAAAGGACTAAATTCTATGTTCGTAATATTTAATGAAAAATGTTCAAAGAGATTGAAAATTAAGCGAATTAAACTAATTATATAAACAAAAAAAGCGAGCAAATGCTCGCATATTACCACATTGATGAAGATACATAATCAAAGATACCTACACCATGACTATTATATTCATAGTTCTTACAGATATAAGAGAAGTGTAAACTAAATTCATTAATCTTAAGCTTCCAAAAGAAGTTTTCATTATCCCTTAACTTTTCATATTCTCTTTGAGTATAGTAAACATTATTCAACTGTGTATAACAAGAGAAATTAATATTGATATTAAAATCATCTAAGTTACACTTCTCAGTCTTGACATATTCATCATAGAAAGTCTTAACCTTGATATTATTTAAATTAATATCATCATTATAATCATCACTAGTAACCTTATGACATAAGATATATGTAGCTACATAATCACCATAAGCATTCACAAATTCTTCAAAGCTAGAATGAGCATCAATGCCCTTAGTAGTCTCTAGATTACTACTATAATCATATGAATCATTCTCATATTCATATTTCAAAGTCTTAATCTTTTGAACTGGTTCTTTTGTATTCTTATCAATTAAAACATAATCATTGATAGGTAAGAATCCATCAGGCACTGGTGTATTTATATCAACTAATAAAGTTGATTGATTGATTATCACTCTACCTGTTAAACCTAATACAATAGCTAATAGAAAAAGAATTATATACTTTAGCTTCTTATTCATTTATTAATCTCCATATAAGTAAAAGTACCATTACATAAGTGTAAGTCTTTATCATCATAAACATTTACATCTAACACAGCTAAAGTTGATCCAACTTTAATAGGATGAACAACAGCTTTTAATTTAGATGTATTCATAGCAGACTTTAAATAATTAAAACTCGCATTAACAGTAACTGGCATCTTATATACTAAACCACAGGCATAACCACAGGCTTCATCACATAAGGCATATAATAAACCACCATGTACGGCATTAAAAGGATTTAACATATTATCATTTAAAACCACTTCATAGATGGTTTCTTCCTTTGTGTTCTTAACACAAGTGAAACCTAAATATTTTCCAAAACTATTCTCTCTCATATAAATTTATTTAATAGATATTCTACTTCCTTATCATTATTACTTACTTTAAAATACAACTTAAACGCATTAGGATAATATTCACCAATATACTTACGATACAGTTCACACTGTCCTATTAACAATCTTATGTCCATGTTATTATCATTAAACAAAACGATCAATACATTTCTTTCATTCACTAGAGTTAAATCAAGAATTGAATTACCAACATAAGATAATTCAGGATTAAGAAGTTTAACCTTATGCATGATTTTGATTGCCTTCTTTTGTTTATCACATAAGTTGAAATCACCAATCCTATTATGAGCTAATCTAATCGCATACTTTAATTCTTCATCATCAATCTTGTCACAAACATTCTCAACACCTGACCACAAGTCTACATTATCCTTGGCATATTCTAATAATTTAATTACTATTTCCTCGGGATTAATATAAACATAAGATTCAACATTGTTGGATATTGGCATACCAAATTCACTTAAATAAGCAGGAGCTTGGAAGAAGACAACATCTTTTAAATAGAAAGAAGATATCTTAGATGGAAGCTTATGATCCTTGCTTACTTTAAGGATTGCTTCCTTGAATTCATCACAAGTGTTATAACCATTTTCTTGTTCAAATTTGTTCCACATGGTATTAACACTATTCACAATCAAACTCTCTACTCTACCATAGCCAACAATGCCCTTTTCTCCATCACGCATATGTATTTTGTCTTTAGATAGGAAGAATATTAAATCACCTACTTTAAAATTAGATAATGATAATGTTGGAGATAAACGCCAAAAATTCATCGTTGTGTCTGCATTTAAACGATGATGATCTAACATTTTAGAATCAGTAATATAAGCTATCGCTGCCATATACCATTATTATACTGGTAGGAATTGTTAATTATCTCTAAAAATCTATTTGCGACATCATTTTCAAAGTCATTTTTCTCAATTATATAGATACCAAGCTCTTCTCCCTTAGCATATACTAGAGGTCTATTTTCACTTAGTTCACTATAAAGACAAATAACTGGTTTTGAATATTCGTTGCCAAACATCACATTATGAACTTTTATTTCATTTAAATCACTTGGATCCACTTTGTTAGATTTAATACTAGTAAACAGTAAACAATTATCTTTTATTACAAGACAATCTAATTCACATCTTACTGAAAGATTTTGGGTTCTTGAAAATTCGATGTTACAAGACATCAAGACATCATCAAATAACTTACTATCAACTAATTTATTGTAGATATAATTTTCTAAGAAAGTACCAGATACCATAAAGATTCTTCTAATGTCGTTGTTGAAGAAACTTAGAGTATTATCTTTAATTGTAAATAAGTTTAAATCTTTAAAATAGCGATAATTCTCATCACTTGTTATTTTCTTAATTGTTGTTTCATCTAGATAATAATCATTATCTTTATGATCTAGATAATTAATTAAGTTATTAATCTTCGAAACAAAAGATATAAAGTTAGAATAATTATTCTTACTATATTCAATAGTCTTATAGATTAGTTCTATTGTTTTTCTATTTTTTACAGGATTATGCATAGAAGATATAATACGACCACCATTTAAAGTGATAATGTCTTCTATTTGAAAATTAAAAATCTTTGAAGTTAAGACCTCATGTTTACGATAATCCTTGATGCACTTCTCTTCTTCATCAAAATAAATAATACGATTATTTCTTTTTAATGCCATTTCACACAACACTAATGAAAGATACTTGTTGGCACTAACATCAACTATCGTCTCATTACTAAAGTATTGTCTTATGCTTTGTTCATCAACTTTAGTAAAATGAATTTCAATATCTTTGTATTTATTGATTACTTTGGTACAGTATTCAAATTTGCTTTTATCTATCTGATGATGGTATACAAAAATAAGCTTATCAATGTTTAATGATAATGGTACTATCGCATTATTGAAGTTATTTTGTTCATCAAAAGATTTTAATAATATCATTCTTCTTCTATTTTCTTACGATTAGTCATCGCCTTAATTAGAGTTAATTCATCTGTATAATCTAAACTAGCTCCCATTGGTAGTCCATGAGCTAATCTTGTTACTAAGATATTCTTGTTCTTTAATACTTTATCTAAATATAGTGCTGTCATTTCCCCGTCCATTGTTGGCGGTGTGGCTACTATTATTTCCTGGGTATTATCATTGATTCTCTTTAATAAGTTATCTATATTTAAATCCTCAGGATATATGCCCTTAGAACTAGATAATAGACCATTTAAGATATGATAAGTACCTTTATAAGTATTAGTCTTTTCGATGGCGATTAGATCTTGAGCACTACCTACCACCATGATGATATTCTTATCTCTTGATTCATCTTTGCAGATTGGGCAGGTATCATCATCACTTAAAAAGCCACAGACTTTGCATCTTTTGAGATTCTTTAAGTCTCTTAAAATATCTGCATAAGCATCTAGTGTTTCATTGTCTAAGTTTAATAAAGTAAACGCAAATCTTTGTGCTGTCTTATTACCTACTCCTGGTAATCTTTCATACATATCAATTACTTTTTGAAATTTATCAGGATACATTAGTCTTCAACCCTCACATTATCAAATAATAGTTTAGCCTTATCTTCATTAGTCATCTCTTTTTCGATAACTGGCTTTTGTACTATTGGGGACTTACTATCTTTATTAGCCATCAGATTCTTATAGATACTAATAAGTTCACCACGCTTATTATCTTCTACACCATAGATTACCTTATCTAGTCCAAATTCTTCCATGAAGAATCGATATAGTTCATTTCTATTTTCAGATGCATTGATATTATCAATATATAACTTAGGACCAGTAACAATTATTACATCCTTACCACTTGCGAATAAGTCAGTGTTTCTTAATAGCTCATAGAACTTTCTCTTGTCTGGATCTAGTTTATACATTTCTAGTCTATTGTAGATAATACTGTCAGATACTTTTTCGTTCTTGTTGGCAGTTAATAGTAATGCAGCTAGGTATTCAATGTCTATATGTTGTTCATTTACTACCTCATGTTCTTTTTCGACACTAGTGCCACCAGTAAAATCTTGTACCAATGTTTCCATGATTGGTTCAGGAGTAATAATAGGAGCTTCGTTTGTTTCAATAGGTGCATCAGATTCGAGCCCATTAGGTATATCTTCAGTTATTGTTTCTTCAACAACAGGTTCCTCAACTACTACTTGGGGTTCCTCTTTTACTTCTTCAGCAACTACTTCAACCTTAGGTTCTTCCACAACAGTTCTAGTAACTGTTTGTGTTATAGCAGGTTTAGTTTTAATAGCATGTTTAGATGAATTGCCACCCATCTTAACTTCAGCTAGTTCTAAGTATGTTAAAAAGCTTTGATTACTTCTTGCTTTATTTAAAGCTTCTTCTAAATATGAAATATCTGATAATAAGTCATTTACACTTACTACATCTAAGATATTCATACAATCAAATTTAGATAATTTATTTAATAGTGTTTCATTTTGATCATCACTATAGATTAAACTTTCTTTGATGATTTCAAGTAAATCTACACATAATCTTTTTGGATCAATACCAGAATCATACATTTGTCTTAGTAGATTAATAGAACCTGTTAAGTCATTATGAATCTTAATTAGTAGTTCTACTTTTTCTTCTTTAGTACTTAAGCCAAATATTCTTTGAACATCTTCTAAGAAGATTCCATCATTATTGTAAGAAAGTATTTGTTCAAGGATAGATAGAGCATCTCTCATACCACCCTCTGCCAACATAGCAACTTCATCTAGTGCTTTGTCTTCATATTGAAGATGTTCCTTGTTTAAAATCTCAACCATCTTCTTTTCCATATTTAGATTAGAGATCTTTGAGAAGTTATATCTTTGACATCTACTTAAAACAGTAGGAATGATTTTTTGAGGATCAGTAGTAGCTAAAATAAAAACAACATGTGCAGGTGGTTCTTCTAATGTCTTTAATAATGCATTAAAAGCTGATGAAGATAACATGTGAACTTCATCGATAATATAAACTTTATATTTACCTACAATTGGTGAATATGGAACTTGTTCAATAATCTCTCTGATATCATCAACAGAGTTGTTGCTGGCAGCATCTAGTTCAATAATATCTGGATGATTATTTTCCTTAAATGCTAAACAACTTGGACAATTGTCACAAGCTTCTTCATTAAAATCTTCACAGTTAATTGCCTTTGCGAATAACTTAGCAATTGTAGTCTTACCAGTTCCTCTTGGACCTGCAAATAAATATGCATGAGCAATTCTCTTATTCTTAATTGTGTTCTTAAGAATTTTTACAATATACTCTTGCCCTACTACCTCATCAAATCTTGATGGTCTATATGTTCTATATAATACTTGATAACTCATACTGGTACTATTATACAATTTTTAAAGCCTTTATATTTTGATGATTATATTAATACAAATTATTAATTTCTAAGTATTTTTTATAAATGTACATGTAGTCTTATCGGTAATCTTATCCGTGGTTTAGTCCGTGGTTTTATTGGGTGGTTTATTGGGTGGTTTATTAGCTCCTTAATTGGCTCCCTTTTTAGCTCCTTTTTGGCTCCTTTTTTTAGCTCCTTTTTGGCTCCTTTTTAGCACCCTATAGATAAGTTCTTTTTCAAATATATTTTTGTATAAATGCGTAATTTCTTATCGGTGGTTTATTGGGTGGTTTAGTCTGTACTTTAGTCTGTACTTTAGTCTGTACTTTAGTCTGTGGTTTTCTAAGTAACTAATTCGTTGAGATGTTGTTTTTTATATAAAAAAGTTAGAAAAAAGGCACTTTTTATTTTAATTTGTGCCTTAGATATCATTTTTCATGATTTTAGAGGTTCATTACTAAAATTAGTCCGTGGTTTATTGGGTGGTTTATTGGGTGGTTTATTGGGTGATTTTTATATTAAGTTCATATAATTAAGATATATAAAACCCTCCATATTTATTACTACCTGCATATTTAATCATATTCTTTTTTCTTAATTCTTTTAATGCATTGTGGATTTGACTTTCTTTTAGTCCGCTTACTTCACTAATGTTAGGAATTCTTAAACCTGGGTTCCTTGCAATAGTCTCGTATACCATCTTTTGAATTTTCGGTAACTTCTTTGGATCAAATATAACCTCTATATTTGTTGAAGTTTGAATTGTACCATTCATTTGTTCCACAAACTCTTTATTAGCCCAAATAGTAGCTGAAGTAAAATTTCTCTCATCACCATCAGAATCATATTCAATGACTGGATTACCATTCTCTAATAAAGTGTTCTTAATATCTTCTAAACCTGTACCTTCTTTTTCTATAAAACCTAATAAGAATAACGGTTCTTTTAATTCATTATTAATATAATCCTTAGCACGAACTCTTGGCTTTTCATTTAGATCTTTTATAGTAGTTGGTAAAAGAGGTCTATTATAGTTAGTAAAACAGACATCTTTCGGTGTAACATAAATCTCTACTGGACGATATAAATCATAGCGCTTATGAAAAATCGCATTAGTAGCAGCTTCACGAAGAGCTTTTTGAGGATAGTTCTTTAGCTTTTTATTAAGCCATCCAGGCTTAGTAAAACTTTCTTGAATGACAAAAGTATCAAAAATATCCCATACTTTTTGGATTTGTACCCAAACAGGGCCATAAAAATCATATGGTTTTCTTACTTTCTCAACTCCATTAAATGTTTCTATTAAGATGTGAGTATATGCATTCCTAATATACTTCTCAGGATTTAATGAAAACATTAGAACCCCATAATTCGTTGCCCTTCTTTTACATCTTTTAGATGAGGACTTAATGCGTTAAGCCTTTCTGCAAGCTCGATTCTATCTAATTTCTGAAAAGATGGATTCTTACCTGTTTTAATACAATATTCTTGCATTATCGCAAGATTTAAATCATCCTCAGTAGCTGTATCATTCACATCTGATAAAAAACTATATCCTGAGAATTTTCTTTTAAGTGCATCGATTTGAATGTGCGTAGCCTTTATAGAATCTCTTTCGGATCTGATATAAGCAGTTGCCTCTATTTTTACCTCATCTTTTCTCTTGTTTTCTTCCAATTTTCTCTTAATAAACTTAATTCCTCTATCAGTTATCTCACAATAATCATCACCTTCATATACAACGACTAAAATATAGTGCTTATCTCCATATATGCAATCTAAATAATCAATTTTCGGTTTGATGGTTAGATGCCCATCATTAACTAATTCTTTTAATTGATTAATCGTTGTCTCAATTTTAGCTTCGGGAATTCCAATAATTGGCTTAATTGGGATAGCTTTATCACCTGTTTCCTTATTATTTTCTTCTTCAACACCAATAAATATAAGGCCATAATCATTTTTATCAAAATTATTTGAAAATGCACAAACTGTTTTTAAAATCGTTTGATATTGAACTACATCGAAGCTCTTTTTATATTCGATTACAGTACCTTCTATACTACCTTTTTCCAGCATATTATTCGCTGTTTGTTTAATTAATTTCTTATCTATCATAGTACCAATATTATACCAAAATAGCCCTATTTAAAGGGTTTTAGGAAGATAATGATTATCTTTTTCTTCTATTTGTTTCATAAATATTTACATTTAAAAATCCTAGATTCTACACCTAGGATTTTATCTCTTTTTCTTAAAGAAACCCTTTAATAAAGCTATATATTCTTGGTTTTCAACAAACTCACTATCTGGATAATGATTAATATTTCTAATCAGTTTTATATCAATATTACTACCTAAACTTCCACCTTTTGGATCTTTGGCTGCATAATATACTTTTTTGATTCTAGAATTAATAATTGCACCACCACACATTAGACAAGGTTCAAGTGTTACATACATCTCACAATCATCCAAATGCCAATTATCTAACTTTTTAGATGCTTTCTTGATGCATTCTATCTCACTATGAGCTGTTGCATCCTTTTTTGCTACTTTTTTGTTATGAGCCTTTGCAAGTACCTTATCATCTTTTACAATCACACAACCAACAGGAACCTCATCTTCAGATGCGGCTTTGATTGCTTCTTTAATCGCTAAATCCATAAATTTTTGATCGTACATAATTCTAATAAATAAAAAGCGCACACAGATAGAGGTACGTATGGCTGCTACATTCCTGTCCTGACCAAGTTAGTGCATAACTGTTGCGCAAATAAGATTATATATTATTTTTTAAGAATTTGATAGTCAAAATCAGTGAAATCATAAATCTCTTGCTTAATAACAGGGCTATCTAGATGTCTATAGTTATAATGATTGATTCTAATAAGATTTTCAATGCCTGCATCAATGGCGCTTTGACAACTTCCATATGAATCATCAAAAGCGATGATATCTTTCGGATTTGACTTAGATTTTCTTATTGCATCCAAATAAATATCCTTTTTATTAGTATTTATACCATCATCATAGGCAACATGATCTAATGGAATCCACTTAGACATTCCACAATAATCTAAATAGAAATCTACATTATATTTAATAGACGCAGTAGCCATATACATATCATAATTATTATTTTTAAGATAATCTAATAACTCTTCAGCACCGGGTGCTAATTCATTTCTATTCTTTTGTTTAGCTAGAGTTTGATACAACTCTTCCTTTTTATGTGCAAACTTATCCAATGTAGCTTGATCAACTTGCTTACCTACCCTATTAAAGAATCTATTTATATTAGTATCATCCTTAGTTGCTAGTATTTGTTCAATTTGTTCAATAAAATCATTGCTATGACCAATAATTTCTTCATATATTACTTTCCAAGCTTCAATATTTAAATCTTGGTCAAAATATAGAGTGCCATTAAAATCAAATATTACTGTTTTCATGAGTTTCTCCTATGTTCCACGTGGAACATCTAAATTATATAGTAAATATTATTTAACTTAATATTAGAAAAAAGAATGTTCCACGTGGAACATTCTCATTAACTATTTCTTAGGACTAATCTTTTCCATACCACCCATATAAGGTTGTAAAGCCTTAGGGATGTTAATAGAACCATCAGCATTTAAGTTATTCTCTAAGAATGCGATTAACATTCTAGGAGGAGCAACAACTGTATTATTCAATGTATGAGCGAAGTAGTTACCCTTCTCACCCTTGATTCTAATCTTCAATCTACGAGCTTGAGCATCACCTAGATTTGAACAAGAACCAACCTCGAAATATTTCTTTTGACGTGGAGACCATGCTTCAACATCACAAGACTTAACCTTTAAGTCAGCTAAGTCACCAGTGCAACATTCAAGGGTTCTTACTGGGATATCCATACTTAAGAAGAAATCTACTGAGTTCTTCCACATTTCATTGTAGTAGTTCATAGAATCTTCAGGCTTACATACAATGATCATTTCTTGTTTCTCGAATTGGTGAATACGGTAAACGCCTCTTTCTTCAATACCATGAGCACCTACTTCTTTTCTAAAACATGGAGAATAAGAAGTAAGCTTTTGAGGAAGTTCATTTTCATCAATAATGGTATCAATGAACTTACCAATCATTGAGTGTTCACTTGTACCGATTAGATATAAATCTTCACCCTCAATCTTATACATCATGTTTTCCATTTCAGAGAAAGACATAACACCAGTAACCACATCACTTCTAATCATGAAAGGTGGAATGTAATATGTATAACCTCTATTAATCATGAAGTCTCTAGCATAAGATAAAATTGAAGAATGTAATCTAGCAATATCACCCTTTAAATAATAGAAACCATTACCACTTGTTTTTCTAGCTGAATCCAAATCGATACCATCTAGTTTTTCCATAATATCCACGTGATATGGGATTTCAAAATCAAATTCTCTCTTTGTGCCAAATTGTTCAATTTCAACATTTTCAGAATCATCCTTACCTACTGGAACTGATGGATCTACGATATTAGGAATAACCATCATAATCTTTTTGATAGCTGCTTCTAATTCGATTTCCTTAACTTCAGATTCTTCAATTTCCTTGGCAATTTTAGCTACCTCGGCCTTAACTTCCTCAGCCTTTTCTTTTAAACCTTGCTTCATAAGTTGACCAATTTCCTTAGAGATAGTATTTCTTCTTCCTCTTAATTCATCAGCTCTTACTCTTAAAGCACGATAGTCTTCATCTAGTTTCTTAACTTCATCAACTAGTTCTAATTTTTGATCCTGGAACTTTTTCTTAATATTTTCTTTTACTAGTTCTGGATTTTCACGGATAAGTTTAATATCAATCATAATGCCTCCTAAAAAAATAAAAAAGGTAGCACAAGGGTGCGGATGCACGGTACCACCTTACTTTTTAACTTAAACTCTTAACGCGAGCAACGTGATTGGTTAGATCAGCTTTAAGGTAGATTCATAGAAGCTTATTAGTACCTTTCACCAGCGATACCTCTCTTATAAATAAGTATTTCTACTATATTCCTTAATTAACGCTAATCTAATAATAACACAAATTATTTTTGTCTATCAATGATTCTTAATAGTCCTGGTGCTAATAAGACATCAATTAGTAACTCAATCATAAAGTTTACTGTTACAAACAATGCGATCAATGTAACAAACGCACCATCGAAGAATGCGATGATAGTGAATGCTAGTGTACCAGTATTGACAATAGGTGCAACAGCACTTGCTAAAAGAATTGCAGCTAAACTATTCTTGCTAGACATCTTTTCATATACTAAAGCAGAAAAGTAACCAGCTAAAGTACCCTTTAAAATACATGCAGTAACAGTAGTTAATGGCTTGGCAGCCAACATAGCAGCACCACTTGGATCAGCACCGGTAATAACCATTAGTGCAACAACAACACCAAAGGCTGTACCTAAATTTGCACCAACCTTAGGACCATAGATAGCACCACCAACAATGATTGGTACTAAAGTCAAAGTGATTGGGAAACCACCAAAATTAATAAAAGTCGCAATAATTTGTAAAACTACAACTAGACCTACAAACATTGAAATCGTAGTAATTCTTTTTGTATCTTTCATATATACCCCCACATGCTTAATGCAATCTTATCCATTATACATAAAAGAAGAGGATTATTCACCCTCTTCCTCACTCTCTTCATCTTGATGATCCATCAAAGTAACCGTCTTAACATAAGTATTTTCTTCAGGCTTAATCAAACGAACACCCTTAGTAACTCTACCTAATGTAGAAACATTAGACAACGAGATTCTAATGATGACACCATCATTTCTCATAATCAAGGCATCCTCATCACCATTAACAGCCTTAAGTGCCACAAGTTCACCATTAGATTCATTAATATTAATAGTCTTAACACCCTTAGCACCCCTACTTGTGATACGATACTCTTCAACTGGAGTCTTCTTACCATAACCATACTTAGAAACTACTAAGATTTGAGCACCTTCTTTAGAAGTACATGCACCAATTACAGTAGAACCATCAACGTTCATGCCCCTAACACCACTGGCATTTCTACCCATAGCACGAACGCCTCTTTCATCAAAACGAACTGCCTTACCATTAGAAGCCGCAATAATAATTTCCTCATCACCAAGAGTTGGCTTAACAGTAACTAATTCATCATCATCTTTCATCGTAATCGCAATCTTACCAGATTGTCTAATAGATTCAAACTCCTTAGCCTCTACCCTCTTACATAAACCATTCTTAGTTACAAAGAACAAGTAACCCTTAATCTCCCATTCTCTATTAATAGGAACTAAGGCTGTAACCTTCTCATCCTTTTCAATATTGATGATATTAATTACTGGAATACCTTTACCATTTCTACTTGATTCAGGAATCTTATAACCCTTAACACGATACACTTTACCCTTATTAGTAAATAATAATAAGTGATCATGAGTAGACATTGTAATATTTTGATCAATAATATCATCTTCATTTAACGTCATACCCTTAATACCACGACCACCTCTATTTTGAGTCTTATAAGTATTAACAGGAAGACGCTTAATATAACCATTACTTGATAATGAAATAATTACATCTTCAACCGAAATTAAATCTTCATCATCAACATCAATCTCACCATCGATGATTTCGGTACGACGAGGATCATTATATTTATCCTTAATAACTGTTAACTCAGTTTTTATGATATCAAGAACTCTAGAATGATTAGCTAAGATATCCTTTAAATCAATGATTTCCTTATATAATTCATCTAACTCAGCACAAATCTTCTCATAAGATAAACCCGATAATCTTCTTAACTGCATTGAAAGAATAGCTTCGCCTTGTTTATCATCGATACCAAATTCATCATTAAACTTAGCAAGAATCTCTTCGTCAGTTCTAGAAGTCTTAATAATTTCAACAATTCTATCAATATTATCAAGCGCAATCTTTAATCCTTCTAAGATATGAGCTCTCTTTTCATCCTCTCTTAAATCATATGCTGTTCTTCTTTTAATGACATCAATTTGATGATCAACATATAAATTAATGATTTCTTTTAGTGACAACAACATTGGTACATTATTAACCAAGACATTGTTGTTTACACCAAATGAAGATTGAACAGGAGTTAACTTATAAAGTTGATTTAAGACTACTTCAGCCTGAACATCCTTCTTAAGTTCAATTTCAATACGAATACCATTTCTATCATTAGAAAGGTCCTTCATATCCGAAATACCCTCAATCACCTTTTCCTTAGCAAGTTCATGAATCTTATCATACATAACTTGCTTATTAACTAAATAAGGGATTTCCTTAATAACTAATTTATGTTTATTTCCTGGTAAATCTTCAACCAAGACCTTAGATCTCATAATAATAGAACCCTTACCAGTCTCGTAAGCAGACTTAATACCACCTCTACCTACAATATAACCACCAGTTGGGAAATCAGGTCCTGGGATAATATTCATAAGATCAACAACCGAAATATCAGGATTTTCCATTACCGCAATGATGGCATCAATTGACTCACCTAAATTATGAGTAGGCATATTAGTAGCCATACCAACCGCAATACCCATAGAGCCATTAACCAATAAATTAGGGAATCTACTTGGTAAAACAACTGGTTCTTTGTGTCTAGCATCATAGTTATCACGCCAATCAATTGTTTCCTTCTTAATGTCACTAACAAGTTCTAATGAAATCTTAGACATACGAGCTTCGGTATAACGCATAGCCGCAGCTCCATCACCATCCAAAGAGCCAAAGTTACCATGACCATCAACTAGAGGATAGCGATAAGAGAAAGGTTGTGCCATACGAACCATCGTATCATAAATGGCTGTATCACCATGAGGATGATACTTACCCATAACTTCACCGACAATATTAGCTGACTTAACATGTTGCTTATCAGGAGTAAAACCAGCATCATACATAGCCCAAATAACTCTTCTATGTACTGGCTTCATGCCATCCTTAACATCAGGCAAGGCTCTATCGATGATAACTGACATTGAATAACTTAAGAAGTCTTCTCTCATTTCTGAAGAGATATTAACTTCTTTCATGTTTCCATGATTAAAAAAACGATTATCTAATTCTTCCATAAAGCCTCCTTAAATATCTAAGTTCTTCACAAAGTGAGCATTTTCAACAATAAAGTTTCTTCTAGGCTCTACTTCATCACCCATCAACATTGAGAAGACACTATCCGCATCAATCGCATCCTCAATAGTAACTCTCTTAAGTGTTCTTCTTTCTGGATCTAGAGTTGTCTCCCAAAGTTGACTTGGATCCATTTCACCAAGACCTTTGTATCTTTGAATATCATACTTTTCATCACCGAAATCACGCTTTGCCAAATCAAGTTCTTCATCTGAGTAACAATAACGTAAAGTCTTTTGACCCTTACATAGTTTATATAGAGGTGGCATCGCAATATAAACATAACCACCATCAATTAGAGGCTTAAAGTAACGATATAAGAAAGTAAGCATCAATGATGCAATATGTTGACCATCGACATCGGCATCGGTCATGATTACAATCTTGTGATAACGAAGTTTTGAAATATCTAGTTCATCACCAAAACCACAACCAAAGGCCTGTATCATCATTCTAATTTCCGCATTATCGAAAATTTTATGCATACGAGCTTTTTCAACATTTAAAATCTTACCTCTTAAAGGAAGAATAGCCTGGAAGTTAGAATCACGACCTTGTTGCGCACTACCACCGGCTGAATTACCTTCGACGATATAGATTTCACAAATAGAAGCATCTCTACTTGCACAGTCTTTTAATTTAGTAGGTAAATTAGAACCACCAAAATCATCTTTTCTTCTAACTGTTTCCCTAGCCTTTTGAGCAGCAAGTCTTGCCTCTGATGCTGACTTAGCTTTTTCGATTACAATCTTGGCAATATCTGGATTTTCTAAGAAACATCTCTTTAAGAAATCACCAAAAATCTTATTAACAACCGGCTTAACTTCAGCATTACCAAGCTTACCCTTAGTTTGACCTTCATATTGAGGATCTGGATGTTTAACGGAAATAATAGCTGTTAAACCTTCTTTTAAATCATCATTTGTAAAGTTTGGATCATCTGGTTTTAAGAACTTTTTATCTTTTGCATAAGCATTCAATACTCTAGCAAGTGTTTGTCTAAAACCATCTAGATGCATACCACCTTCTGGTGTGAAGATATTATTACAGAATGAATATACTTTTTCAGTATAAGAAGTGTTGTATTCAAAAGCTACTTCTACTGAAATATTGGTAGCTTCATCTGTACCATCTACATATAAAACATCATCAAACAATAAGTTTTCACCTTCGTTTAAGAAAGAAACATATTCCTTAATACCACCCTCATATAAGAAAGTAGTAGAACCCTTATGTTCATCATCCTTATCCCAATTTAAGATAAATTTAATATTCTTATTAAGGAAAGCCATTTGACGAATACGATCATATAAAGTCTTATAGTTATAAACAGTTCCTTCCTTAAAGATTTCGCCATCAGCCTTAAATTTTACAGTAGAACCAGTATCTTTTTTATCACAAGTGCCGATTTCATATAGAGGCTTATCAACATGTCCTCCATTATGGAACCTTACAAAGTAAATCTTGCCATTCTTATGAATTGTTACTTCTAACCATTCACTTAACGCATTAACAACGCTGGCACCAACACCATGAAGACCACCAGATACCTTATAAGCACCACCACCGAATTTACCACCAGCATGCAAGACAGTAAAAATTGTTTCTACGGTAGAAATACCCGTCTTCTTATGAATTTCAACTGGCATACCACGACCATCATCTTTAACAGTAACAATATCATTATTATCAACTGTTATTTCAATACTGTGGGCATAACCTGCAAGAGCCTCATCGACTGAGTTATCGACGATTTCCCAAATTAAGTGATGTAGACCTGCATCAGATGTAGTACCAATATACATACCAGGTCTTTTTCTAACCGCTTCAAGACCCTCTAAGACTTGAATATCATCTGAAGTATATTCATCATGTTTTATATTTGTATCAGGCATCATTGTCCTCCTTCTAATTTGATTAAATTTATCTTATTTCCAATTTTGATATTATTAAGATCAGTTCCTGTTATCACAACTTGATTATCATAAGGAATGTTTCTTAATAAACGTAACTTATTATCATTATCAAGTTCTGATAAGATGTCATCCAATAAAATTATTGGTAACTCCTTAGTTTTCTTTCTTATATATTTTTCCAGCGCTAACTTAAAACTAATAACAGCAGCACGACATTGTCCTTGTGAGGCAATGGTCTTGATTAAAGAATAATCATAATAAAATTCATAGTCATCATGATGAGTACCAAATGTTGCGTAATGATTAAATAAATCACGCTCTCTACTTTTTTTCATCATGTTTTCTAAATCATTCAAATTACTACAAACTAAATACTTAACATTTAATTTATGATTAGTTCCTAGTAGATTATTGAAGATATCATTGATTGATTCATTAATGACTTCAAAGAATTCATAGCGGTGTTTTAAAATAACTTTCATTTCTTCTAACATCTTAGTATCAATAATATCTAGATAATCCATATTAATTTTTTCTTCTTTTAATAATTTATTCTTATCTTTAAGCAATAAATTATAACGAGATAATGCGTTTAAGTATTCTTTACTTACCTTGCCTATCTCAAGATCCATTAATCTTCTTCTATCACGAGGCATGTCCGTAAATAAATTAAGGTCTGATGGTTTAAATAAGATACAGTTTAGCTTACCAATGAATTCTGATGTTTTCTTAATTGGAATATCATTGATGTATAATCTTTTGCCATTATTACTGATAACTACTTTAAGATGATTGTTGTCACAAAGTAAGTCAATCTTGGCGTAATCTGTACCTTTTCTAATAAGATCATTATCATTTAAGGTTCTAAATGATTTAGTATTAGAAACCACCACTAGACTCTCTAAAATATTGGTTTTGCCAACTCCATTTTTTCCTATGATGATATTTAATCCTTTTTCAAACTTAAAACTATTAGATTTGTAATTACGATAATTATTAAGTTTTAAAGAATCAACTAACATATAAGATAATCGACTCCAAGGATACTTATCTTATCCCCTTTGTGTAGTTTACGACCACGGCGATTATCTTCTTCACCATTAACTAGAATGATATTAGAATTTAAAAAGATTTTAGCTTCGCCACCAGATGCGATAATGTCGGCAACTTTAAGAAATTGCCCTAATGTGATGTATTCGTCTTTAATTTCAATTCTTTCCATACAGTATAAATTATAGCACTTTTTGACCTATATTTTTTAGTGGATATATCTATACTAATAAAAAGAAAAAGCCCAAATTTGGGCTTTAAATTGCTTATAAATGAATTTTATTGTTTTATCTATAGGTTCTAACCGGTGAAATCAACTGTGTAATGCTAGGATCATTAGCATCAGTGATAATTAATGGTTTAAGTTCGCCAGAGAATGAAATAGTAATTTCATCAGCTGACATTGCCTTAATCGCATCAGTTAGATATTTACCTGAACAAGATATTTCGAATGGATTGCCTTCAAATGAAACTACACTTATTTCTTCAAAAGAAGAACCATTAGAACCATTAGAAGTAACATCAACAGTCTTTTCATTGATTGTTAGTTTAACGATATTTTTACCATCAGCTTTGATGAAAGATGATCTATCAATTGCACTAGCTAATTCCTTAGCATTTACTACTAATTTTTGAGTGAAAGCTGGTGGTATTAATCTAGCTACATCAGGGAATTCATCATCTAATAATCTTGTTTGAATAATTGAATTATTAAAGAAAAATGAAATCTTTTGAGCATCAATGCCAATTTCTACCTCTTCTACATTAGAAATAGAATGATAGATGTCTAATAAATATTTCCTAGGAATTGTAATATTGAAGTCTAAGTTAGAATCAATATCAACTACCTTAGAAGCTAAACGATACGAGTCAGTCGCATTAACATGTAACTTACCATCTTTTGCCTTAAAGTTAACACCTGTTAAAACAGGACGTGTATCTTTTTCAGAGCAGGCAAAGGCTGTTTCATTAACAATCTTAAAGAAGGTATAAGTATCAAATTTAAATGGTGTATTTGAACAATCAAAGTTAATATTTGGATAATCATATGAATTTATCGCATTGATTTTAACTTCTGATTTGCCACCATAGATTTTAGCTAATGAATTATCAAAGATTTCTACATTAATAGTATCACTATCAATTTTTCTAACGATATCTAATAAGTATCTTGATTCAATAACATTTTCTCCTTCTTCTGAAATAGAAATGATTTCTTTATCTTCATTGTTTTTAATAACAGTCTTAATTGAGATATTAGTATCTGAAGAAATTAATGTTAAGGTATTATTTTCTGCAATTAACTTAATTCCATTTAGTATTGGCAAAGGAGTAGTATTTGAGATTGCTTTTACGGCAGTTGTTAGTGAATCTAGAAATTCGCGTTTGTTAATTTTAAAAATCATGGTCGCTCCTTTTATATATAAATAATAATAATCTAATAATAATTAAGGTGTGGAAAGTTGTGGAAAACTTCAAATAACACGATAACTACTAATATATTTTAACATTTTTAGTATTGAAAAATGTGTTGAGATAGGTGGATTAAGATATTCTAGTTTTAATATCTGTTATCGCTTTTAAATAAGCTGAATCACTCTTACAAAGCTTTTCAACCTTTTCACAGGCATTGATGACAGTTGAATGATCTCTTTTACCAAATTCATTACCAATTTCCTTATATGGAGAATCTAACATTTCCCTACATAGATACATCGCAATATGTCTAGGAATCGCAATGTTCTTAGTTCTATTAGCTGAGCAAATCTGTTGTCTTGTGATATTGTAATAGTCACAAACAGCTTTTCTAATTTTCGCAATATTTAATTCATTCTTGGTGCTATTTTCAACAACTTCGCCCTTAAAGGCATCGTAGGCTAGTTTCATAGTGATATGATCTTCGCCTGAAAAGTTAAAATTTATGAAATAGAATAATAATCTATTGATGGCACCTTCTAGCGATCTAACGTCTTTTGAAAAATTAGTCGCAATATAAGATAAAACATCTTCATCTACTTTATCTTGGAAACTAATATTATTAGCGATCTTCATCTTTAAAATACGAATACTTGTTTCATATTCTGGTGATTCAATATTTACGTTTAAACCTTGATTAAATCTTGATAATAATCTATCTTCTAATCCCTTAATATCCTCAGGTGATCTATCGGCTGTAAGACAAATTTGCTTTCTATTATTAACGAGTTTATTAAAAATTGAGAAGAATACTTCTTGTGTCCATTCTTTACCGGCAATAAATTGAATATCATCAATTAATAATAAATCTAAGTCATAGAAAGAAGCCTTAAATTCATCAGTATTACCATTTTTTCTTGCTTTTTGTAAAGCATCAATAAAATCATTTCCTGATATAAAGCCAATTTTCTTATTTGGCATATTTGAAGTAACTTCATTACCTATAGCATTTAATAAGTGTGTTTTTCCTAGTCCTGAATTTCCATATATAAATAAAGGATTATAGACCAAACCTAGATTCTTAGCACAAGTTAAAGATGCTACTTGAGCTTGACTATTTGATTTACCAAGTACGAAACTTGCAAAGTTCATATTTGGATCTAGTTCCCTATCAAAAAATTCATTTTTAAATAAAGTAACCGTAGTTTGTTTCTTTTCTTCTTCAGAATTTAAAACTGCACACTTAATATCGTTATCTTCTAAGATGCTTTGAAGACATAATTCGATATCTCCTTTATACTTATCCATGATGGAGAAAGTTAAATAATTGTTTGTTTGTATCTTAGCTACACTATCTTCAATGGTAGATAATTTACTACCAGTACTAAACATATCTAATACTTGCTCATTAACAATTCCATTTGTTTTTATAAGATTAAGAGTCTGATCCCAGACACTCTTTAAATAATAATCATATCCATTCATATCCCACTATTTCCTTAAGTAATGACAATTATACGTTCGAGTTTTCCACAATTCAAGGAATAAAAATGGTGAGTTTTCCACATTCCACATTTTCGAAGTAATTGTAAGCTTATAAACACTGAAGTTTAATAAGTTTTCCACAGTTTTCCACATAATTCAAAATGTTGATAAAAAGTTAATAAGTTTTCCACAGGATTAAAAAGTGTGGAATAGTGACAAAACTCTTAATAATTAACATGAATTTACACAATCGTGAATTGTTAAAACCCTTATAAATAAAGACTTTTAATGCATTTTCCACTTTTCCACACAATGTGGAAAACTTTAAAAATTAGCTGTGGATTTTATGTTAATAACATATGTTAAGAAAATGTAAAAAATCCCCAAATGTGGATAACTTATCAACTATGTTTATATAAAAGTTGTAAATTTAAAAATGTGGCTTAAATAAAGGACTTTTCCACATTATAATTAGGGCATGCATACTAAAGAATTAACGATTTTTACTAATATGTGTCTTATTTATAAGGATAATAAGATACTTGTACAAGAGAGAACTAAGACTGATTGGCCTGGTATTACCTTACCTGGTGGTCATGTGGAAAAAGGCGAGAACTTTCATGATGCGATTATTAGGGAAGTAAAAGAAGAAACAGGTCTAACTCTATTAAAACCAGTGTTGTGTGGAATAGAAGAATATAAACAAACCAAGGATGAGGACAGATATGTTATCTTGTTCTATAAGTGTAATGAGTTTGAAGGAGAACTTAAATCTTCTGATGAGGGTGAGATATATTGGTTAGATAGAGATAAACTAGATAGTGTTAAATTATCACTTGATTTAAATCGTATGATAGAGATTATGGAAAGCGATACTTTGAGTGAACTAATTTATTATTATGAGAATGGTGAATATAAATCAAAGGTGGTTTAGTTATGAATGTTAATGATTATCAAAAGTTGGCAATGAGAACTTTGAATCCTGAAATTGATAAGAAGGAATTAATTTTGAATGCTGCTATGGGTTTGTGTGGAGAAAGTGGCGAGGTTATTGATTTAGTTAAAAAACACCTTTTTCAAGGACATGATTTGGATGATGAAAAGTTAATTAAAGAACTAGGCGATGTAGCTTGGTATTTGGCTGAAGCTGCTACGGCCTTGAATGTTAATTTGTCAGAAATTTTAGAAAAAAATATAAAAAAACTTGAAAATCGTTTTCCTGATGGTTTTAATAGTAATAGGTCAATCAATAGAGGTGAATGATATGTATACAACAAATAACTTATTAGATTTAGAACATACATTGGCGAAGGATTACTTGAGCAAGTTTGAATATCCTTGGCAAGCATTAAGTGGTATTAAAGAAGAAATTATCAGAATTGGTAAGACATTAGATAAGAATGAATATGATGAAGTAAAAGAGAATGTATGGATTCATAAAACAGCAACAGTATTTGAGAGTGCTTATTTAGGTGCTCCATTAATTATTGGTCCTAATACTGAAGTAAGACATTGTGCTTTTATTAGAGGTTCTGCATTAGTTGGCGCTAATTGTGTAGTTGGCAATTCATGTGAACTTAAGAATGTTATCTTGTTTGATAATGTTCAAACTCCACATTATAACTATGTTGGTGATTCAATCTTAGGCTATAAGTCTCATATGGGTGCAGGTTCTATTACTTCAAATGTTAAGTCTGATAAGACTTTGGTAGTGGTTAAGAACTTCGATGGTGAAAAGATTGAAACCGAACAAAAAAAGTTTGGGGCTATCTTGGGTGATCATGTAGAAGTTGGTTGTAATTCGGTTTTAAATCCAGGTACTGTAGTTGGTCGTAACACTAATATTTATCCTTTGAGTAGAGTTAGAGGTGTTATTCCTTCAGATAGTATTTATAAGGATTTTGATAATATTGTAGGCAAGAATTAATGAAAAAAGCAATTATTTTTGATTTAGATGGTACTTTAATTAATACTATTAGTGATCTTAATGATGCGGTTAATCTAACTTATCAAGAATTAAAAATTGATAAGTATGATGATGTGGATACAACAAGACAAAGAGTTGGTCATGGTATTCATAATTTAATTGAACAATGTTTTGTGGAATATCCTGATTTAATAGAAGTTGCATACAAGACATTCTTGGCTAAGTATGAACAAGTTTATGATAAAACTTCTACCCCTTATCCAAATATTAAAGACTTAATAGATACATTGATTAAAAATAATATTAAGATAGGAGTTAATTCAAATAAGAATGATAATTATACTAAAAGACTTATTGAATTACATTTTCCAAACATTAATCAAGAATATGTCTTAGGTCATATTGATAGTATGAAGGTCAAGCCAGATCCTGAGGGTGTTAACTATATTATTGATAAGATGAATCTTGAAAAGGATGATGTTATTTATGTTGGTGATAGTTTAACTGATGTAGAAACCGCCCATAATGCACATCTAAATTGTTTATCAGTTACTTGGGGTTTTAGAAGTAAGGATGAACTAATTGATCATGACAATATCTTGGTTGATGAACCAAAAGATATTCTTAAATATTTATAGAGACTGATTCGTATGAATTGGTCTTTTTATTATGAGTATACTATTAAAAAATCTTATAAAAAATGGACATTGGGGATATAAAAGTAGATATTGAGAATAGAAAAGTGGACATTGAACAGTATCTGGTGTTGGAAAATGAAAATGTAAATTTAAAAGGTATTAGTATCCTAACTGTTTGTATACCATTAATCATTTAAATATTAACTGAGGTTGTTAATGGAATTATGAAAGAAACATCAATATTATCATTAGATTGTTCTGGTTCAATCTTGTTGGGTTCGATGTTTGTAGTCTTATCAATTGTATGTAGATATGGTGCTGAAACAGTAAAAAAGTAGAATAATGTCGCAAAACATACCCAAAAAATTAAGAATTTTGTCGCAAAACTGTATGTAAAACATTGGAATTTTGTCGCAAAACTGTTGAAATAATCAAAATTAGCGGTTAATATAAGGTTACAAGGAGAATCATTATGTTATATAGAAAAGCTTACGATAGATTATTACAATGGAAACAAAATAAAAATAAAACTGCATTATGTATTCAAGGTGCACGTCAAATAGGTAAGACTACAGTTGTGCGTGAATTTGGAAAGAATGAGTATAAATGTTTTGTAGAATTTAACTTTGTATCAGATTTGGATGCTAGAAAAATATTTGATGGTAACTTAGATGCAAATACTATTATCGAAGGCATTACGGCTTTATCTATGAAACAATTAATTCCTGGTGATACTCTAATATTATTTGATGAAATTCAAGAATGTCCAAATGCTAGAACTGCAATCAAATTTTTAGTAGAAGATGGAAGATTTGATTATATAGAAACCGGTTCTTTATTAGGAGTTAAAAATAAAATTGTTAGATCTTTGCCGGTTGGTTTTGAAGAATTATATACAATGTATCCGATGGATTTTGAAGAATTTATCTTAGCTAATGGTCTTCAACGAAGTATCATCAATAGTTTAAGAAAATCATATGAAGATAAAACACCAATCTTAGATGTAGTACATACTACTTTAACTAAATTGTTTAACGCATATATTGTAGTTGGTGGTATGCCAAAAGTAGTCAAGATGTATATTGATACCCATGACATCACAAGGGTAATTGCTAGTCAAAATGAAATTATCGAATTATATCGTCAAGATATCGCAAAATATGCAGATGCTAGTGATAGACCAAAAATTAGATCAATTTTTGATTCAATCCCATCTCAATTAAATGATAAAAATAGACGTTTTATCATTAGCAGTCAAAAGACTAGCGCTAGAATGGAGAGATATGCAGATTCATTTAACTGGTTATTGGATGCTGGTGTTGCAAATGCATGTTTTAATGTAAGTGAACCAGTCGGGGCTTTAAAACTTAATGAAAAAAGAAACTTATTTAAACTGTATGCTGGAGATACAGGTCTTTTATGTGCTTTATCAATGGATAACATCCAATTTAGTATTTTAAATAATGATTTAACTGTTAATATGGGAAGTATTCTAGAAAATGTTATGGCACAGATGTTTGTGGCAAATAATTATTCACTTCATTATTTTGACGCAAAAAAAATTGGAGAAATAGATTTTGTACTACAAAACGGTTCAAAGATAGACTTTGTGGAAATAAAATCAGGTAATGATTATAAAAAACATAACACTCTAGATAGATTATTAGAGATAGAAGAATGGAAACCTGATAGTGCTATCGTTTTCTGTAAGGATAATATTCAATGCATAGAAAAAATAGCCTATTATCCTTGGTATATGGCAATGTTCCTTAAATCAGAATCTATAGAAAATATGACTTATAAGGTAGATTTAGATATTTTAAACAGTCTCACTTAAAAGTCTTGAGCGCATAATTACTTTATAACCTTTTTCATTAGTCAATCTGATGAACTTGATTTCATAATCTCTAATCTTATCTTCATCAGTTTTACACTTGAACGCATAAGTAAAAGTATCATGCTTAGATAAGTACATAACTAGATATTCAGGACTCATTATTTCCAAGAAATTAGGAGTTAATTCTTTATCGATAAAGTTATCATTAAAAATCTTGATTCTTTCATAATAAGTATTTACTTGAAGAGTCTTTTCTCTTACTTTGTTTAAGAACTTATCTTTTTTATATACTAACGAAACAAGATTATTTAATAAATCAACTTTAAAGATGCTCATATAATCACTCGCAATCGCTTCAAAAATGGCATTGTTAGTTTGGATACTATTATATTCAGAAGTATCAATTAGAGTTGTGATAAGTACCCTTTTATTATCACTTAAAAAACTTGTGGTTCTAGCGATTACTTCTTTTTCATTTTCCTTGCCATAATTTAATACTTCAGTATAGTCAACACTGCCATCATAATTCTTAAGTCTATAAAGCTTAATAATGGTCTCAGGATCTGGCATATAGGTATCTTTAGCTATTTCAAATAATTTATTTGTACAATCAACCTCATCTTCGCTAATGTTATATATTTCCCTAGCTTTCTTATTCAAATGAATCATCTTATGTTCAGGATAGGTATAAGCCATAAGACCGCATGACTCAGAATCTAATAAGTGTTTATAGAAGTTTTCTAATTCAATTTGATGTTTCTTTAGTTTTACATTATCATCACTGATTTTATTATTATCTTCTAAAGTAATTAAATCGGTAACATTTTGGTGATAACCACCAATCACAATTTTATCTTTTCTATCAAAGTCTCTAGTACCACAACACCTAATATAAATTTGTCCCATTGTTGGGTGATCATAACGATAAATTATCTCAGATGTATCGCTTAATAATGATTGTAAATAAAGCTTAAATAATTCTTTATCTAATTGACTTACATGTTCATTAAAGAATTCAAACTTTTCACTTGGTGAGAGATTAGAGTCACAACCTGCTAATTCATCAAAACAATCGTTACCATATAAAAAACATTCATCATTATCTATTTCTAAGCGCCAAAGACTTACCTTAGCCACTTCAAAGAACTTTTGCATATCATTTAACATCAAATTTCCCATAAAATACCTCAAAATATAACTTTATTATATTTCAAAAATAATTATTGACAATACAAAAGATAAAACTATAATGTAGTTAGCTAAAGCTAACCAATTAGTTATAGCTAACAGGGGGATTTATGTTTTTAGAAGTAAAAGATTTAAATAAAGGCTTTGGTGATAAGACAAATCGTATTGAAGTATTAAAGAATTTATCACTAAATCCCGACTTTAGAACTTCATTTTCAATAATTTAAAATTTCTCAATTAAATATATCTAGATAAATAAAGGACTTTGATTAATTTTTCAAAGTTTTTTTAATGTCAATATTTTGATTATTTCATGTAGTATACTGTACTATAATATGTTATAATAGAATAAGAAATAAAGGAGAGTCATATGTATCTAAAACTTACTAAAAAACCTAATAATAGAACATTTATGCAGTATGTTGAAAGCTATAGAGATATAAACTCTATTCCTAAACAGAGAGTAGTTGAAAAGATTGGTTATGTAGATGAGTTTTTAGATAAGTACGATGATCCAATTGATCACTTTAGAAATGAGGCTAAATTAAGAAGTGTTAAGGATGATAACTTATCTTTAACCATTGATTTAAATGAAGAAATAACTGATGGTTTAGATTTAAAAAATGTTGGCTACTTCGCCTTAAGAAAGATATATGAAACTTTAGGATTAGAATCGTTTTTAAACAATAGACAGCGTAATAGTAAAGCGCAGTTCTCTTTATATAAGAATCTTATGTTACTTGTAATATCTAGAGTTCTTTATCCTAATTCTAAAAGTAAGACTCTTGAAGAATCTGATATTTACTTTGAGTCTTTTGATGATATAAGTAAAGACTCTATATATGACTCTTTAGATTACTATGATAAGTTTTCAAACGATATTCAAAAGTTAGTATGGAAGAATACTAAGGATAAATACTCAAGAGATGCCTCTTGTTCATATTATGATTGCACCAACTATTATTTTGAAATTGAATATAACGATATGGACATCTTAGATGATGATGGGAAAATAATAGAAAAGGGATTAAGAAAAAGAGGTCCTGAAAAGAATAATAGACCAGACCCTATAGTAGAAATGGGGTTATTAATGGACAATAACGGCATTCCTATGGCTTATGATATCTTTCCAGGTAACGAATCAGAAAAAACTTCTTTAAGGCCATTATTAAAATCTACTAAAGCTAAATATGGAATTGATAGAACTGTAGTAGTAGCTGATAGAGGTCTTAATACTTCAGATAATATCTTTTACCTTGCAGGATACAATAAGCAGAAAGATGAAAGAGATGGTTATGTATATGGACAATCAATAAGAGGAGCTGATAAAGAATTTAAAAATTGGGCAATAGACTTTAGTGATTATGTTACTGAATTCTATGATGATGAAGGTAATATTGTTGATATATCTATTGTTACTAATAATCCTAATACCAAGCACACTGCCTTTATTCATAAATCACGTATAGTAAATAAAACCATCAAGATAGAAAAAGATGGTAAAAGAAGTATTCCAGTAGAAGTAAGACAGAAACAAATGGTTTACTTCTCTTTCAAATATAAGATGAAACAAAAATATGAAAGAGATAAGATGGTTGAAAAAGCCAAAAGTATCATTAAAACTCCAGGTAAATATAATAAAGCCACATCATTTGGCGCTTGTGCTTATATCAATAATCTTGCATACAATAATGATGATGGTACTATCATAGCTAATGACCTATCTATTGATATGAACAAGATTGAGGAAGAAGAAAAATACGATGGATTCTATTCAATAGTTACAAGTGAATTAGATTATTCAGATATTAAAATGAGAAACATATATAGAGGACTAGCTAAGATAGAAGACACTTTTAAAGTAAGTAAAACATCTATCAAAAGTAGACCAGCATTTGTATGGACTAAAGAATCAATTGAAGGACACTTTCTAACATGTTATTTAGCACTTGTAATTATTAGATTATTAGAGATTGAATTAGATCATAAATATTCAGTAGATAGAATGATTGATTCCTTAAAGAAATATAACTGTACCCACTTAGATAAAAACATCTATAAGTTTCTATATAAAGATGAGATTATTGATGATATTTCTAAAGTATTCAATGTTGATTTAAACAAGAAATATAAAACTAGAGAAAGTATTAAAAAATTAATCGGATATTAAAGTATTACACTACACGTAATAATCAAACTAAAAATGGCTGAAACCCTTATGTTTAAAGGACTTCAGCCATGTTTTCGTATTTATCATCTCCTAAAGTCAAGATAATTGTATAATAATTGGATAAAAACAGGGGGAAAAGTATGAATGATGTAAGAG
>URCJ01000020.1 GCA_900546285.1 uncultured Solobacterium sp. | reverse complement strand
TTTTCATTATTTCCTTTTAAGAAGAAGGTGAAATTAGATAAATTTAATCCTAACTCTTTACAAACATGGTAACTTGTAAGCTTTAATTCTTTAAGCTTGTTTTTAAAAAATTCACCATAACTATTTTTCATAGGATTATTAGCAGATGTTTCTTGTAAGTGATATTTATAAGCACTATAAACTTTCTTAAAATCAACACTTAAATTATAACTATATAAGAACATTTCATCTAAGTTTTTAAATTTTTGAAATTCTAGTTTTAGTTCACTAAATTTTTCTTGCAAATCAGGTCTTAATGATTTTTCAAATTTATTTAAATCTCTTTTATTATGTAAAGCATACAAAAGCACTGGCTCCTCAGCTCTTGGGTTTTTATCTAGTTCATTGGCAAATTTTAAAAGAGAAGTAGTATTATTGCAGCCTGTTAAATTTTGACAGTATTTCAATAAAAAGTTCTCAAATTTTAAAGATTGTCCCATAAGTGCTCTTATTATAATTAGAAAGCGTTCCATCTTCAATATCCACTAATCATGCTCTACTTTTAGCTTCTCAAAGGATATGATGCTATATTTGAACGTTTAAAAAAGAACGATTATTTAATCGCTCTTTCTACTGAAATAACACTTTCTATCTTTCTTAAGTTAGCCATGATTAGATTTAAATGATCTAGATCAGTTACATTTAATGTTAATGAAGCTGTAGCTGTTAATTCTTCTTGATTAACACCAATATTAACAGACAACATATTAGCCTTAAATTGTGAAATACATGTGGCCAAATCAGTTAATAGATAAGCTCTATCCTTAGAATAAATCTTAATATGAGCTTCATATTTAAAGTCTGGTTTCTTCTCTTCCCATTCAACATCAATCAAACGATCCTTTTCATTCAAGACATTAGGACAATCAACCCTATGAACCTTAATACCCTGACCCTTTGTAACATAACCAACAATCGTATCGCCATATACTGGTGAACAACAAGGAGCCAAGGCAATTTTCATCCCCGTTACACCCTGTACCACTACACCAGTCTTAGAAACGGAACGATTCTGTTTTTGTTTATTCTGATTCTTCTTAACAATCTCTTGTAAGTCTTCTTCACCAATTTCCTTCTTACCAACCTTAGTAAGCTTTTCAATTACCGAACTTGCTGAAACTGACTTAATCGCAATCAGATACATGAAATCGTTATAAGTTTGAACACGATAATAACTATATAACTTCTCAAACTTGTCTTTATCAAAGAATTCATCAACATCAACATTACGTTTGATCATTTCATTCTTTAATAATTCTTCACCAGACTTAACATACTGTTCCTTTTCCTCTTGTTCCTTCTTTTGGAAATAGGCCCTTATCTTATTTTTAGCTGCATTAGTCTTAGTTATCTTTAACCAGTCTTCACTTGGAGAAGAAGATTTATTAGTTCTAAGTTCAACCACATCACCTGTCTTTAACTCAGTATTAAGGGGTACCAAGACACCATTAACCAAAGCACCAACGGTTGTATGTCCAACTTCAGTATGTACTCTATAGGCAAAATCAATAGGCGTAGAACCAACAGGCAAGTCAATAACTCTACCCTTTGGTGTCATACAATAGACATTGGCATTAAAAACATCGCCAATGACCGTATCCATATAATCAGATGCACTATTCTCGTTTTGATCATCACCAAAGGCATTCAACCAATCAAGTTCCTTGACGATTTCCTTTTGTTCACGACGAGAATCATAATTACCCTCTTTATAAGCCCAGTGTGCCGCAACACCCTTCTCAGCTATCTCATCCATTTCCTCGGTTCTAATTTGAATCTCATAGATACGGCCATCAATACCCACTACTGTTGTATGTAAAGAACGATACAAGTTCATCTTAGGCATCGCAATATAGTCCTTTAATCTACCAGGAATTGGACGATAAGTGGCATGAATATAGCCCAATATTTCGTAACAATTCAATTCTGTTTTAGTAACGATTCTAATTGCCAACAAATCCAAAATTTCATCAAAACGCTTATTCTTTCTAATCATCTTCTTATAAATAGAATATAAGTGCTTAGATCTACCAAAGATTCTAAATGGAATATGTTGACTATCTAACAATTTAGAGATATCTTCAATCATCTGAGCTATCTGACTATCTCTTTCAGCCTTCTTATTATCAACAAGACGAGCTATCTCATGATACTTCTCATTATCGATATAATAGAAAGACAAGTCCTCTAGTTCATTTTTGATTTCCGCAATACCAAGTCTATGAGCAATCGGTGCATAAACCTCAAGCGTCTCCTTGGCAATACGTTGTTGCTTATCATAAGGCATAAATTGTAAAGTACGCATATTATGTAGACGGTCACATAATTTAACAAGGATTACCCTAATATCCTTAGCCATAGCCATCAAAATCTTACGATGATTAGCTGCCAAATATTCCTTTTCATCCTTAAACTGCAAGTTACCAATCTTTGTAACCGATTCTACAATTTGATAAATCTCTTCACCAAAAAGCTCAATAAATTCTTCTTTTGTAACACCACAGTCTTCAATCACATCATGCAAAAGACCAGCACAAATAGTTGAAGGTCCTACTCTTAATTTAGCTAATTCATAGGCTACAGCTAAAAGGTGCACAAAATAGGGTTCCCCACTCTTTCTAAGTTGCTTACTATGCTTCTCATATGCATAGTCATAAGCCTTATTAATCATAGCTAGAGAATCCTTATTTGTAATATAAGAATTTATTTGATCATAGAAGATCTCTTTTGTTAGTACTGGATTTTTCATAATACAAAAAATCGAAGATTTCTCTTCGATTTACCTTAATATTTAATTAAAGAGAAAACATCATAACCCTTAAGCTTGTCTCTTCCCTTTAAATCTTCAAGTTCAATTAGGAAGCAACAGCCAACAACCTCACCACCAAGTTCTTCAATCATCTTGATAGTAGCCTCTACAGTACCACCTGTTGCCAATAGATCATCACAAATAATAACCTTTTGGCCAGCCTTAACCGCATCTCTATGCATTTCAAGAGTATTAGTACCATATTCAAGGGCATATTCACACTTAATAGTCTCACGAGGAAGCTTATTAGGCTTTCTAACAGGCACAAAACCAATGCCTAAGTTAGTAGCGATTGGACAGCCAAAAATAAAACCTCTTGATTCAGGTCCTGCAACAACCTCAGCACCCTTTTCCTTAGCATATTCTGTAAATTGTTCACATGCATATTTAAATGCTTCACCATCAGCCATCAAAGGTGTAACATCTCTAAATAAGATTCCCTCTTTTGGATAATCAGGAATACTTGCGATATAATCTTTTAAATTCATGTTCTCCTCCAATTAAAAAAATACAAATCTATTTTACTACAACAATTCTTCAATTAGAAGGGAAAGCGCCCCTTGATGATAATCATCCTTTCTAATATAGGCATAAATATCATTAAATTGACGATAAGAATCATACTCATTAAAGCTAATAGCCGTTAACTTATTGTCTACTGTAAACTTAGGATACTTATTCTTAATTAGAAACCTAGACTTGTATTCAAAATCTTTAATGTGAATCAAAGGTTCTTTAAAATCAATTCCAAAAGGTTTTAAACTATCAATTTTCTCAAACAAATCCAAATCAATATCACCTTGATCAACACTGATGACATCCTTATGATAATCCAACATATTTAACTTATGGGTATCAATATAAGCTTTTAAATCATCTAATTTAGACTCCTCTAAACAAACACCACAAGCCTGCCCATGTCCCCCAAATGAAGTAAACAAGTCTTTAGTATCTAATAAATATTCATAGATATTAAAATTCTCCCTACTTCTTCCAGATCCTTTAAGTAGTCCATCTTTCTTAGAAAAGACTATACAAGGTACATCATAATTTAGAGAAATCCTATTGGCAATAAGACCACAGATACCCTCTTTAAATTCACTAGACACTATCAAAGCTAACTTATCTTTTCTATTCAACATACTTAAAGCTAAATCACATTCTGACTTAGTCTCGTTTTTACGATAATCATTAATCTTATTAATAGAATCAAGAAGTTTTATACATTCATCCTTATCACTTAAGAAATACTTAACTAAAATGTTGGCATTATAGCCCATTCTAGATACCGCATTAATCTTTGGAATCGCATTGAATGATAAAGAATCATAGTCGATACTAGCACCATTTAAAAGTTTAATTTGATACATATCACTTGTATTTAATACATTCATCATCTTCTTAAGAAGATAACGATTATAATTCAAAACCCCTACCATATCACTAAGAATACTAAGGCCACCTAGCACTAACGAATAATCGTCTTCATAAAACAAGGTAGACAATAGATAACACAAGGCTCCAGCTGATAACTTATTAAAATCCTTATCTAATAAATTAGGATGAATAAAGCCATAACAATCAGGTATATCAACATATTCATGGTGATCAATTATCATTACCTTAATGCCTAATGAATTAGCTAAAGAAATAGAACTTGTAGCTGATACCCCATTATCAACCGTGATAATCACATCATAATGATGTTTATGGGCGATAGACACAATCTTTTCACTTAAGCCATAGCCCTCATCAATTCTAGATGGAATATAGTAGCTATTATTGATTCCTAAGTGTTCCAATAATCTTTTAGTAATTGTAGTAGCACAAATACCATCACAATCATAGTCACCTACGATTAAGATGTGTTTATCTTTTAAAGTTAATAATTTATCTTTAAAGTCAAAAAGACTTTGATGATAGTTTATATTGTCAAAACGTTCTATTTCTAGATCGCTCTTTTGAATATTATTTATTAAATAAATATTATCTAATAAGTTTCCTTGATGATAACGATATTCCATTAGAAGATATAAAGTACAAGACCAATTACAGAAAGAATTAAAGTTAAAATATAGAATCTTTTTACTACAGTAGTCTCCTTATGACCCTTTAAGACAAAGGCATAATGAATTGGTGTATAAGAGAAAACACGCTTATGGAAGACTCTTACCGCAATCTGTTGTATACAAACACAGAACATTTCAACTAAGAAGACACCACCAATAAATAATAAGACAATCTCCGAATTAGTAGCTAATGCGATAGATGCAAATAAACCACCTAGTGCAAGAGAACCACTATCACCCATAAAAATCTTAGCTGGGAAGTGATTGTAACATAAATAAGCTAATAAGCCACCAATGATACAAGATACTAAAATAAAGATATTATACTTAGCTGATAGAAGTAAAATTACTAAATAAGCTAATAAAGAAATAGTTGAAACACCAGCACACAAACCATCCATGCCGTCAGTAAAGTTAACCGCATTAGCCTCACCTAGAAACATTAAGATGATAAATGGTAGATAGATAAACCATGAAAGTTCAATAGTTTTCTTTAATAAAGGAAGATCAACCTTAAAGCTTAGCGAATCCTTATAAATAAGATAAATAATAATCGCAAAAATAAATTCAAGAATTAATTTAAGCTTTGGAGATAAACCTTCATTATTCTTTCTTAAGATGATTAAAATATCATCGCCAAAACCAACTAAACAAAATAAGATATATGATAATAAGACCATGTTAGCTAGTCTGTCTTGAACATTAGACATGTTAATGACAAGATAAACAATTACTGGTACCACCACAAACAATAGTCCACCCATGATAGGAGTCTTTTGTTTAGTCTTATATTCTTCTAGTGCATATTCACTAACTGATTGATTAATGTTATGTTCTTTTAATGCCTTAATATAAGGTGGCATTAAGAAATAAACACCTAAAAAAGATAATACACAGCCTAAAATGGCTACTAAATAAAAATCCATACTTTATACTTCCTATATTTATTCTTCGTCATCAATAATATCATCAGTCTTTGTATAAGTCGAAACATTTGAATCAATTAAAGACAAGTCGATAACTATTAAATCATATTTATCTACAGTTGTACCAGCACTAATTGACTGATTACTGCAAATTCCCTGACCATTAACCTTTATATTCAAACCTGTAAAGTTGGCATATTCTACTATTTCCTTCTTTGTCCAACCTGTAAAATCAGGCAAAACAACGTCACAATCAGTCCTTAAATATACCCTTGAGTTGGTATATACTTGTTCACCATTAGAAGGATATTGGTCAGTAACTGTATCACCATTTCCTATTTTAATAACTCTTAAATTATAAGAATTGTTTAAGATATCAGTTGCCTCATTAATATTCTTATTCAAAACATTAGGCATCTCTTCCTTAACCACATTAGTAGTCTTTAGAGTGTCCATATTAGAATAGCCAACCTCAGTTAAAAGAGCTACTCTTCTAATTAAATTCTTAATTGGAGTTGAATAAGTATGATTATAGTAATCATATGGTGAAACATAGGCAAAATAAATCATATACTTAGGACTCTCTGCCGGGAAAGCTAACATAACAGAAGTGATAGAATCACTAGATCCATAGCTACCGTTAGTGGAAATTTCAGAGGTACCGGTCTTAGCCATAATATCAACTTCATCAACCGCATAGAACTTAGCAGTACCACTCTTGTCACTTACTACTCTTTCCATTAAAGCTTGAATCTCTTTGGCAGTGCTCTCTTTAATAGGAGTTCCTACCACTGTCTTTTGACCTTGATAAATAACTTCATCATTTTCTTTGTCAACAACCTTATCAATATAATAAGGCTTCAACATCTCACCATTGCCAAAAATAGCAGTATAAGCCTGAACTAGTTGCAACATTGTAACACTGCTTCCCTGTCCATATGTTAAAGCTAACTTTTCACTTGGATACTTATAATTCTTAAGACCATTGGTCTCTAAAATACCATCGGTATCAACTAGTTTAAAGAAACCAAAGGCATCCAAATAATTAGAGAAGTTTTCAACACCTACATAATCAGTTAATAAAGTACTTGTAGCGACATTACTTGAATAAATTAGACCATAATCAAGTGGAATAGTTCCCCATGACTTGCCTGCCGCATTAGAAATACAACCATAGCTACTACCGCTATATACACGATATGGGTTTGCACCATAATAACAGAATGATGATGAATCAAAATAAGCATTACCATCATATACACCCATATCCATAGCTGCTGCATAGATAAAAGCTTTCATAACAGAACCAGGTTCATATGGTACTTGAGCACCGACGTTATTGTAATCTTCAATATTTAATAAGTTAGGATCAAAACTTGGATATTGACCCCAAGCCTTAATCTTACCTGTACTTATTTCAACTACTGTTCCCCAAGCCTTAGATGCATTATTATCCTTAGCAACATCTTCAAAGGCCGTCTGTAATGCTTGTTGAATAGAAGAATCAAGTGTTGTATATACATCATAACCATTCTTGGCGGGAGTTGTTTCCTCATACATTCCTGTTAAGATATAGCCATTTTTATCTTGTTGATAGATATGGCTTCCATCAGTACCACTTAATTCTTCATTTAAATAGCTCTCTAGTCCCATCTTACCTACTAACTTACCAGTTTCATCTGATTGGGCAAAACCAATCAAATAAGGCGCAAAATAAGATGTAGAATAGACTCTTTTATATGATTCCTTAAAGCCTATGCCATAGATTTCTGGAGTTGCAAGTATCTCGTTCTTCTGTTCCTCAGAAATATTCTTACCAGTCAAACCAATTTCAGTTTGATATAAATCAGGATTACTTGTAAGTAAAGAATAAATTTCACTTTGATCACCATCAAGAATTCTCGCTAGGACCTGCGAAGTATATAAAGGGTCCACTACATAAGCAGGCTTTTTACCGTTCATTCTACTTGAATCTAAGTAACAAATGACATCATAAGTCTTTTGGTCCTGGGCCACTATCTCTCCATTGGCATCATAGATATTACCTCTTTTAGCTCTAAGGGTTTCTGATACTAAGGAAACAGATTGAATATATGAATCAAGACTTGTTAAAGATCTTAAGTGTAATTTACCAACAGCCACAATAAAAACATTGATGACACATAGTATCATCACTGTCGTTGCCAAAATATAAATAAGACGAAGCATATTATTGCTTCGTTTCATTAGTTAACTCCTTGTAAAGAAATTAAATTATCTTGGTTTTGATCAAGCCCAGCATCAGAAGCCATAGTATAGACACGATCCTTATTCTCTAGTGAACTAATAGAAATACTCATTTTTTCATTTTCTAACTTTAATTCACTAATTCTATTTGTGATATTTTGAATTTCCATAGTTAAGTTTGTATTAGCGGTGCCCACAAAAAGAGACACACCTAAATATACTACCACCGCAAAAGAGAAAAATATAGTTGCTCCTTGGTTGAACTTATTTGTTTTTCTTTTTTTCTTGTAAATCTTTCCCATATTTAATACCTCTTAACTTTGCACTCTTGCTTCTTGGGTTATTTGTCAATTCTTCATCACTTGCTATTACGGCCTTACGTGATAATAATGTATAATCAGCAGTTTCAATTTCACTAGGTAACTTAGCGATTCTTAAATCATCAACTACCGTACTTAGTTCCTTGAACTTATATTTAACTAGTTTGTCCTCCAATGAATGGAAAGTAATAATAACTACTCTTCCATCATTATTAAGCTTCCCTTCAAAACTATTTAAGAATTCCTTCAATGAATCAAGTTCATGATTAACTTCAATTCTAATAGCCTGGAAAGTTTGTTTAGCTGGATGCCCCTTAGAATTTAATACCTTATAAGGTAAACTTTTTTTAATGACTTCAACTAATTCAAATGTTGTCTCAATAGCCTTCTCTTCTCTTGCCTTTAAGATATTAGAGACAATACTACGATAATATTTCTCTTCACCATAGTCCCTTAATACATGTTCTAATTCTTCTTTAGAGTAATGATTAATGACTTCATAAGCACTTAACTTATCATCTTTATTCATTCTCATGTCTAATGGACCGTCAAAGCGGTATGAGAAACCTCTTTCACTTTCGTCAAATTGTGGAGAAGATACACCTAGATCTAAGATTATTCCATCAACCTTATCTACATAGCCAAACATATTCTTATAGTTATCATGGATAAATTCAACATTTTGATATGCGTTTAATCTTTCCTTAGATTCGGCAATAGCTACATTATCCAAATCGAAACAATATAACTTACCGCCCTTTAATCTTTTTAAAATCTGCTCACTATGGCCACCTCTGCCTAAAGTACCATCAATGTAGATTCCATTTTCTTTGACATCTAACATGTCAATCGCTTCGTTTAGAAGCACGCTAATATGTTTACTCATCTTCTAACAAATCACTTAAATTCTCAGCTACTTCCTCGAAGTTGGCATCAGCCTCAAGCAAGTACTCATCCCAAGTCTCTTTATTCCAAATTTCAATATGATCATTAGCACCAACGATAACGCATTCTTTCTTGATTCCTAAAGGTACTGACAAGTTACTTGGAATAAGTATTCTACCCTGATTATCTAGTACACATTCAGATGCATTACTAGTTAATACTCTGGTATATTGTCTAACGGCTTTTTTAGTAGTTGGAAGTTTATTTATCTTCTCAAAGATCTTGTTCCATTGTTCAACTGAATAAATTGTTAAACAACCATCAAGACCTCTGGTCAAAATAAAAGATGAGTGAAGTTCTTCTCTGAACTTACTTGGGATGATTATTCTTCCCTTGTTGTCAAGGTTATGTGAATATTCACCTATAAACATCTACCACTTCTCCCCACTTTTTACCATTCTCTACCACTATTATTCAATATTTTGGGTACCAAAGTCAATTAAAAAAGGCTTCTTTTTAAAAGAAACCTTCATAATGTTTAAGGAATGCCGTGGGCCCCCTCACCAATTGGTGCACCCCACATATCGTATATCAGCTTTCAAGGGAAAATTTAAGCCTCACATGCCTCAAATTAATAATAACTTATTTGTTTTTTAAATCAAAGATAGTCTTCTTTAACACCTTCATATCAACAGGCTTAGAAACATGGGCATTCATACCAGCTTCTAGAGAATGTTGAATGTCTTCAGAGAAAGCATTGGCCGTCATAGCGATAATAATAATATCCTTATCCATTTCCCTGATTAATTTAGTTGCCTCATAACCATTCATAATAGGCATTTGTACATCCATTAAGATCGCATCATAATCATTAGATTCTTTAAATGCATCAACTATCTTTTCACCATCATCATGGATTTTACAAGTAGCCCCTTCCATCTTTAATAATTCTTCAAGAATCTCAGCATTTATTTCATTATCTTCAGCACATAGAAACCTCATACCCCTTAAGATATCATCATAAGTTTCTTCAAGCTTTTCTTCCTTTTTGACAGTATTTTTATTAACGATTTTAAGGTCTAATAGGACTTCAAAAGTTGAACCTTTACCCTTTTCACTTTCAACCTTAATAGCGCCACCCATAGCCTCTATTAAGTTTTTAGTGATAGCCATTCCAAGGCCAGTTCCTTGTATCTTGTTAGTAAAGGAAGTTTCTTCTCTTGTAAAGGCATCAAAAATCTTATCTTTAAACAATGGATCCATACCCATACCATTGTCTTCTACCACAAACTTATATTTAGCATAAGTTTTAGAAGTAGTATCACACTCCTGTATTAAAAACTTAATATCACCACCAACAGCAGTATACTTAACCGCATTAGACAATAAGTTATTCAATATTTGCACAATACGATTCTTATCAGCGTTCACCCATTCATGTTTGATATTCTTTTTAATCACTTCAAAGCTTTGATTCTTTTCTTGAGTTCTAAAAATAAAACCAGTTTCAACTTCTTCGATTAGCTCTACGATAGAAAAATCATTATTACGTAAAACCATCTTACCTGATTCAATCTTATTCATATCAAGCACATCGTTAATAATGCCTAATAATTGATGCGAAGCTATATCTATCTTCTTGGTATATTCTTTAACCTTATCACTATTATAAGCGTCATGTTCAATCAAAGAAGTCATACCCACAATCGCATTCATAGGTGTTCTTATATCATGAGACATACTCGCAAGGAAATCAGTCTTAGCCTTATTAGCATTCTCAGCACTCATTAAAGCCTCAGCAGTAGTTTTTTGAGCAAGTTCAAGATTTTTATTAATCTCTTCTAATTTCTTCATATTCTTAAGCTCTAACTCTTTGAATTTCATTTCTTCATTAGCTATCTTTACCTTTGAAGCACTATAGCTTAAGCCAGTAAATAACAAGACAATAGTTAGCCCCATGACAATAGAAATTAGAAAGACTGTATTTTGATAAGAAACCAAAGAATTATCCACTACACTCTTAGGAATAATAGCCACAATCATCGCATCATTATTATTGATTGGTCTATATCCCAAGTAAAAAGCCTTGCCATTTTTAAAAAGTTCAGCACCAGTTTCACGATTATCAAATGATTTCTTTAAAGCTTGAGCCTGCGCCTCACTCATTTCTGCTTCAACCACTAAATGTTTTAATAAGTTATAGTTTTGAAAATACTTATTACCATCTATATTGGAATAAATCACATAACCTTCTTTATTAATCATAAAGATATAAGCTTTTCCGCCATATCCGCTTATTTTTAATAAAGAATCTAGTTTCTCTCGATTAATCACAGCACCCAAGGCATTGCAAGTTTGCCCATCGACAACATATTCTTTACAAGGTATTGCCATTAAGAATTCAGAATCATTTTCTTGTTTATACTTTGTTGAAATAATTTTGGCGATATTCTTCCCCTCTTTTAATTTCATTAAAAGCGAAGTAGAAATATCTAGCTTCGACTCAGTTCCATCAGTTCTAAGAATTGAGCCATTTTCCTTCATAAACAACAACTCGGCATCAAATTTAGCTTGCCACATACTAAAGAATTCCTTAGCCAATTCATCATCTAAATCAATTTGTTTACCATCATATACATAATCACTTATAAACTGTAATTGTCTATAACAGTTATCCAATTGTAAATCGAAGGTTTGTTGAATCTGTTCATCAACTGCATCCAAACTTAACTCACCATTTTCAACCACGTAGCTATTCATCTTAGCTAATAGAAGGCCCAAGGTAATTAAAGCCCCAACGATAAGTACTACAAAAACAGTTAATAAATATGATCTATTTTTTGCGATGTCTTTTATTTTCATAACTATTCTCTAATTTCTATATAATCCTCAGGAGCACTTGGTTGTTGGTCTAAAGATGCATAATCATTCCATTCAATTGATAAACCACTATTCTCGATTGGCTCATAATCCTTGTCATATAAAGCCTTTAAAGTAGGCATCATTCCTTCTAACAACATAATTGAATATTCTTTATCTAAATCGATTGTTTCACCATCAACTAAGATATCTGTTAGTTTTAAATCTTTGTCTAGAACCAACTTCATACCTGAGGCAATTGGTAATTCATACTTATTAGTAACCGTGATATCTCCATCGTTTGTGCTTAGATAGCGATCAACTAATTCGTAAATTTCTTTACCAGTTAACTTTAATAAATACAATCTAGCGTTAGTATCTTGGGCAATCATTAATTTGATACGCTTAGCACTACAATCACCCTTATAAATAGATGAAGTGAAATAATAATATGGTGATAAAGCTAAATCAGCGCCCATCTTTTTAGCCACGGTAGTAAGAATTGAACTAGCCCCGTCTCTACCATTATTCTTGTTTAAGAAAATTGAATAATCATTCTCAAAGCTGATAACAGGCTCTGTATTATTATTATTATTATTTATGCCATCAACTAAAGCCTTATAAGCCTCTTGTTCATCCATTCGACCTGATAATAAACCATGGATTGAGTCATATGCCGCCTTAAAAGACTTTTGACTAGCATATCTAAGATAGAAGTTATTCTTATTAAGTTGTTCTTCTAAACCTTTATTCACATTCATTGTCGAAGGTACATCTAAGTTAAAAGAAATAACTTCACCACCATCAGAAATTAATTGTTGACCTTTTTCAGAAATCATACAATCAACAACAGCTAAGGCAGTTTCTAATTTTTCCTTATTGTCCTTTAAGTTTTTATTTAAGGCAACATGCAAAGAAGTGGACGTATAAATATACCCTTCTTCATCATCTTGTGAGAAATAAGGTAAACGAATAAGTTCAGCACCATTCATCTCTTTTTCGGAATTTTTTAAAATATCTGGTGTTCCATGAAACATAGCAGATTCTTCATTTATAAACATTTCCCAGCCTTCATCAACACCAACATTTAAATCATCAGCTGTAAAATGAGTGTCTTTGATAAATTGACTTGTTTGTTCATATACTTTAAGCCAAAATTCATCGTCAAATAGAATATCACCTTTGGTACTTTCAACCTCATTACGCCATTTGATACCTTCAAGTGATGTAAATAAGCCAATGGCAGCTCCTTGAATTATTTCATGATTTGACCAATCCTCAGCTAAGTCCATTGAATAAGGCTTAATGCCTAGTTTGTAGAACTTATCACAAGCCTTCACATATTCTTCATAGTTTGTTGGAATCTTAATATCATATCTATCAAATAGGGTCTTATTGGCAATAATAGTTTGAGGAATACCACATACTGGTAACCAATTAATACTGTTATCGCTATTATAGTAATATTGAAGTGCATAATTATAATACTTAGTTACGATATCATAAGCGCTTAAATCTAATAGCTCATCCCTTAAATCAATCGCATCAGTACCAGAATATCTACGTACGGTGATGATATCTGGTAATTGCCCATGTTCATTGTAGTAAGAATATAAGTCAGTATCATTATTACCGGCAATAAATTCAATATCCTTATCAGGGAATTGTTCACGAATATATGGCACAAGATATTTAATCAATCTACTTTCCCATAAGAAAACAGTTAGATGATTATCTTTCTCTTCTTCTTTAACTTGTGAACAACCTGATAGAATTATTAAAACTATTAATACTACAGTAACTAAACTACGTTTAACTTTCATAAAATATCCCCTTTTGTCTATTTACTATAGTATTTATAAGTTGCTATAAAAAACGACTTCTTGATTATACAAGGATGTGTATCAAAAAATAAATAGAAAATCTACAAAAAAGGTAATAAAAAATCGCTTATTCAGCGATCATTATTTAGCACCACATTTAGCACAAACTCTATGAGCTAATTTGTATTCTCCACAAGATGGACATTTAACCATCGCAGGAGCACTTAGTTTATAGTGAGTTCTTCTTTTAGCCTTACGTGTCTTAGAATTTCTTCTTTGTTGAACTGCCATCTAATGTTATTCCTCCTTATACTCCAATAACTTTGCTAACCGAGGATCAATTACTTCCTTCGAGTGTCTATTATACTCCTCTTCAGATGAAATTGTCCAGCCATCCCCACTATAATATCTTTTTTTATTCGGATTTTCAACAATAATTGGAACTTCTGGTAAACTTATGAACATTACAAAGTCCGAAAGTTCCATATTATCGTATAAATAGAAGCCCTCTTCATCTTCCTTATACGTAACAAAATCCTCATCCTCTGCCATATAATCATGTTCAATCTCTTCAAAAGTAAAAGAATCAGGACAAATCATCGTACCCTCTACATGATATTTGATACATAACTTATCATCCAAATCATAATAGAAAGTTACATGGCCTTCAACATCCTCTAAACGATATAAGAAAGTCTTATCACTAGGTTCAATTACATCGAACTTAATGTCATATCTTTTATCGTTAGCGATATTACGCAAATCTTTAAAACATATTTTCATGTGCTCATTATATAATAACAAACATGAACATTAGCGGAATTATTGTAGAATATAATCCATTTCACAATGGACACTTATATCACCTAAACAAAACAAAGGAATTAACCAATCCTGATTTAATAATTGCCATTACATCAGGAAACTTTACCCAACGTGGTGAAATATCAATTATTAATAAATTCGATAAAACTAAAGCTGCCCTAGAACATGGCGTTGATTTAGTTGTAGAACTACCCTATATCTATACCCTACAAAATAGCAGTGTCTTTGGTAAGAGAAGTGTTGAACTATTAAATAAATTAGGCATCAACAACCTAGTCTTTGGCTCGGAAACTAATAATCTAGAAGAACTTAAAGACTTTGCCTCATATAATATTGAAATTGATTATCTAAAAGAAATCATGGACAAGGGAAACTCTTTCCCTAAGGCCTATGGCTTACTTGCAGGAAGTCTATATCCCAATGATATCTTAGGCATCAGTTATCTAAGAGCCTTAGAGGATACTAATATTAAGCCTTATTTGATTCAAAGGACTAATAGCTATCATAGTGATGAATTAGAAGAAATAGCTAGCGCAAAGGCCATTAGATTAGCTATAAAGAATAATAAAGACTACACAAAAGCTACTCCTATCAATGTTAATGAGCCATTATTCAACGATGACTTGTATCCTTATCTACAAAGAATACTACTTACAAGTGATAAGAAAAGACTTGAAGATATCTTCTTAGTATCTGAAGGGATTGAAAATCTTTTGATAAAGAATGCTTATGAAAATGATACATATGAAGACTTTATTAAAGCTTCTGTATCTAGAAGATACACAAGAGCCCGTATACAACGCATTTGTATGAATGTCATAAACAATATCACCAAAGAAGAATATAAAGCACTAGAGCCCCTAAATTACATTAGAGTACTGGGCTTTAATTCTAAGGGTAGAGAATACTTAAAACAATTTAGAGACAGAGAAGATTTTAAGGTTGTTACTCAATTTAAAAACATCCCTGAAACTTATAAAAATATTGAATGGAAAGTTGCTAACATCTATGCATCCTATACAAGCGATAGAAAAGCTTATCTGAAACAAGAACTAAGAGGACCAATCATTATCGATTAGTCCTCTTTTTCCATCAAATCAATTATCTTACCATCATCATATACATGAACATTGGTATTATACTTTAAACCATTAGCGCTCATTGTGCCCTTTCCAACATAAGCGACAGTTCCTTCAGACAACCAACCACTACAAGTTAAATCACCACCAGATAAGATGATATTAGGTGAAATGCCACCCCACTGTTCCATTTGAAATTCACCACCACGTACAACTACATTTAAAGGATCAACAATCATATCTGTTTCTACATCTCCGCCACTTATTAGTACATCACCAGAAACAAATATTTGATCAGCGTCTACCTTGCCATTTCTTACATACAAAGCAGGAATATTGTCATCATTCTTTGTAACACTGATAGAATCACATTCTAATTCAATATCACCATCAATAATCAAAGCTGGTAAAGCTAAAGTACCACCGCCACACTCGATGCCACCTTCTATCTCTAATTTACCCTTTCCAGAAATAATTACAGTATTAAAGCCACTGAAACAAGAAACATCAATAGCGCCACCATCGCCAAAACATTCACCATTTATATTAAGCCACAAAACGCCACCCTCTTCATTGGGTGAAACATTAGGCACATAGCCACCCTTAACATCCAAATAAATTGGTGTATATCTTTTAGAATCCCACAAGAAATAGCCTTCCTTATTCGCAAAAGAAGAACCATCTGACATGATATCCTCAAGTTTTATTCCCTCATCAAATTCCTTCCTAACAACACCTAGATATTGATTATCATACCAAACACTATAAGTCCTAGAACCTATTTCTTCCAAGGGTAGTGAATCATCATTAGCCACAATATCCTCATCAGCCAAATGATAATAAAGCATACACTCATCAGGCAAAGATTTTTTCTCAACCGCTTTCTCATTACAAGCACCAAGCGTTAAAACAAGCACAGCAATCAATAATACTTTTAATGTTTTCATAAGTTTGTATCCTTTTTCTTTATGATAGCACCAAGAAATTAAAAAAGAGTGAACAATAATATTTCATCCACCCATTGACAATAAATTATTTGCAAAGATACTATTCATAATCTTCTTCGTTTAACATTTCGATTTCCGAAAAAACAATATCAATTACTTTTTCTAATAAATCACTAGGAATTTCTTCGATAACCTTATAAGTTCTTGCGTTTAAATCTAATGCCTTTATATGTTCACATAAAACAACACCTGTTGTAGATGTTCTATTATCAAGAGGAACATGCAAAGGAAACTTATTATTTGTATTAGTAATAGGACAAACAATTGTTACATTGGTTTTTTCATTAAAAAAATTATTACTAATTACAAGAGCAGGCCTATAACCTGCTTGTTCGTGTCCAGCTTGAGGATTGAAATTTACTTTGATGATATTGCCCTGCTTTACCATATCTCTTCACCAACCGGGTCTCCCCATTCCATTTCAACAGGTTCATATTCTCCATCATAATTTTCAAAAAGTTCAACAATATTCTTTCTCTTTTTTGCAGGTTCAATTATAATCTTATCGTTTTCAGTAAAAATAGATAATTCTTCATCAGTTTTCCAATGAATAGCTTTTAAAATGCTTTTAGGAATTCTTATTCCTTGGCTATTTCCCCATTTTTGAATAGTAATGATAGGCATATTAATTCCTCCTTTTTGTATATACATAGTATATACTATTATCATTTAAATGTCTACACCATAAATATAAATTCAACATCCGCAATTATCCTCCACAATTATCCTTAATTTACCTAATAAAAGATCTTCTTTTTCATTAAAAAAGGAGTTATTATTAGTAACCCCTTTGTATAACTTATTTAGATTCTTCTAAACGATCTAAATGCCAGATATCTCTAACATAATCATTGATAGTTCTATCACTTGAGAAGAAACTTGAATTAGCGATGTTAGCTAAACACATTCTAGCCCACTTCTCTTCATCTTGATATAAACCATAAATCTTATCATGAGCTTGCTTATAAGATTCAAAATCAGCTAAGATCATATATTCATCATTTCTCAATAAGAATTCATTAGCTAAGTCTTCAAACGCCTTCTTATCAGTATGGAAAGTACCATCAGTCAATGAATCGATAATTCTTCTAATTTCAGCATTATTTTGGTAATACTCATAAGGCTTATAACTTGGCTTTCTAGCAACCACTTCATCCTCACTCATACCAAAGATAACGATATTATCATCACCAACTAGACCTCTAATCTCAACATTAGCACCATCCATAGTACCTAAAGTAACCGCACCATTCATCATGAACTTCATGTTACCAGTACCACTTGCTTCCTTACCAGCTGTAGAAATTTGTTCAGAAACATCAGCAGCAGGCATTAACTTTTCAGCGATTGTTACACGATAGTTAGGAATAAAGACAACCTTAATGAACTTAGAAACTAGAGGATCATTATCGATAGTCTCACCAACACAGTTAATCAATCTAATAACATCCTTAGCGAAATAGTAAGTACCAGCTGCCTTAGCACCAAAGATAAATGTAGTCTTAGGCATATTGAAATCTGGTTCACTATGAATACGATGATATAAAGAAATTACATACATGATATTAAGAAGTTGTCTCTTATATGCATGAAGTCTTTTAGCTTGTACATCATAGATACTATTTGGATCTAATTCAATTCCATATAACTTATTCAAGTAATTAGCTAATTCAACCTTCTTGCCCTTCTTAACAGCTAAGAATTCCTTTTGAAGTTCCTTATTATCCAAATACTTATTTAATTCACTAATAGAATCAAAATCCTTCAATAAATTAGTCTTTGTATACTTCTCAATTAACTTAGTTAACTCAGAATTTGAATACAATAACCATCTTCTTTGAGTAATACCATTAGTCTTGTTATTAAACATATTAGGATAAATCTCATAGAAATTCTTGAAAGTATCCTTAATTAAGATTTCTGAGTGAATCTTGGCAACACCATTGACAGAGAAAGAACCAACGATAGATAAGAAAGCCATCTTAACACTACCATTAGAAATGATTCTAACTGAATCAATGAAGTTATCATCCTTACCCATTTCTTTTAAAGAATGAACAAAACGATTATCGATTTCTTCAATGATTAAATAGATTCTTGGAAGCAACATTTGAATATACTTAACAGGCCACTTTTCAAGAGCTTCTTGTAATACTGTGTGATTTGTATAAGCAAATGTATGCTTAACAATATCAAAGGCCTTATCCCATGAATAATCATAATCATCCATTAAAATACGCATTAGCTCAGGAACTGCAAGTGCAGGGTGAGTATCATTTAATTGGATAACAGTCTTATCAGCGAAATTATCAAGACTTGGATAATTTCTTAAATGTTCTCTAATAATTGTTTGTAAACCAGCAGACACGAAGAAATATTCTTGTTTAATACGAGTTAACTTACCATCTTCTGTATAATCTTCTGGATATAGATTTAAACAAATCTTTTCAACATCTTGAAGATAATCAGGATAAGCCATATGGCTTGGAAGATTATCAGAAGGTTCTGCAGACCACATTCTTAAAGTATTAGTAGTAAAAGTATCAGCACCAACAACTGGCATATCATATGGTACAGCCAATACTTCTTCATAATTCTTATGTTCAAATCTAAGGTCACCCTTTTCATCTCTACTTACTTCAATATCACCATAGAATCTAACTAAAACGCCCTTATCAGCTTTTCTGATTTCCCATGGATAACCATATCTTAACCATTGATCTGGTACTTCAACTTGTTGATTATCGATGATTAATTGTTTAAATAAACCATTACGATATCTAATAGTATTACCATTACCTGGATAATCTAAACTAGCTAATGAATCTAAGAAACAAGCAGCAAGTCTACCTAAACCGCCATTACCTAAACCAGCATCAGCTTCACAGTCTTCGATTTCATTTAAATCAACGCCTAATTCCTCTAGGGCATCATATGTAACCTCATATAAACCTAAAGATCTTAAGTTATTGCTTAACATTCTACCCATTAAGAACTCAAGTGAGAAGTAATACAAAGACTTTCCTTGTTCCTTCTTAACAGTCTCTCTTGTCTTCTTCCAATTCTTCATCGCATAAGCCATGATGATTTCACCAAGCACTTCATACTTCTCATACTTAGTAGATTCCTCAACTGACTTACCAAACCTTAATTCTAGATTAGTAGTAAAAGTTTCCTTAAAGTTCTCTTTACTTGTAAAAGCCTTAGAACTTGGAAAATTCAAATTCAACATAATAAAAGCTCCCCTTTTTTATTAACCGTTAACTATTATACCAAGAAGTGACTCTATTTCATTTACTTTTTTAAGAGCCTTCTCGTTTAAACATCTTTCATAGATCATTTTATTCTTAATAAGTAGTTCCTCAAGATATTCCTTAAGACATAAAGATTTCTCTTTTAATAGGATAGGACCATAGTTTATTTCCATTTCACTATAAGCATCATGATAATTAGTATTAAAGACAATAATTTGATAAAACTTATCCTCTTTCACGATACACTCATCTAAGATTGTATAGTTATGATCACTAATATATCTACGTAACTTATCAACATCCTTATTAATTTGAATAATTAGCTTTTCATACTTATTTAAATCTTTACCCTCAAAAATATCCATAAGTGTAAAATAACCCATACCAGCAATAGTAATAATTTGAGCGTCAGCACCAACATCATTTAAACCATCACTCAAGATAGGAACAACCCTACCCTCAAGCTTATATTTTTCGATTGCTTCCTTTGTTCTATTTAAAGGGCCAACCTTATTATCTACCGCATAAGCCTTAGGACAAATATCGTTAAGTACTAAAAAACAAGGTAGCAAGCCATGGTCACTCCCTATGTCATATACTACCTTATTCTTATCAACTAACTTCGCAATTTCTAATAATCTATTCGATAACATTAGTGTCTGTCATCCATGAATTCTTTTAAACGCTTGCACTTAGTAGGATTTTTTAGCTTTCTTAAAGCCTTAGCCTCAATTTGTCTGATTCTCTCTCTTGTAACATCAAACTCCTTGCCAACTTCCTCTAGTGTTCTAGTTCTACCATCTTCAAGACCAAATCTTAATCTTAAAACCTTCTCTTCTCTTTCAGTTAAAGTCTGTAAAACAAGATCAATCTCTTCCTTCAACAACTCATTATTCGCAAATTGAGTAGGAGAAATAGTAGATTCATCCTCAATAAAGTCACCTAAATGAGAATCGTCTTCTTCGCCAATTGGAGTCTCTAAAGAAACTGGATCTAGGGCAATCTTTTGGATATCTCTAACCTTATCAGCAGACATTCCACCACCCATCTTCTCGGCAATTTCTTCAGCACTTGGATCTCTACCTAATTCTTGAACTAATTGTCTTTGAATTCTTGTCATCTTATTGATAGTTTCAACCATATGAACAGGAACTCTGATTGTTCTTGCTTGGTCGGCAATAGCACGAGTAATAGCCTGTCTTATCCACCAAGTGGCATAAGTTGAAAACTTAAAGCCCTTATGATAGTCAAACTTATCAACAGCCTTAATCAAACCAAGATTACCCTCTTGAATCAAATCTAAGAACAACATACCTCTACCAGTGTACTTCTTGGCAATAGCTACTACTAAACGTAAGTTAGCACTAACTAGTTCCTTCTTAGCATCTTCAGCATCAGGACCACCTGCCTCAATTCTCTTGGCGATTTCAATTTCTTCATCTGCCTTCAACAAAGGAACTCTACCGATTTCCTTTAGATACATCTTAACAGGATCATTTACCTTAGTATATTTACTAGCATCCTCATAGTTAATAACGATATTTCTTTCAGAATCCTGATTCTCTTCTTCATCATCACCCAAAAGATAATCATCATCAGCTAAATCTTCTTCAGCTTCTTCCTCTTCGACAAAATCGACACCCTCTTCATTTGCCCAATCATAGAAAGCCTCGATATCATCATCAGTCATATCGAAACGATCTAGAGCTTGAATAACATCCTTTTGATCAATATCAGCCTTAGTCTTATTTAACTCAATCAAGAAACCCTTTAATTCATCTAAGTCATTAAACTTTCTACTAGTTAAAGTAGAACCTGATGCAGGTTTCTTATCTTCTCTAATAACTCTTGGCTCATATCTTTTTGGCTTAGCGATAGAAATTTGTTTCTTTGGCTTAGCTTCTTTTTTCTTAGAAGGCTCCACGTCTTCAACTGCTACTTCTTCTTTTACTTCTTTTTTACTTGCCATCCTTGCCTCCCAATTCTCTTAATATCTCTGTATACTCTTTAATATCCTTTGCGGTCTCTTCATCTAGCGTAACGGCTTTTTCAATCTTCTTCTTCAGATAATCCTTCTTTTGTTTAAGGATTTCTAATTTGACCTTATTGATAGAACCTAAAAGAATATCTTTATCAAATTCATCTGGTAAATTCTCAAGTGTAGCTATATTCAAGATTAAATCCTTGACATTATCATCATCAAGACCATCAATCATTAAAGATAAGTCACACTTTCCATTTTTTCGATATTCATCTTGAATAATACTTGCAAGCTTACTTGCACTATCATTTAATAAATACCCTAATTCCTTATGAAAAATCATCACAGCCTCTTTACTAATAGCCATTTGCGACAAAATAATCAGTTCTGCCTTATTTAAGCCACTAAGAAAAAGCTCATTGAAAGATTTTTCCCTACTATTATAACCGAAATCATCCTTTTTTACGCTATTATTAGCTTTCATTCGAATTTTAGTGATTTCATAAAGCTCGTTATAATAGTTCTCCCTATCATATTCATCCTTTAATTGATTAATTAGATTAGAAATATCTAAAGCCATCTTCTTACGATTAGAATAATTATCCAAATCATAAGTATCTTTATATAGCTTAATCACATAATCAATATAAGATAAACGCTTACTAGCTAAATCACGTAAAGCATTCTTACCCTTTTGAGTAACAATCTCATCAGGATCTAGTTCACTATTATTGTTGATAACCTCTACTTGAACATTCTCATCAAACAATAATTTACCAACCTTCATATTGGCATTTCTACCAGCCCTATCACCATCGTAAGATAAGACGATAGTCTTTGCCAATTCCTTTAATAAAGCTACCTGTTCTCTTGTACATGCCGTACCTAAAGTAGCTACCACATTATCAATACCGGCTCTTTTATAGGCAATGACATCCATTACACCCTCACAAACAATCACATAACCCTTTTGTTTAGAAGACTCGATAGCCTTGTGATAATTAAAGATAACATTACCCTTGTTATATAAAATGGTATTAGCACTATTGATATATTTAGAATCACTAAAGTTTGTATAATCCCTAGCTGTAAAAGCGATAGGATGACCATACTTATCATAAATAGGAAAGGTAATACGATGATGAAAGATATCATATAGTCCACTTTGACCAAAGGCTGATATACCAACCTTAATCATTTCTTCATCGCTATATGCCTTGGCCTTCAAAACCGTAGATACCCTATCATTATCAGGATTAAAACCAATCTTAAATTCATTAATGATATCTTCATCAATTCCTCTATTAACTAGATATTCCTTAGCACTAAGACCTAACTTAGTACCTGTTAAACAATAGTTGGTATATTCAATATAGTCATTTAATAAATCATGATATCTAGCATTCTTATCTACTTTCTTGACATAAGATGTTCCAATATCAATTGGCTTACCAGCTATATCAGCTACTTCTTTTACAGCCTCTAGAAAACTTATCTTTTTATAATTTTGGACAAAAGTAAAGGCATTACCGCCATTATTACACACAAAACATTTATATATTTGTTTATCCTGAGAAATGCTTAAAGAAGGATCATGATCATCATGAAAAGGGCAAATAGCGCCATAGCCCTTGCCCTTCTTTACTAGTGGAATATAGTGACCAATAACATCAACGATATCCACGCTTCTTAGAATATCATCAATAGTTTCCTTGTTTATCATCAATTAATATTTAATTCTCTCTTTAATATAAGATTTTAAATCCTCAATCTTGATTCTTTCTTGTTCCATTGTGTCTCTATCTCTCACAGTTACACAACCATCATTTTCTGAATCAAAATCATAAGTGATACAAAGTGGTGTACCAATCGCATCATTTCTTCTATAACGCTTGCCGATTGAACCAGCCTCATCATATTGAACTTGGAAATCAGCAGCTAAATCCTTAAATAAAGCAGTTGCAGGTTCGCTTAACTTCTTAGATAAAGGACATACACAAGCCTTAACTGGAGCGATAGATGGATGAATATGCATAACAATTCTCTCATCATTGTCACCAACTTTTTCCTTATCATAAGCATCACAACATACCATAAGGAACAATCTTTCAACACCTACAGAAGGTTCAACGCAATATGGAACATACTTTTCATTAGTCTCTGGATCTAGATAATTTAAATCTTTACCAGAGAATTCACTATGACGCTTTAAGTCATAATCAGTACGATCGGCAATACCCCATACCTCACCCCAATCAGTGAATGGGAAGGCATATTCGATATCACTTGTTCCCTTAGAATAGAAAGCTAATTCTTCAGGATCATGAGGTCTTACTCTTAGATTCTCTTCCTTAATACCTAACTTTAAGATAAAGTTCCAACAATAATCAACCCAATACTTATACCATTCTAGATCTTCTCCTGGCTTACAGAAGAATTCTAGTTCCATTTGTTCAAATTCACGAACTCTGAAAATGAAGTTACCTGGAGTAATTTCATTTCTAAATGACTTACCAATTTGACCAATACCAAATGGTAATTTCTTTCTAGAAGTTCTTAAAACATTATTGAAGTTTACAAAGATACCTTGTGCAGTCTCAGGTCTTAAATAAACAACAGACTTAGCATCCTCTAAAGTACCAATAAAAGTCTTAAACATAAGATTAAAGGCACGAGCATTTGTAAAGTTATGCTTACCACAGTTAGGACACTTGATATCATGTTCCTCAATCATCTTATCCATCTCTTCAAAAGACTTGCCATCAGCACTGATACCAGTTGCTTGTTCGATAAGTTGGTCAGCTCTAAAACGGCTCTTGCACTCCTTACAGTCAACCATAGCATCCGCAAAACCCTTTAAGTGACCTGTTGCTTCCCAAGTCTTAGGATTCATGATAATTGAACTATCAATACCGACATTATATGGAGAAGTCTCAATAAACTCCTTCCACCATAAGTCCTTAATATTCTTTTTTAATGCAGCACCCAAGACACCGAAATCCCATGAATTAGATAAACCACCATAGATTTCTGAACCTTGATAAACAAAGCCGCTACTTTTTAAATGTGATACGATTTCATCGAAATTATATTTACTAGGCATATTAATTAAAGCTCCTTTTTTAAAACACGTTAAATTATAACACTTTCATACTCATAATAGGTAAAATCAGCGTACTTTATAGTATTAATAAGTTTATAATCACTTTCATTGAATTCAGGGAAGAAAGTATCGCAATCATGCACACCATTAACCTTAGAGATACATAACTTCTTACAATATGGTAAAGCCTGTCTATAAATGTTAGCACCTCCACAGATCATAATTTCTTCAGCTGTATCCATATTCTTTTTTAAGAATGTAGAAAAATCATCGATATAAGAATAGTTTTCACCATCTTCTTTTTTATTATTAGACACAATCAAAGTATGTCTATTAGGCAAAGGCTTGCCGATTGACTCAAAAGTCTTGCGACCCATGACAATTCTCTTATTTAAAGTATGTTCCTTAAATAACTTCAAATCATCCTTGATATGCCACACTAAATCATTATCCTTACCAATACCCCTATTTTCATCATAAGCTACAATAATCGAAAACATTAGACAGACACAGCCCCCTTAATTGCAGGATATGGATCATAATCTTCAATCTTAATATCCTCATATTTAAAGTCAAAAATATTCTTAACATCCTTATTTAAAACAAGTTTAGGTAAAGGACGAGGAGTTCTAGATAATTGTTCATTAATTTGATCTAGATGATTTAAGTAAATATGCACATCACCAAAAGTATGGATAAATTCATATGGCTCTAGGTCACATACCTGAGCTACCATCGCCAACAACAATGAATATGAAGCGATATTAAATGGTACACCTAAGAATACATCACCACTTCTTTGGTACAATTGACAAGATAACTTTTTACCATCAGCTGATACATAGAATTGGAATAATGAATGGCAAGGTGGTAAAGCCATATCCTTAACTTCACTCGGATTATAAGCCACTACTAAATGTCTTCTAGAAAATGGATTATTCTTAATACCTTCGATTAATTGGCTAATTTGGTCAACCCCATTAAAATCACGCCATTGTTTACCATAAACAGGACCTAAATCACCATACTTATCGGCAAATTCTTGATCATCTCTAATCTTTTCAATAAATTCTTCTAGAGTTTCACCCTTAAAATCAGGACTTTTAGAATATTTATCATATGGCCATTCATTCCAAATACCAACCTTCTTATCAACAAGAGGCTTAATATTGGTATTGCCACTTAGAAACCATAACAATTCTTCAAAAATACCACGATAGAATACTTTCTTAGTAGTAAGTAATGGAAAACCCTTAGTCAAATCAAAACGCATTTGATAACCAAAAGTAGAAATAGTACCAGTACCAGTACGATCCTCTCTTTTTTCACCATGTTCCAAGACATGTCGACATAAATCAAGATATTGTTGCATATCATTCTCCCTTCAAATATTCTTCTAGCTTCTTATAGCCATCTTTTAAGTCTTTAAAGACAAAGGCATTAATACCTACGCTCTTTGCACCATCAACATTAACATCCAAATCATCCATAAATAGACACTCATTAGCTTTCAATCCATATTTATCCAATAATTTTAAATAAATATTCTTATTCGGTTTAATCATCAAAACATCATAAGAAATGACCATACCATCCGCATTTTGAATAAATGGACACATATTATAGGTATATTCAAAAGCGTCCTTGGGATAATTAGATAAGATGTAATACTTTAGTCCCTTTTCTTTCACTAAGTCTATCATCTTTAGATTATCTTTTAATGGAAAAATAACATTTTCCATCCAAGGACCACCTAAAAACTTATCAATATCGTTTTTTATTTCAGGATACTTTTCTTCAAAAGCCTTAACATAGCTTTCCTTATCACGATAAATGCCCCTATCCATATCAGCCCAAATAGGATCTTTAATAGTTTTATTAAAAATTTCTAAAACTTTTTCATCATCATAACCTAAGCTTTTAATATACTTAATGGGCTTAAAATCAATTAATACATTACCTAAATCAAATATAACATTTTTAATCATGGTTCAATTTTACTATTTATTTATTGCCTTTAAAAGAACTTCTTCCTTCAGAATCCCAATGCCCTTTTCTTCATCACCTAGAACCATTAGTTTATCGCCTTCATTAATCGCAAACACCTTCATAGCCTTCTTAGGTATAACAATCTTATTATCAATTACTTTAACAGTTCCAAAAAAGTACTTACCCTTAGGAGGAATCCCTAATATATCATTATTATTTTCGTAGTTAACTAAATCGTCCAAAGAAACATTAAAGACTTCTGCCATCTTTTGACAAACCAATATATCAGGGATGGTTTCTCCTGTTTCATATTTAGAAATTGTCTGTCTAGAAAGACATAGTTTATCTGCCAACTCTTCTTGGGATAATCTATTTCTCTTTCTTAACATACTCAAATTTTCTGCCAACATTTTATTCTCCTAAAAGGATAATTCTAATAACGGGAATCCTTTTAATTATTTTATACAAGAAAACACTTCCTAGCATAGCCACCACAAAAGATAATAAATAATTCTTTATAAACAAACTAATTAGGCAAATAAACAAATAGTGGAATAGATAGATGCCAAAGCTATCTTTTACCAATACTAATTCTTTCTTATTGAAATACTTTTTAAAAATTCCTAATAATGATAAAGGCATCAAATGGCCATATATCAAAGAAATTGGATTGCTCAACAAAGGATCTATCGCATAATTTTGACCAAGAAATATCATTGAATAAAAGGCTCCAAATATAATGAATATAATAAAGAAATAGATATTCTCAAAACACTTAATATTTTCTTCGTTGGATAAAACAAAAAAGCCTACAAAATACGCAAAACCATAATAACCAAAACGATACATTGGGATTAATGTGATATTACCTATTTGTCCGCATAAAATAGCCATTATTCCTAAAATAATAAAGCCAAGATAATTAACTTTTATATTTACTCTTTTTTTGATTAAAACTAAACATATCGAAAAAAGCCATAACATCTGCATTGTCCACATGACACCTATTCCTGAAAGACAGATAATCAAATATTTAATGATAAAAGGGATGCCGGCAGGAATATTATCTAGAGCATTCGCGAAATACATATTTAAATAACCTTGTGGATATCCAAAAAGAATAACGCCAATTGTTGAAGGCACTAATAACTTCTTAGTTCTAGCTTTAATAAATTCCTTAATATCATGATTTTCAAGATAATAATAAGAAGACATACCGGATATTAAAAAGATGATAAACATAAACCAAGGATAGACAAAGTACAAATAAGCATCCATTAAGGATGTTCCATTAGTGCCATTATAGAAATAAATAACATGATAGATTACAACCATTACAACAACAGTCAAACGAAGATTGTCTAAATACTTTTTACGCATAAATAACCTCTCTTTTGATTGTATTTCCCTTTAAAGAAAAAACCCACCAATTATGTGAGCTAAAATCTTATAAAAATGTTAAGATTCGTTGACAATTTCCTTAGAAATTCTTGTGACTTCTTCATTCATGATTTTACTAAATGTAGTATCATCAATCTCTACTTCGTTTTTACTAGCAAGTGCTTCATCCGCAAAATAATCAAAAGTCTTTTGTTTATCAGCCAACATCTTAGTAACTCTTTCATCAACAGTCTTCTCGCACAACAAACGATGTACTAAGACACTTCTAGTTTGCCCCATACGATAGGCTCTAGATATAGCTTGATTTTCGATTGACGGTTTAAATTGTGGTTCACATAACACCACAACTGAAGCAGCTTGAATATTTAAACCGGTACCACCAGATTGTATTTGAGCAGCTAAGACAATCTTAGAATCATCTTTAGTGAATTCATCAATTAATTCCTGTCTTTTCTTAGGAGGCAAAGAACCATTAATAGGACCTATACATATATCCTTAAATAGTTCACAAACTTTTTCGATCGTATTTAGATAGAAAGAGAAGACAATAACCTTACGATTATCAAGTCTAGCTTCTTCAACAATCTCTTTTAAACGTAAAGCCTTACTAGACTTAGTCAAATCTTCCATATTAAAAGAAACTCTACGACACATCGAATAATTTTCAGATAAAACCGCTTTATAATAAACTCTCTTTTCTTCACTTAATAGAGAACACCACTGATTCTTTTCAATCATCTCAGGAAGTTCCTTTAAAACATCTTCTCTTTTTCTACGATAATAAACAGGTGTAATAATTTCCTTAAAAGAAGAAGCTTGTGATAGATATTCCTTACCCTTTAATTTCTTAGCGATATCAGGTCTTAGGATATTGATTAAACCAATCATCTCTCCCACATTATTTTCAAGTGGTGTACCTGACATAAATAGAATTCTATCAGTATGTTCACATAAAGCCCTAACATTTGTTGATCTTCTTGTCTCATAATTCTTTACATAATGAGCTTCATCTACTATCAACATTGAATATTTAAAATCTATAGAAAACATAGAAGTAGTCTCAAATGTTGTAACACCAACACCACCATACTTCTTCCATTTCTCTAACATCTCTTGTTTATGATCGCCATAGATCTTAATAACACTTAAAGTGCTCTTTTCACTTATTTCCTTGCACCAATTGATAATAACACTAGCAGGACAAACTACTAAAAACTTATTCTCACCAATATTATTTAAAGAAACCATAGTAGCGATAGCTTGTATTGTCTTACCTAGACCCATCTCATCGCCCAATAAAACTTTCTTTTGGTTAAGAATATACTTTACGCCCCACTTTTGGTAATTACGTAATTGACATTTTAAACCAGCTTCCTTGATTTCTTGTTGTTTAACTTCTTCGACAATCTCTTTTGGTAAACCAAAATTGTCGTCCATATTTAAAGTAACATCAGGAACAATTTCTTCTAAACAATTGATTAATATGATTGAGTTATCTTTAAAATATTCAAAAGGATTACTATCATCTTTAATAGCCTTATCTAACTTATTGAAGATATCGCTTATCTTTTTTCCCTCTATTCCATTTAGTAATAAAGATAGCTTGCTACCATCTTTATTATCTATACAAGTCTTAATACTATTAATATCAACATTAGAAATATCCTTTATAATTCCATCAAGTTTTTGATACTTAACAAGCCTTGATAATAAAGAATAATAATCATCACTTTGATTATCAACACTGATTCTTAATTTAGCCTGTTTACTAACATCATAGCTTATATCATTTAATAGTTTTCTAATCACATAAGAAGTATCCACTCCGATACCTTCAATTTGACCAATCTTAAAAATATTAGCTTTCTTTAAATCAGCTATATTCTCATATCCTGCATCATATAGATATTTAATATGAATACCAGCTTTTCGATTAGTTAATTCTTCAAGTGGTATCGTCTTTAAGATCTTCTCGGTTTCTTTTTCAATAATGTCATAAGTGATTGTTTTTACATCACTTGCGTATTTATCTTTAATACCTTGTGCCTTATCAAGATAAACAAGAATATTCTTGGCTCTATCAATAATTTCCATAATCTAAATCAAAATTCCTTTTAAGTGATCTACTTCATGTTCGATGATTTGAGCGGTTAATCCCTTAAACTCTTCTATATGGCTTTTGAAGTTAAAATCTTCATATTTAACCTTAATGTGTTGATGTCTTATGCATTTTCTTTCACCACTATGAGACAAACAACCTTCCATTGTTTCATACTCGCCCTTAGTGCTAATAATAACAGGATTAAACATCACAAGATAAGACATTCCAACTTGAGCCACGATGATAGAAACATCCTCTCCTATCATATTAGCAGCCATGCCAATACAACGATAACTATTAGCCTTGATGGTATCTAAAAGATTATAAGCGATATTAATATCATCTTTAGTAGCCTTTCTTGCCTTCTTAGACAAGAAAAATATATCTTTACATATAGGTTTAATCATAATCTAATGGAACGTATAGCCCTTTCTGCCTCTTTCCTTAGTTTGATATAAGGCCTTATCGGCATCCCTAAATATATCATCCCCTGGATTTTCTCTATCACTTAACGCAATACCAACACTTATGGAAACTGTTGGCTCCTCATCTTTAGAAATAGCCAACTGTCTATTTATTTCATTTATTTTATCCGAAATAGTATAGTTTAATTCACTATTCATATCGACCATAATAATCGCAAATTCATCACCACCAATTCGACATACATGGTCAATACTTCTAAAAGTTACTGTCAATAAGTCAGCCACCTTCTTTAAGATAACATCACCCATGGCATGACCATAAGTATCATTAATACTCTTAAAAGTATCCACATCAATTAAAATAAGCGCAAAATTATTCTCATCCTTAACATAAAGATTCAAAATAGAATCAAAAGTTCCCCTATTCAACAAGCCAGTCAAAGGATCATGTTCTGACTTATGTTTAATAAGCATTTCTCTTGCCTCATTTTCCCTATAAACCTCATTATAGGTATTGGCCACTGTCCTAAGTTCATAAGCGCCAACTAAAGGGATTTCCTTATTCTCTTTAATATTTTCATTAAGAATTAATAGAGGTTTAATGATTAGAAAATAGATTGATAAACAAATCAATACTCCTTCAATCACAAATAAGCCAATGCCAATTTCTAACATCATATAGGCACTCTTATAAGCCTTAGAAGCACTATCTTGTTTCTCTAATAATTCATTACTAATTTTATTTAAAGAAGTTGAGACCTTGTTCATGATAAACATATTGGTTGTCTCATAATTAGTATCACCAATTAAAGCCTTAGCCCTTTCAATCTTTTCTAAATCACTTAAATCTTTATCCGCTTCTTTTAGTTCAACATCCAATAAAGAAGTTGGCCATTTATCTTCATCCTTTTCAATAGACTCCTCAATTAACTTTAAAATATATTTTTGAGACTCTACCAAACGATTAGATAATTCCATCGCATCATCCAAGGAACATGTTGTATCACAATCGTTAGATAATTTTTCTAATTCATCAATGGCCTTTTGTCGATTATTAATGACACTGGACTCAACAAAATACTCATCGATATATTTTTGATCAAGTGAACTAACCGCTAGCCTCACTTGTCTATTTAGCTTATTAGTACCCATCTCAAAACGCTTAATAGCCTTTTCAGCACTAATATAGTCTAATGTCGCATCACTAGATATTTCATATTGTCTATTGGCATAGAAAGCATAAAATATACAAAAACAAGCTAAAACAGCCACAATACTTACCGAAATTATCCCTACGGTCTTAATCTTTAAATGTTTTTTCATACGTTTAACCCAATAAACGAATTATACCATTTCAAAGCCAATAAAATGATATTATTAATTCATTACGATAAGAAACATGGCAATGTCAAAATTAATGGTCAAGATTATCATAGTGGTGATCATAATTATGAACGTTTAAACCTTAACTTTGATGATTTTGTATAACTAAAGAAAATATCATTGAAATAAGAAACA
>URCJ01000019.1 GCA_900546285.1 uncultured Solobacterium sp. | reverse complement strand
ATCTCATCTTGCCCTTATATCTAGGACATCTAAAGATAAAGATAAAAATAAACAATAATAATAAAATAACAATAACGATACCAACAATAATTTGTTTATCATTAAAATACTTCTTAACAACACCCAATGCCTCTGTAACATTATTAATATCTGGTCCTGTTAAAGGTGTAACTCTATTAGAAAGAATAATACCATTAGAAGCACCCAATATTAACCATGTAGCGAAAATAACAAATCTTACAAGTCTTCTCTTTCTAAATAAGAAAGCAGCCAAACTCCAAATGAAAATCATCATTGAATTGTAGAAGAATACTTGAGTAGATGTACTTAAGAATTCAAAAGCACTAGCCATACTGTGTCTTGAGAAAGCCTCAATGATAAATTCTACTACAAAAGATAGAACTAATTGTAAAGCCAATGCAGCTCCATTACTTAATTGATGTTTCGATTCTTGTTCCTTTAATATAACTCTAAACAAGAAAGTGCTTTGTATCTTTTTATGTAAACTTATAAAAAAGTTTTTAATTATATTCCATATCCTTAAAATAAATTCTTTTACTTTAACCATCAGATACCTCCTTTAGCGGTAGTGTTACTACCGACTAATTATTATAGCCGATTATTTAAAATACTGCATATTATTTATCTTTTTGATTTTTATCAACTATTCCCCAAGTTAAATATTGTTTTGCACCAATCCTTTCTATATACCCTTTATCCCTTAAAGAATTTAACGCCCTTTGTACTGTGCGCACGGTTTTACACAACATATCTGAAATTTCTTCTCGACTTAAACGTTCTTTTTTCATTAAAATCTCCAACACCGCCAACTCGGTTTTACCTAAGTCATCATAAGAAGTGACATTTTCAGTATTAGAAGTGACATTTTCAGAGTTAGAAGTGACATTTTTTGTATTAGAAGTGACATTTTCAGAGTTAGAAGTGACATTTTCAGAGTTAGAAGTGACATTTTTAGTGTCACTATTAGCTACGATAATGTCACTACTGTTTATAACAGGTCTATGTATGGTAAACCTAAAACCATTCTTAGCATTTTCATACGAACATTCTATTCCTGCACTTTTACACAAATGATAAATCCGCTTAAAACCACTGCCAAATTGCTCAATAGTTCCATTTAAATAGAGTATCTTAGAGATAATATAATTTCTTATCTCAGATTCAGCGTTACCCTCTATATATTCTTCTGGTGTATACTTACTTGCATATTCTCCAGGGCTATATATCGTTATCTTGTTTGGATAGATACAAATCTCGTGATTGGTTCTACCATTATACATCGCATGGGCAAAACTATTCGCAAGTACTTCTCTTATTACTGCCAAAGGAATCTCTGGAATTTCTTCTCTTTCTCCTTTAGAAATATGTGCTCTCCACCTCATATTTTTAAAGATATATTCTTCCGCAATTCCTACAAGATTATAAATATTGCCCTCAATCATTTGCATATCTAATATATTCAACTTCTCATCAGTCGCGAAAATACCCATTTTTAAAGTTACTGGCCTTGTATTACCAAACAATATCTCTACTGCATTAGTTAAATTATCTTCATCAATTAAACCAAACTTTTTTAAAACAACCAAAGAGGAATATTTACCTTTGGGAATCCTGCCAATAGAAATGGCATGACGCCAAAAAGATTGCACCGATTTCTTATCAACTTGATTAGTTGTTGCCAAGGACTTTTCCTTTTCCCAAGTTCCTCTATACTTATCAACCAAGAAAAACTCTTTCAGTTCTTCTGGACTAACTTCTCGATCTTCATCTGCTGTTCTTAAATAATACCTACCCATCGCAGAATAAGGAACCTTAGATCCACTAAATTCTATCTTAATTAGATGTTTATTATCGATTACAACCTCATCTATCACCGGATATATTTGAGGCTTAATTGTTTCATACACAGCTCTAGAAACATCTCTCAAAGATGAATCAGATACTTCTTGCCCTATCACATCACCATTTGGTTTTACACCAAAATACAACACACCAAAGCCATGCTTATTTAACATAGCAGATATCGAAATCATCGCTTCTTTTAATTCTCCCGTTGATTTCTTGAATTCTATCGTTTCGTTTTCTTTTCCAAAATTCATATCAATTTTTCCTTCCACTTCTTTATTGCCGTGAAATATTAAAATTCCTACATGAATCTATAGAAAACGGGAGCTCGTGTTACAAAACGAACTCCCGTGTTGTGTATTGATTAAACATAATATCGAGTCTGAGCATGACATGGTTTAAACTTTTTAAAATATTTGCTATCTTAAGTTCTCATTATGTTGTATATTACTAGTGACAAGATATGAGGGTGGTGAGTCCGCATACTGCGGTAGATGCTGTACATCTACCGTTTTTAGAAGAATTATGGATAGAATATTAACCCATTTTTTAATCCTACATTCAAAAAAAATAGACAAAAATACAATCGAATTAAAACTAGAAGACAATTACAAACACTCTGAGACAAAACTTATCAATATAATATAGATACAAATTGAAAACGGGAGCTCGTGTTAGAAAACGAACTCCCGTGTTATGTATTAATTAAACATAATATTGAGCCTGAGCATGCCACAACTTAAAGTACTTGCCATCTTTATTCTTCAACAAATCCTCGTGACTTCCTTGCTCTACAATATTGCCACCCTCAAAGACAACAATCTCATCACAGAACTTACAAGAGGAAAGACGATGCGAAATATAAACAGCAGTCTTATCCCCAACTATTTCATCAAACTTACTATAAATTTCTGCTTCAGCAATTGGATCTAGGGCAGCAGTAGGCTCATCAAGAATAATGAAAGGTGCATCCTTATACAAAGCCCTTGCGATAGCTATTTTCTGTGCCTCACCACCAGACACATCAACGCCTCCCTCATCAAAATCCTTAAAGATAATGGTATCCAAACCATCTTTCATGCTATCTAGTCTTTCCTTAAAACCAGCATCCACTAAAGCCCTATAAACTCTATCCTTATCATAACGCATAGAACCTGCCACATTATAAGCTAAAGGAGCCGACAATAATTGAAAGTCCTGGAAAACAACCGAGAAAATATTAATATAGTCATCATAACGATACTTACGAATATCAATACCATTTAATAGAATCTCACCCTCTTGAGGATCATACAAACGACACAACAATTTAATAAACGTTGTCTTACCACTGCCATTTTCACCAACTATCGCTAGTCTATTACCCACTTTAAACTTCATATTCACATGATGCAAAGCCCAAACTTCACTACCTGGATACTTAAACGAAACATCTCTAAACTCCACATCATATTTACGATCACTTCTTTTCTCGGTAGTGAGACTGCCCTGATACATTGCGTTAGGAATATCCAAAAACTCAAACGTTTTATCAAGAAAAGAAGTATTAGTATTTGCCTCACCAACTAAAGCAGTAAGTGAAAAGACATTGATAACCATAGCACTACTAGCACCAACATATTGCATAATACTTCCTACATCAATCGCACCACCCCAAGCTTTTAAACAAGTAAACAAATAAATAGCACCAGTAATCACGGTAGTAATACACACGCCCAAACTTGCGTATATTCCCATTTCTTTAGCAGCACACTTAGCAATCTTACCATTAACACCAAAAGTATGATCACTACCCCAATAAGCTGATATCAACCTCTCTTGATTATTCATACGAACATCAACATAAGATTCTTTTCTAGTACCAATAAAACCAAAATGCCCATACAAACGATTCCCAAAAGTAGCATCATCCGCAAAATTATTCCAATAACTCAACGACTTAGCAGTTAAACGACCCGCAAACACACTAATACCCAACACCATAACAACCATCAAAAAGATAAATAATGGATTATTAATAATCACTAACTTACCAGCTGTTTTTGGCACAAAAGAAGTAAAAAGACTAAAAGTCAAAACACTACCACTTAACAAGCCAATCAATGCAGTTAACAATGATTCATATATTTCCACTGCCTTCATAAGACCCCAACCAGCCCATTGATCATTTTGTTGAATCTGTGCTCTTAAATCATTGTTTTCCTGCTTATCTAACTCACTAAAATCCAAAGAAAACATCTTATGAATAAAAATAATTTCTTTACGACCATATAAATCATCAAATAGAATTTGAGACCTTCTTTTTAGAAAAGCACCAACAATCGAAATAAATGCTATAGAAATAGTACTTATAATAACCCATCTATAAAGAACATCATCACGGCGTAAAGTTGCGATCTCTTTTAATATTTGTGATGAAAAATAAACCGTAACATAAGGTGTTATGGCCGCAAAAATACTATTCAAAGTTGAAACAAAAAAGAAATTAGGTGAAACTTCATTAAGCTTTTTAAAAGCCCTAAAATGCATAACTGTAGCATGTTTTATATCCATCACTAAATCTCCTTCCCCTGTTTATAATAACGACTTTGAACTTCAAATAACTTCGCATACTCACCATTAAGCTTCAATAAATCCTCATGGCTTCCCTCTTCCCTAATGCCACCATCTTTAATCAAAATAATGCGATCACAGAACCTTGTTGAAGCCAAACGATGAGAAATAAATAGCGATGTCTTATTACTAGCCATATCACTATATTTTTGATAAATCTCACTCTCAGCTAAAGGATCTAAGGCAGCAGTTGGCTCATCTAACAAGAGAATTGGTCCATTCTTATATAGTGCCCTAGCCAACATTAAACGTTGCATCTGACCACCTGACAAAAGAACACCATCCAAATAAACCTCACGTCCAATATGTGTATTTAACCCTTGAGGCAATTTATCAATAGTATCGCTCAAACCCGCATAATCAATACACTCTTTAATCCTTTGATAATCAATAGCATCTTTACATTGAGCTATTTCTTCGGCAATAGTTACATCTAATATTGAAAAATCCTGAAAAACCGCACTAAATAATTCATAATATTTATTTCGATTAAAATCACCAATATCATCACCATTCAACAAAACTCTTCCTTCGCTTGGCGACAACAAACCACAAATAAGCTTCACAAGCGTTGTTTTACCAGCACCATTTAAACCAACAATTGCTAGTTTTTCTCTTGGATGAATAGTTAAATTTAAATTATGAATTATATCTTTATCACATTCTGGATAATGAAACGATACATTTTCTAGTCTTATTTCATAATTTGAAGCTAGAGGAATATCTTTACCATCATCAAACTTAAATGGTTCTGGATAATCTAGAAACTCACGCAATGATGAAATATCTAAGCATTCCTTATGAAGTGTAGACATTTCCTTTAAAACACCCATAACCCAATTGGTTAAAGTAGAGATTGCCACAAAATAAAGAATAAAAGAAGATACACTCAAACCATCATTAAGCGCCATATTGATAAGATAAATGTAGGCAATACCATTTCTAATAACTGTCAAAACAACTTCAATAATATCAGCAAGTAAATCAACTTTCTCACCCTTTAAACGAAAAGCTAGATATTGATTATGCACAAGATCTAACAATTCATTAAGCCAATCCTTCAAGTTAAAAATACGAATATCCTTAGCCAACTTTATTGACTCTGCCTTATCACGAATATATCTTTTCTTATGATAATACTTCTCACCCTCAACCTTATTCGCATAATGCCAATTGTTGGCATATCTAGAAACAAAGAAAGAAATAAAACAAGTAAGAATCACTACCAACAATAAAAAAGGATCAAATGATGAAAGAATAAATAGATAAGCAATTAAGCCACCAACATTTTTAAGAAACATTGTCAGTGTTTGCCAAATATGCTCCGTTGCCTCACTATTTCCCTCACAGGCAAAATAAGCAGCATCCCTTAATCTAATAAAATTAGCATCTAAAGTATTTGGATAAGAAGTCGTATTACACTTCTTACTTACCATAGCGATAATTTTAGTTCTAACCTCAATTCTTGAAAACAACGTATTCTCTTCAATATACTTTTTAAAACCATTAATGAAAAATAAAGCCAATGTATATGCAAGTATTGTCATTAATAACACTTTAATTGAAGCCTTTTGTTCAACACACTTGATAATTCCTGGCGCAATATATAGCTGTGTTAAATTAAGAAGCACTTCTAAAACTGCTGTTAAAACACAAAACAACAAAACTCTTTTACAATTCTTATAGGCAATATCTATCATCCACTTAATATTTCTAAAAGACATTCATTTTTCCTCCACGCATATATCATTTCATAAAAAACATCCTCATAAATATAGTGGGGACGAATTGTCGAAATCAGGTGATGAAACGTTTATATCTGTGGAATCAGAATCTCAGTTGTAAAAGCACCATCCTCACTATTACGACTTATATAACCATCAAGCCTTTTGATTATGGCATCTATTCTAACTAAACCAAAACCATGGCCCTCACCCTTGCTAGTCTTAAAAAGCATTCCACTTTTTGCCATCTTCTTACCAGCGGTAAAATTAGTAAAAGAAATATAAAGTTGCGTATTTTTCATATCCATATAAATACGTATCTGTCTTTGATTCTTTGGAAGCTTAACACTCGCCTCTATCGCGTTATCAAAAAGATTGCCAATAATAGAACACAAATCAATCTCCGAAGTCTTTAATTTAACTGGAATATGTGCATCAGCAATCACCTCAATATCCTTCGCCTTAGCCAAAGAAATCTTTGAATTCAATATCGCATCAGTCATTGGATTACCAGTCTTAATCACTGTATCAACAGTAGTTAAATCCTCATCCAACAAATCAAGATAATTCTTAATAGCCTCAAGATCACCCTTAGCAACATAAGCCTTCATTGTCTGGATATGATTACGATAATCATGACGCCAACCCCTAATCTGACGATACATATTATCTACTTCACGATAATGCGTTTCGATTAATTCACTTTGATACAAGGCAATTTCTTTATCTATCTTTTTTGAAAACAAACCCATAAACTACCTCATATTAATAATGGCACGATTAACACCATCATATGCACCTCTAGGAAGATGAATAGAAGTACCATCCAATAATTTGATTTCTGTTTTAGTAACTCTACTCACTTCATTTAAATTAACAATCACAGAACGTCCTACCCGATAAAAACGCTCATCAAGTAATTTTTCAATCTCATTTAAAGTCATCTTAACAACCACTTCATCATTAGCATGTATCGTAACATAGTTGCCAAACACCTCAGCAAATCTTATTTGATATATAGGAACTCTCACCATTCCATTAGCTGAATCCATATTCAAAACAACATCATTCTTACTAATCTTTTCTATAGCACGTTCCAAGACTGAAAAAAGCTTTTCTTCCTTAACTGGTTTCATCAAATAATGTAGTGCATTCACCTCATAGCCTTCAGCTATATAATCAGAATAACCAGTTATAAAAATAATTTGGACCGCATCATTATCTTGACGAATCTTCTTCGCCATGCTGACGCCATCCATTAAACCCATTTCGATATCTAACAAAAGTATGTCATAATCCTTAACTTCTTCATAATGAAACAAGAAACTTTCAGCTGAAGAAAAAGTATCAATATTTAAAAGATGACTATAATCATTAGCCCACTTATTTAATAAATCTTTAAGATAATCACGATCACTTTCTAAATCATCACAAATCGCAATCTTATAACGTACACCACATTCCATTTGTACTAATTATAAAAGAAAAGAAGAACTCAAAAATAGGTTTTTTGTGAATATTGTACCTTCACCCATATTCCATAAGTTATAGCAGCATTAAGATGTGGCGTAATTGTGGCGTAAATATGGCGTAAATATGGCGTAATTAATGATATAATATTTTTGAGGTGATGAATATGTTGTATATTGAAACAGATAAAGTGGAATTCAAAGAAAAGATTAATGATACTTTGACAAAAGAAATAGAGTCTTTCTTAAACACAAATGGTGGCGCTATCTATATAGGCATTGACGATAACGGAAAAATCGTAGGTGTAGACAATACGGATGAAACCTTAAGAAAAATATCTGACATTATTTCCGACCAAATAGAACCAAACGCCATAGATTGTGTAAGACCAGAAGTAGAATTTAAAGGCGATAAGATTGTTATTAAGATTAATGTCAGCAAGGGCTATTCGCCACTATATTGCATCAAGAAATATGGTTTTTCTCCAAATGGTTGTCACTATAGAATAGGTACCACTTGTAAATCTATGACACTCGAGATGATTAGAAATAAATTCGAACAAGGTTTATTAAACATTGATGCTATGGTCTTGCAAGAATCTTATAACCAAGATTTAAAGTTTGCGAAATTAAAATTATTACTTTTAGAGAATGGATATCACATCGATGATAAGACCTTTGAAAAGAACTTTAAACTGCAAACAACAAGTGGTTCTTATAATTTTTTAGCTGAATTATTAGCTGATGACAATTCGATACCTTTTATCTTTGTAAAATTTAGAGGTTATGATAAAACGGTATTCTCAGAAAGAAAAGACTACGGCAATCAATGTATCATCTTAGCTTATGAAAAAATGAAAGAACGTTTATCGATAGAAAATATTTGCAAAACAATTACAAATCCTCGACCAAGACGCGATATTTATTTATTTGATATGGACGCCGTAAATGAAGCTTTGGTAAACGCAATAGTTCATAATGACTATAGAATAACCGATCCTCAAGTTGCCTTGTTTTATGATAGATTAGAAATAATCTCTCACGGTGGCTTGCCTTATGGTCTTACAAAAGAAGAATTCTTTAAAGGCATCAGTAAGCCTAGAAACAAACAACTAATGGATATCTTTTCTCGCTTAGGCATTGTAGAGCATACAGGACACGGTATACCTAAGATTGTAGAAAAATACGGACAAGAAGTATTTGAAATAAGCGCTTCTTACATTAAAGTCACTATTCCTTTCAATAAAGAAGTCATGGAATTTAACAATATGCCATATGGCGTAATTAATGATATAAGTAAAGATATAATTGAAAGCCAATATCTTGCAGGCTTTGATGATAAAGAAAGTATTGTGCTTAGTCAAATAAGACAAAACCCAAAAATCACTGCCAAACAATTAAGTATCAACACAGGCATTCCGTTTAGAACCGTCCAAAGAAATATAGCCAATCTTCGTGATAAGAACATGATCACAAGAATAGGTTCCAATAGAGATGGATATTGGAATATTACAAAGGGCATCTAACGATGCTCTTTTATCTTCTCCCATCAAATACTTTTAAAATCTCCATAGTAGCCTCTTTAGAAGCTATAGGACTTTCCGTTAAACCTTTTTCAACACAATCACAGAAATGTTTTATCTCATACATAAAATCATTAAACATTTCACATTTAATTTCTTCAATATTATCTTTTGTCACAAACTTTCCACTACCAGCCTTCCAAAAGTCCTCTATCTCAAAATAGCCCTTGTCTGTATAGATAAAAATCTTATTAATAGTCTTAAGTTCTAAGCCTGAAGTGCAAGTAGCTAAAACGCCATTATCATAAAGAATAGTTGTTTGACCTAACAAATCCAAGCCATCATCAGCTTCTTTACAAATAGTTATCGTATCCTTAATCTTAGAATCGGCAATAAAATTACAATAACTTATTGGATAAATACCCACATCTCTTAAACCACCTGCAGTCTTTGCATCAAAGACCCAAGAACCTGGTTCACCTGAAGTAACCGATGAATATTTGCCATCCATATATAATAATTTCCCATATTCACCACTTTTAAGAAGTTCTTTAATCTTCAACGTTAAAGGAAGAAAATCGGACTTCATCGCCTCCATCAACATAAGATTTTTTTCTTTAGCCAACTTAAAAGCTTCTTCACAATCATATTTATTAATAAACATAGGCTTTTCACAAATTACATGCTTACCAGCATTTAAAGCCTTCATAACCCACTTAAAGTGATACACATTAGGTATTGCAATATATACCGCATCAACATTATCATCTTTTAATAGTTCTTCGTTCTCATATGGCAAAGCATTATATTCCTTTGCGAACTCTTTTGCCCTATTTATATCCCTGGAACCTACGGCATATAAATTAGCATTATCCGCCAACATAATCCCCCTAGCCACTCTTTTCGCAATCTTGCCTGGTCCTAATAATCCAATATTAATCATATTCATACACCTTTATAATTCCTTAATTCTCAGTCTGGCTGCTCCTATGGGTTTTCGCCATGAATATATAATTAAATAATAGCAACCTTAATGTAAAATTAAAATATGAACAAATACAAAGCAATCATTTATGATGTTGATGGAACAATTCTAAACACGCTAGACATGAATATGTATCCATTATTAAGAATTATTGAAGAAGAAACTGGCGAAAGATGGACTTTTGATCAAGTGCTTAAATTTTATTCTTATCCTGGAATGAAAGTAATGGAAGAGCTAAACATCAAAGACCCTATCAGCACTTATGCAAGATGGGTAAAATATGTCAACGAATATGAAGGCGGTGCTATTCTTTATGATGGATTTATGGAGGTATTTGAAACATTTAAAAAGAATGGTATTAAACAAGCTATTGTTTCTGCCAAAAAACACAAACAATATGAAATAGATGTTTGTTCAAAAGGAATCGACAAATACATGGACACAGCTATCTTAGCAGAAGACACAATTAAGCATAAGCCAGATCCTGAGCCATTATTAAAATGTCTAGAAAGATTAAAACTATCTTCAAATGAAGTAATCTATATTGGAGATTCATCATCTGATCAAGAAGCAGCCAATAATGCCTCTATAGACTTTGGATATGCAAAATGGGGAAGTGTATCTTCATTCCCTCTTAACTCTAAATATATCTTTGATAAGCCGATTGATCTTCTCAAGTTAATCAAATAATAAAAAGCCTCTCGGCTTTTTTATTATTTATTCAAATTCAACAGTACCTGTAGGCTTAGGTGTATAGTCAAACAATACACGATTAATACCTGCTACTTCATGAGTAATACGATCAGTAATATGAACCATTACATCATGAGGAATTTCAGCAACGGTAGCAGTCATAACATCAATTGAACATACTGCACGAACAATGCAGCACCATTCAAACGCACGCTTACCATCTTTAATACCAGTAGATCTAAATTCAGGAACTACTGTAAAGAATTGCCATACCTTTTCCTCTAAACCATTCTTAGCAAACTCTTCACGAAGAATCGCATCAGACTCACGAACAGCCTCTAAACGATCACGTGTAATAGCACCTGGACATCTTACACCCAAGCCTGGACCTGGGAATGGTTGACGATAAACCATATCATGAGGTAAGCCTAATGTTTCACCAACTACACGAACTTCATCCTTGAATAAAATTCTAACTGGTTCAACCAATTCAAATTCCATATCCTTAGGAAGGCCACCGGCATTATGATGCGCCTTAATGCCATCTTCAGATTCAAGAATATCTGGCCAAATTGTACCTTGAGCTAGAAACTCAATACCTTGAAGCTTTCTTGCCTCTTCAGCAAACACTTCAATAAATTCACCACCAATTATCTTTCTCTTAGTCTCAGGATCAGCAACACCTGCTAACTTTTCAAGGAAACGATCTGTAGCATCCACATAAATTAAATTTGCGTTCATTTGATTACGGAACACCTCAACAACTTGTTCAGGCTCGCCCTTACGTAATAAACCATGATTAACATGAACACAAACTAGTTGTTGGCCAATAGCCTTAATTAAAAGTGCAGCAACAACAGAAGAATCAACACCACCAGATAAAGCTAAAAGAACTTTCTTATCACCAACTTGTTCCTTAATTAAAGCGATTTGCTCATCGATAAATTTTTGTGCCAATTCCGGTGTTGTAATTCTCTCCATATCAACCGGACGTCTGATTTCAGTAACGTTCATTGAAAACCCTCCCTAATATTTTTAATCAATTAATACGTTAATATTTTACATTATTTTATATACAAAATATGCCAACACTCAATATTTAGCTACTATTTTATACAGTTAACTCATTCATTTATCTATTTACACAAGAACGGTGTTAGATATATTGGAAAGTATTTGATAGTGTTGTCGTTTCCGATATCTTTTTGTGAAAGAATAACACAATCTTTTACATGCTTCGAATACTTCTTTTCAAATTCGCTTAAAGATTCGTGCTTCCCAGTCCCAGAAGATTTTACTTCGATAGCTGATATTTTTGCGCCATTAGATATTAAAAAATCTATTTCATAATAGTGCGTACTATCCCGCTTTTCCCATGTATGATAATACAATTCTCTACCAGAAGCCGCAATCATTTGTGCAACTAAATTTTCGTACAAATATCCTAGATTAGCTGGAAGCTTATCTGATAAAAGTTTTGAATAAATTTCATTTTCAACAGATGGTCTATCAATAAACATCAACGTAACAAATAGTCCGATATCTGCAATATACAATTTATAACTGTCCAGGTCTTTTGAAAGTGTCAAACTAACCCTAGGGTCCGTCGAATTATATGAAGGCAATATAGTTTTTGTATCGATTAACTCATATATCATTCTTTCATCTTTAGATGTTTTTCTTTTCTTTATAGTGGTAGGAATACGATACTTTTTAGAACTCTTTGATAACTGCGCCGGTATTGAATGATAAATTGCAGACAAATTGCCTGATGGATCTAGTTTCTTGAAATCATCCTCATATAGTTTAATTATTTGCCTTTTTATTTGGTCAATCACGGCAAAATTATCGCCATTAATAAAGCTTTCAACCGCTTGTGGCATCCCGCCAACGGCCATATAAAGCCTTATATCTCTCATTAACTTACGATTAGTTTCTTGTCCAATGCTTTTATTTAATTTATATATTTTTTCCAACAAAGTATAATTTTTACCTGTCGCAAGACAAAATTCTTCATAGTCCATAGGATAAACTTCTATCTTCATTTCTTCCGATGGTATCAAAATGTTTTTAACATTCCTCTTAATAGATATTAAAGAACCAGTTTCCAAGTAATGATACCTACCATCCTTTACCAAATGCTTAATCGCTTGTCTTGCCTTAGGGAATAATTGAACTTCATCAAAAATAATAATAGAATCATGTTCATATAAATCAACCCCTCTTATTGCTTGTAAACGCAAAAAGAACATATCTAAATTATTAATATCATCAAAACAAGCAATTTCCTCATTTGAAATATCAGAAAAATCTATCGAAATATATGCTTTGTATTCATTTTTAGCAAACTGTTCAGCAATCGTTGATTTACCTACACGCCTTGCTCCCTCAAGTAATACAGCATATTTATCAGCATATTTTTCTTTCCATTCCAACAATTGATCATATACTTTTCTTTTAAAATACATTAAAACACCTCAATCTTATAGCAAAAGTGCATTTCTTCAAGATTATTTTAGTAAGAAAAGTGCATTTCTTCAAGATTTTAAAACTCAAAAATGTGCATTTATTCAAGATTTTTATGAAAATAATCATCTATCAGTTACATACACAATGAATGAACATTACTTTTAATAATCGATTTTACGTTCGCCAATATTAAAAATTCAAACACCCAAAGCAGTCCATTCCCTTGGTTGCGCATTTATAAATAACATTATGTGTTAAAAATTTTAAATTATTTCGAATAATTAACACTAACTCACAACAATCATTTACTTTTATATATGCAGATAATGTATAAGAAAATCAAATAATTCTTTATTTGTTTCTCCATTAATTTCCTCTGCCTCTAAATACTGTGGAAATGGTATATCCTGCCTGCACTCTCCACAAATATCAATACCCAAAATCTTTTCATTTTTTAAAATCGGCATCAGTAAACGCTCCAATATAGATAATGACATTTTACCTTGACTCCAATTTGTCATAGAATATTCTTCATCCAATATATCCTTATCTATAGAAATATACACTGGAAGATTCTTTTTTATCCTAGATATCTTGCTTTTATCTTCTCCACTTTGAATTTCTTCCGCTGAAATAGTTAAAAGTTTTTCTTTAATACCCTTTTCATTTAGAACTTGTGAAATATCATCATCCTGTGGTCCAATCAAAACCAACTGTTGTAACAATAGATTTGTTTTTATCACCTTACCTGCCCAATCACCACAACTAGTCATATCATCAATCATGGGCTTTTGCATATCAGTATGGTGATCAAACAAAATCAATAAAAATTCTTGTTCAATAAAATCAGTCATAATTTTTGTCACATAATGATAATTACCTGAATCTATAAAATGAATGCCATGAATTCCATAAGGTTTTATCCTAGATTTGATTTCTTCTTCTGCACCCTTAGAACAATACAAATCGCATTCTCTAATATCAGAACAATCAATCCAGAGAACCTTATCGTTTTTTGGTATCTTTTCATCACAATATACATGTGAGAAATCTAAGATCAAATGATTATTAAGCATGTTTAAATTATCACTCTTTAAATATAAAAAAGCACACCAATTTTATTTTGATGTGCTTATTTGACTAATTATTTAGCCATTGTAGCTTCTAGTGCAACACTATCTGTAGCAACTGGAAGAATAGCCTTAACTGTATCAGTCTTAACAGAGAAACTATAATCTCTATCTACTGGTGTATAAGTATCTGGGTCATAAGCAGTAATTACGATTGCTAATCTATGACCTGCAGTTACTTCATATACATTTGGTTGTAAGAACATTGTGTAATCATGATATTCACCAACAGATGGAACAATTGAACCTGCAGAAGTAGCAGAAGCAAATCCAGAATCAGGATTAGCCAAATCTACCCACCCTTCTGCGATAACTTTATAATCTCTTTGCATTGGTGCAAAATTCTTGATATCCATCTTAGTTACACCAGAACCCATCCAGTGATTACCCTCACCACCTTCAACAACATATGTATCAACATGATAACCCGGCTTATCAAATAGAGTGAAATCTTCATCATCTAAATCAACAAGTAAAGCATTAATAATAAGATTATTATCTGCACCCTCGCTAGCATGAGCAAGAGCAGCACTAAAGTCTACTTCAACTGTACCCTTAATAGTTAAATCATTCTTGACTTCTGTTTGGAAAATAACATTTGCAGAAGAAGGAACCTTAGAAACAAATTCATCATGTCCCATAGCCTCATCATCTTGTAAATCCAAACCTGCAGCAGCATAATCAGCGCTGATTGTTACTTCTTCTTTATCAGAAACAGTAATCTCAGCCTTATTCTTGCTAGCATATGAATCATAAGAAACCCACTTGTTTTCATCTAAGTTACTTTGAACTAAAGCTTCTGGTAATTTTTCTTCAATACCATTATCAAGACCATATAAGTAATGGCAATACCAAGCATTTAAAATATCATCATAACTATGGCCTGCAATTGGAATTGAGAAACCAGCAACATCATCATAAATTGTATAAGTACCAGGTTCCATCCAACCAACTTGAGCAATCCACATATCATCAGTGATTTCTAATTCACCATTTTCATCTGGAATTGGAGCATGAGTATCTTGATGAGTTGGAGTAATATGGTCACCTTGATGCATCAACATCTTAACATCTAACCCAGCAGCCTTAAATGAGTTATACATCATCTCAGCTTGTTTAGTACGTACATTATAGTCATTTAATCCTTGAACGATTAAAGCACTACACTTAAAACCATCGCCCAATGTATAATCACGATTAGACCAAGCAAGATCATTATAGTCGTTACCATTAGCGAACATATCTTTAGCTAATTGATGTAAGTAAGCACCATAGCTTTCTTCAATAGTAGCCCAATCTTCCTTATCAAGATAACGTCCAGCACAATACATAGCCAAACCAGCGATTTGCTCATCAGTACCGATATTTACACCTTGACAGTTATAGTAATCATACCAGCTAGCAATACCAGAAACTGGAACAATAGTCTTTAAGCCTTCAACGCCTGTTGCAGCTAAACCAAATTGAGTAGTACCAGCATAAGAACGTCCAGTCATACCAACGCTACCATTTGACCAATCAGCCTTAACTTCGATATTGTTTTCCTTATCAGTATAAGCTACACGATCACCTGTTAACCATTCGATAATTGCAGCAAATGCATCAATTTCAACATCACTACCACAAGTCTCAAAACCCTCAGAATTATTAGTACCAATGCCAGCTGACAACACAACTGCGAAACCACGAGCTAAGAAATAATCATACCAATCGATATCTTCATAGTCAGTAATACCTTCATATGGGCTGAAATAGAACCATTCATCTTGAGTAGCTTTAGCAGCAACTTCAAGAGTAGTCATTTCACCCTCTGGTGTACGAGCCGCTGGTTGAGCATGTAGTAAGTTGTTATCAAAGCCAACACCCTCACCTGGTAAACCATCAATTGACTCACCACTTGAACATCCTGAAATATATGGACGAGCTTCAAAAATAGTAGCTGCCTTATAGTTACCCTCAGCAGCAGACTTAGGCAATTGAACAACAGCCTTAACTAAATCTAGCTTTCCATCGCCATCTGTATCATAATCAGTTTCAACATATACGCTATAACGAAGTACATCGCTATTTTCATTAGTATAGCCCTTAGTTGTACCCTTAGTATAAGGGAAGATTGGTTGAGCCATACCATTAATGAACAACGGTTCAAGCTTGTCGCTTGTTACAGCATCCTTAACCTTTGATACAACATCCATCATAGTATTGAAATCTTCACTCATAATCTGGGTATCAAGATCAATATCATCAGAAAACAAACCTAAGCTTTCTGCAAAAGCATTATAATCATTTGGATAATCACCTAAAGCTTCTTCACTCAAACCAGTCCATTCTAATAAAGCCTTAACAGCATCTTGATTAGAAACGGCAGCCTCGCCATCCGCAACTTCAATACCAAGCTTTTCAGCTACATAGCTTCCAGTAACAGCAACATTCTTTTCTTTACCTGAACACCCTACTAACGAAAGAGCAAGTAAAAGAGAAAGAACGATTTTAAATAGTTTCATTTTCCATCTTCCTTCTTTTAATTAATTATTTTTTTCAGCTAAAAACATTTACACCGAAAAAAAGAGCCATTAAAATAGATAATCCATATCACATCTATTTTAATTTCTAAATGAATCTAGCTAAATACATTACATGCTCATTCTATCATACAAAATTTTGAATATACATGCTGAAAATTAACGAAAATGCAACTATTTTGACCTTTTGATGAAAAAACAAAACAATAAGTGAAAATAATTCCGCCTTTTAAAAATGTAATTATTTATCACAAATCAATACAATCTGAAAACGCTTTCACAGTAAATAGTTTTTATCTGCAACCAATAAAAAAGTAAGCAAATATTCATACTAAAATAAATACTTATTTATACTGTATCTAACGCCTCATACGCCAAACAGCAAGACTACGTACAAGTAATACATTAACAAGAGCCAATCTTAAATAGCTGTATAAAATATTGATAAAGAAGTATAAATTATTGTAACTTTCTAAATCATCCATCCATAGCGGCATAACGCCATAACTCATTATAATTGGTAACATAACTATTACAACAAACCAACCAATAATTAACCACGTTACCTCTTTCTTTGTCATAGGTAACTTTAATGTCCTATAGGAACACGCTGTACAAACTATCATTGTGATCATGCCAATAAATTGCACCCAAGCAATAACAAGTCTTGCATAATTCATTTGCGCTATCCAAATATGGGTCATAAAGATAGTTGTCCAAGATAGGCCTGCCGCAAAACGCAAATAAAGATCGACACAAAGATAAACTATCCAAGCACAATATAATCCAACATGCTTTTTTACCACAAAACAAATAACACCACAAATCATAAATGGTGATGCAAGCAAAAGCCCTGCTAGTAAATCCCCAGCAAATAATAAACAAAGAATCATTATGACAACACCAGTACACAACAAAACCATTCCAACAATAGAATGATGCTTTTCATGTTCTGATACAGACACAACCCCTACCTTTGAAATTTCCTCACCATTAACAAGCTCATCAAGAGTCACACCAAAAAGTTCAGAAAGTTTTAATAACTTATCAAGCTCCGGAATAGAAGTATCAGTCTCCCATTTAGAAACACTTTGTCTTGATACTTCCAATGCTTCAGCAAGATCGCTTTGTGACCAATTTTTATTTGTGCGAAGACGTACAATATTTTCTCCAAGTGTCATATACAAAACTCCTTTGTAAATTCAGTTTATCAACGAAGTTACAAAAAGTATATCAAGCATACTTTAATTCTTAGCAACCACCAGTTGCAGTTTTTGTATTATTCCACCAACGCAATAAGTATTATTCCGATAGTTACGTTATTACAAAATTACAGACAGAAACACTCACCACAATGTATTCGATGAATATCACACAAAATATAATCTGTCCTCAATGAAAAACTTATTTGCAAGATATATTAACCGAAAATTAAATGATGTATGCAAAAAAGTATTATACATATGATTTAGAGGCCGTCCATGGACAGCCCCTTTAAAGTTTATATTCTTTCTTATTCAAACTCGATTGTATTATTTTCTAAATGGTCGAAAGCATGCCTTTTTTGGAGCTTATTTACAGGTGCAATTCCATAAAAACAGGCTTTTTTTCTCATGCATCTACAAAAAATGTTTTCACGGATGATATTTTAATGTAATTGTTGCATTTCACGAAGAACTTTTGCTTTTTCGAATAGATCATCGATTACATGTACCGATTGATAATATTATTACAGTTGAATCAGACGGAATCCAATATGGATTTAGCAGATCTATGTCGTCTATTCATAGCTGTTAATAAATGCTATACTTTAGATGATTTTTATGGCTTGATTTATACAAATCGGAATTTCCCAATTAAATCCCGGTAGACATGATGTGTCTACCCTTAAATTGCGGCAATTCTCGCTTTGTGTCGTGGCATTTATTATGTGGCTCTGTTATGATTTTTGCGAAAGGAGGACTGCGGATGGACCAGCAAAAAATAGGTAAATTTCTTAAATACCTTCGCAAGGACAAAGGGTTGACTCAAGAACAACTGGCAGAGCATTTTTGTGTTTCTTCCCGAACCGTTTCACGATGGGAAAACGGAAACAATATGCCGGATGTGGATATTCTCATTGGGCTTGCAGATTTCTATGAGGTAGATTTTCGAGAACTCATTGATGGAGAAAGAAAGAACGAGAATATGAATAAAGAAACAAAAGAAACAGTATTAAAAGCGGCAGAGTACATGAATGCGGGAACAGAGCGATATACGAAGCGTGTACACTTACTTTTACTGGCAGGGGGAATCTTTTGGTTTGTGGCAAGTTTGATTAGCCATACGGAACTAAATAATAATGCAGTTCTAAATGGAGTCTCAAACTTTGCCGAAGGTGCCGCAATCGGAATGATTTTATGCGGGATTGTTTTTACAAGTCGTTATGGACAAAGAATAAAAACCTTCAAACAGCGTTTACTTAAAAGGCAGTGACAACCACCAGTTTGTCTATCAAAAAATACTAAAACTCCTTTACATATCCACTAATAACTAGTGGTTATGGGGAAGGAGTTTTTATTATGTCCAAATGCAAAGTTATTGCAGTTGCCAACCAGAAAGGCGATGTTGACAAGACTACCACAACAGAGAATGTTGTTATCCTTTTAGCTTGAAATGGAAAGGAAGTATTGATTATTAACTTTGACCCTTAGGGTAATCTTGCTGCCTGCCTTGGATGGAAGAACAATGATGCCCTAGAAAACACAGATCAATAATGTTTAATGATTACATCAATGATAAAGATATCAAATATGCTTCTTTGATTCTGATACATGAAGAGGATGTCGATGTAATACTGGCAGACTTTAAAATGTATCTTGCATCAGTTATCAACTGGGACAGGTTCTAAACACCTGCCTTGAGCCATTATGGGGCAGGTATGATATTTAAATCGATTGCCTTGATATCACCAACAACAATATTTCAACTGTTATAAAGAGTATCTACTGTTATACTAAGCTTTATGAAGTTTGCGGTGCACATATGTTGATATGTATTTTAGATAACCTATTAAAGATAAATTAAAAATATTCATAATACACGATTTAAAGTATACTCCTAAGTGATTTATAGTATACTTTAAAGTATACTTTATTAGCGATTTATAGTATACTTTATCACGAGGTGAGAACATGAATAAATATATTGATATTCTTGAAAACTTGCTAACATTTCATGATGAATATGAATGGTTAGATTTTAAGGAAAACTGGTTTTCTAAAGATGAAATTGGTGAATACATTTCAGCCATTTCAAACGGAGCTGCCATTTGTGGAAAAGAATTTGGATATATTGTGTGGGGAATTAACGATAGCACTAAGGAGATAACAGGGGCATCTATCAGTTTTGATAAAGATATCTCGAATGAGCCATATAAGCACTATCTTGCCAGAAATCTAAAACCTGGTATTGCCTTTGAAACAGCTGAGGTTATATATCAGAAAAAAAGAATAGTAATGCTGATAATCCCTGCAGCTAAATCCGTTAAAACACTTTTTAAATCCGAAGCTTTTATTAGAATTGGTTCTAGCAAAGAACGTTTATCTAAGTATCCAGAATGGGAAATTAAACTGAATAATATATTAGTTAACGGCATTCCTACCATTGTAAATACACCGGCACCTGATTATGCTCAAAATCTTACTTTCAACAAGTTATTTGTGTATTATGCTTCTAAAGGAATAAACCTGAGAAGTGATACATTTGAAAAAACTCTTAGGTTGAAAACAAAGAAAAACGAATACAACATCATGGCATATATCTTGTCTGATCAAAATGAAATACCACTTAGGGTGTCTGTTTTTACAGGAACTGATAAATCATCCCCTCTATTCTCGGTTAAGGAATTTGGAAATACATGCATCTTATATTCAATGGAAAAGATTCTTGAATATGGAGATGCAATAAACATCATTCAAGCCGATGAAAGAAACAGGCAATCTGACAGAAAAGAAGTTCCATTATTTAATATGGATGCTTTTAGGGAAGCAATCATCAATGCTTTTGTTCACAACAAATGGCTTCTCCTAAACTCCCCTTCCATTACTATTTTTACTGATAGAATGGAAATATTATCTCACGGTGGACTGGCTATAGATCAGGATGAAACAGGCTTCTTTAACGGTTCAAGTCTTCCAGTCAACGAATCACTTGCATCAATTTTTCTACAGCTTAGAATAAGTGAAAGATCCGGTCGTGGTGTTCCTAAGATTGTTTCGAAGTATGGTAAGCAAGCAGTAAAAATCGAGAAGAATAGGATAACAGTTACAATACCATTCAATAAAATTAATGTTAACAAATTTGATATAGTATCCAACAAAGTAGACTTTAAATTAAACAAAAGTCAAGATGCTATCATCAAGCTGATTAGAGACAATCCAAATATTACCGCAGACCAAATGGCTATCCAAATCGGAATATCTGTTCCAGCAATAAAAAAGAATCTTAAACAGTTAACCGATCATAACATCATAAAAAGAATCGGCGCAAAAAAGAATGGATATTGGAAAATAACCCATTAAGGATTTTCAAAAAAACGAGGTTTTCCTCGTTTTTATCACTTTACTCAAACTCAATAGTACCAGGAGGTTTAGAAGTAATATCATAGAATACTCTATTAACCCCTCTTACCTCATTAATAATTCTAGACATAACTGTTTGAAGAACCTCAAATGGAATATCAGCGGCCTCAGCAGTCATGAAATCAATAGTCTTAACAGCTCTTAAAACAACTGCATAGTCATAAGTTCTCTCATCACCCATAACACCAACAGATCTAACGTTTGTTAAAGCTGCAAAGTATTGGTTGATACTATTACTCAAACCAGCCTTAGCAATCTCATCGCGATAGATATAATCGGCATCTTGAACAATCTTAACCTTCTCAGCTGTAATCTCACCAATGATTCTAATACCTAAACCTGGACCCGGGAAAGGTTGTCTAAATACTAGACTTTCAGGTAAGCCTAATTCAAGGCCAACTTTTCTAACTTCATCCTTAAACAAGTCTCTTAAAGGTTCAATAATCTCCTTAAAATCAACATAATCAGGTAAACCACCAACATTATGATGAGACTTAATAACAGCAGACTCACCACCTAAACCAGATTCAACAACATCTGGATAAATAGTACCTTGAGCTAAGAACTCAACACTGCCAATCTTCTTAGACTCTTCTTCAAAGACGCGAATGAATTCTTCGCCAATAATCTTTCTCTTTGTTTCAGGATCAGTAACACCTTTTAGTTTCTCATAATAACGTTCTTGAGCATTAACTCTAATAAAATTCAAATCAAAATTGCCCTTAGGACCAAAGATGTTTTCAACTTCATCGCCCTCATCTTTTCTAAGCAAACCATGATCAACAAACACACAAGTTAATTGTTTACCAATAGCCTTAGAAAGAAGACCAGCACAAACAGAAGAATCTACACCACCTGATAAAGCCAACAAAACTCTACCATCACCAACTTTTTCCTTAATAGACTTAATTGATTCTTCCACAAAAGAATCCATCTTCCAATCGCCCTTACAAGCACAAACATTTCTAACAAAGTTATAAAGCATCTTTGTACCATCAGGTGTATGTAACACTTCTGGATGGAACTGAATACCATATAACTTATGCTCATCATCGTTCATTGCGCCAACAGGACAATTATCGGTATGAGCAATAGACTTAAAACCTTCAGGCATTCTAGAAATATAATCAAAATGAGACATCCAACAAGTATTATCTTCTTTAATACCATTAAACAACACTGAAGAAGAATCTAACTTAATATCAGTCTTACCATATTCTCTATGATCAGCCCTTTTAACTTCACCACCCATAACATGAGCCATAAGTTGAGCTCCATAACATAGACCTAAAACAGGAATACCCAATTCAAAAAGTTCTCTACCACAAGTAGGAGCACCCTCTTCATAAACAGAATTAGGACCACCAGTAAGAATAATACCCTTAGGATTCTTTTCTTTTATCTTTTCAATAGCGTTACGATAAGAATAAATCTCACAGTATACGTTACATTCTCTAACTCTTCTAGCAACCAACTGATTATATTGGCCACCAAAATCAACAACTAAAACTAACTCTCTATCCATCAGTTTCCTCCGATATTTCAATATTATAAATAATTCCTTAGAATTTTCCTATACACATTTAACATTTCTATATCACTTATTGAAATATATTTTTCTAAGTCCTTAATAGGAATCCATTTAATCCTACTATTCTCATCCTCTTTAATATGAACATAAGCATTCACATCCGCCTCAAACAAGAAACTCACATTCAAATGCAAATGAGCACCTACATACTTACCTCTTTTAACATGAGTCTTAACAGGCAACACCTCTATTGAACAAGGACAATCGCTCAACACCTTTAATTCACTTAAAGAAGTCTCTTCTTTAGCTTCCTTTAAAGCCACATTCAAGAAATCCATATCACCATCATTATGACCACCAGTCCATGAATAAGAATCATAGATATTATGATAAACCATCAACACCTTATCTCTATTTTTATTGATAATCATCGAACTAGATGTAAAATGCATCATTTCACTCTCTCTATAGAAAAGCTCATCACCATATTTATTATAGGCATCTAATATTCTTTTCTTATCAAACATTTCTTGTTCGATATTACTTGTATAGTTCTTAATTAAATCAATTGACATATTTATTCTCTTAAAATTAAATATGAGAAACATTTAAGTTTCTCACTCATTATTTTTCAATTTCTTAATCAGTGCATCTTGCAATACATTAGAAAAATTAACATTTTGTTTAACAGCTAAATCATTTAGCCATTCTGGAATTGACAAAGTCTTTTTAACTGCTTTTGTTTTATACTTCTTCGCATATTCTAAAGAATCATATTCTACAAGCATAACCAATACTCCAGGATTAGCATTAACAATGTCTTTAACTTCGCTTGGCTTGTTGATAATTCTTTCGTAAACATCGCCTTCTTTATCAAGATAAAATCCAAGAGCTTCTTTCGCGTTTTTATAAGATTCTTCAACAGTATCACCATTAGTCAAGCAGCCTTCCAAATCAGGGAATTCTACCCAATACTTTCCATCTTCTTCATGAAACAGTGCTGGATATGTAATTTTTGACATACTGTTTTCCTCCTTTTCAAAGACAGGGAGGACTATTTAAGTCCTGCTTGTTTCAAAATAGTTTGTTCCAAGCCTTTCCCTAAGTCTTTACTGTGAAATGGGACAATAACTGTCTTCTTAGTTAAAGGATTATGAAACTTACGATGCGAACCACCGTTTAATTTTAATTCCACAAAACCATTTTTCTTAAGTAGACTTGCCATTTCCTTAGACGTCATAGGCATATGGCATCCTCCTTCACAGTTCTATTATAATACGTATTATTACGTATTTCAATTACTCTTCTATAATTGTTTGAATCGAGAACCACTCATCACTTTTAGAAGTGGGAACTTCTTGCTAGATGCCACTCATATAGTTCTTAATTATATCTATGCACATATTTTATCCAAAAGTTCCTTCTGCTTATTAATTCTAATAATACTTTCATGAATAGCAACAATACTAATCAATATACACAAAATCGGAGCCAAATATCTTATAAAACGATCTCTTTTAAAAATCACAATAATTAACAAAGAAACAAGTTCTACACTATCAAACAAAATATCCTCAACACATGTTGATAGCTCCGTTTTAGCCAAGATGTGATCATCATTAGCTAACACCGCTTTCTGCCTTTTTAAGAAAATCGTATCAAAAATTATACTTATAATTGTTATAGACACAACTAAAAACAAATTACTATTTGTTTTATGAGGATGAATAATATCTGCAACAGAAATAAAGACCATTGAAGATAAACCCATCACAATTGCAAAATCACAAACAATACCAACTATCGTTTCTATTTTCTCAACCTTTGTATCATTTAATTCATGCTTATTTTTACCAAATATTTTACACAACATAAAAACAATTAGTGAATTAAAAGTATCTCCAAGACAATGAATAGCCTCTAACCAAACAATTATTGCCTTTAGTTCCAATGAAGAATGCAACAAGATAATAAATTTTGGTATTCCATATATAAACATAAACAAAGACAATTTGCCTTGTACCTTATAAAAATTTTGTTTAAAAGACATAGCACAATTATATCAAACACAAAGATGTTTTCTTTTATATGCGTTTAATAATTAAACGCATATAAAAGAAAAGGAACCGAAGTTCCTTAACTTTAATTATTTAATGTCAACGTTGTAGTAAGCTTTCTTACCCTTGTATTGAGCGATTTCACCAAGTTCATCTTCAATTCTCATTAATTGGTTGTACTTAGCGATTCTATCTGTTCTTGACATAGAACCAGTCTTAATTTGACCAGCATTTACACCAACAACTAGATCAGCAATTGTAGTATCTTCAGTTTCACCAGATCTGTGAGAAACTACAGCAGTGTAACCATGAGTCTTAGCTAATTCGATAGCATCTAAAGTTTCAGTTAAAGTACCGATTTGGTTTAACTTGATTAAGATTGAGTTAGCAACACCAAGTTCAATACCCTTTTGTAAGTATTCAACGTTAGTTACGAATAGGTCATCACCAACTAATTGGATCTTCTTACCTAATCTATCAGTTAACTTCTTCCAACCATCCCAGTCGTTTTCAGCAAGACCATCTTCGATAGAAAGGATTGGATACTTTTCGCACCAGTCAGCATACATATCAATCATTTCATCAGTAGTCTTAACGCCTTGACCAGACTTAGTTAATTCGTAGCAGCCAGTTTCAGGATTGTAGAATTCGCTTGAAGCAGGATCTAGACAAATACCGAAATCCTTCCAAGGTTCATAACCAGCTTCCTTAATAGCTTCAACGATTAACTTAAGAGGTTCTTCGTTACCTTCTGTACAAGATGGAGCATAACCACCCTCATCACCTACAGCAGTGTTATAACCCTTCTTAGTTAAAACCTTCTTTAAAGTATGGAATACTTCAGCAGACCATCTGATAGCTTCCTTGAATGAAGGAGCACCAACTGGCATAATCATGAATTCTTGCATATCTACAGAAGAATCAGCATGCTTACCACCATTTAATACGTTCATCATAGGAACTGGTAATACCTTACCATTAGCACCACCGATATACTTGTATAAAGGCATACCATAGTAATCAGCAGCAGCTCTGCATACTGCCAATGAAACACCTAAAGTAGCATTAGCACCTAACTTGCTCTTATCCTTAGTACCATCAAGTTCGATCATAGCCTTATCAATAGCAGCTTGATCAGTAACATCCATACCTAAGATAGCAGGACCGATGATAGCATTAACGTTTTCAACAGCCTTTAAAACACCCTTACCCATGAAACGGCTCTTATCGCCATCTCTTAGTTCTAGAGCTTCTCTTTCACCAGTAGAAGCACCAGAAGGTACCATAGCTCTACCGAAAGCACCAGATTCAGTTACAACTTCAACTTCAACAGTTGGATTACCACGAGAGTCGATTACCTCTCTTGCATAAACATCAATAATTCCAGGCATATTTAATTTTTTCTCCTTACCTTTTTATTTACTTTGTAGCATCAATAATTTCTTTGAAAGAATCAACCTTTAAACTTGCACCACCAATTAATGCACCATCGATATCTTCCATAGCCATATATTCTTTGATATTGTTAGGCTTTACAGAACCACCATATTGAACTCTAACTGCATCAGCAGCATCGCCATACATCTTTCTGATTTCATCTCTAACAATAGCGCAGCACTTTTCAGCAATTTCAGTATTAGCACTCTTACCAGTACCAATAGCCCAAATTGGCTCATAAGCAACTACAACCTTCTTAACATCCTCAGCATCAAGACCAGCTAAACCTAAGCTAACTTGAGATCTGATTCTTTCTTCAGTCTTACCAGCATCAAATTCTGCTTCAGTTTCACCACAGCACATGATAGGCATAATGTCGTTAGCTAATAACTTCTTAACCTTAAGATTAACAGCTTCATCAGTTTCACCAAACATTTGTCTTCTCTCACTATGACCGATAATGCAAGAAGCGATACCGATTTCCTTTAACATTGGAATTGAAACTTCACCAGTGAAAGCACCATTGTCCTCAAAGTGACAGTTTTCAGCACCAATTACTAAATTCTTACTATTCTTAACTGCAACATATAAATCAGTATAAGGAGTGGCAATACCATATTGAGCTGAAGTAATACCTTCAATATATGGATCGATTTCCTTTAAAAATTCTTCTGTTTCAGCAATAGTCTTATTCATCTTCCAGTTGCCAACAATAATAGGTGTTCTCATTTCTTATTTCTCCTCAATTACATCAACACCAGGAAGTCCCTTGCCCTCTAAGAATTCTAGAGAAGCTCCACCACCTGTTGAAACATGGCTTACCTTATCAGCATAACCAAGCTTCTTAATAGCAGCTGCACTATCACCACCACCAACAATAGTAGTACCATCGCATTCAGCTAAAGCCTTCGCAACAGCATTAGTACCAGCAGCTAAAGTAGGGTTTTCAAATACACCCATAGGACCATTCCAAACTACAGTCTTTGCGCTCTTTACAGCTTCAGCAAATAATTCTGCAGTCTTAGGACCAATATCAAGACCTTCCTTATCACTAGGAATAGCATCACTAGCAACAACTTCAGTCTCAACTGGAGCATCAATTGGATCAGGGAAACCAGCACAAACAACTGTATCGATAGGAAGTAATAACTTCTTACCTAAGCTTTCTGCCTTTTCCATCATCTCTTTACAATAATCTAACTTTGAATCATCAACAAGTGACAAACCAACTTCCTTACCTTGAGCCTTCAAGAAAGTATAAGCCATACCACCACCAATGATCAAAGTATCACACTTTTCAAGTAAGTTTGAAATAACTGCAAGCTTATCAGCAACCTTAGCACCACCTAAGATACCAACGAAAGGTCTTACAGGATTTTCAACAGCATCACCTAAGAACTTTAATTCCTTTTCAATTAAGAAACCAACAGCATTTGGTAAATGACTTGCAATACCAACAGTACTTGCATGAGCTCTATGAACTGAACCAAACGCATCAGAAACGAATAAATCACCTAAAGAAGCCCAGTACTTACCAAGTTCTTCATCATTCTTAGATTCACCCTTTTCATAACGAGTGTTTTGCATTAAAAGAACTTCGCCATCCTTTAATTCAGCAACAGCCTTCTCAAGAGCTTCACCTCTAGTTGCATCAACGAAAACTACCTTAGTATCCTTTAGATATTCTTGTAGTCTAACTGCAACAGGTGCCATGTTATTCTTCTTCTTAGCAGCTGCAATTTCTTCCTCAGTCTTCTTGTAATCAATCTTACCAAGGTGAGACATTAAAATAACTTTTGCCTTATTATCAACTAAATACTTAATAGTTGGTAAAGCAGCAACGATACGATTATCATCTGTGATTTCACCACTCTTTAGTGGAACATTAAAATCAACTCTGACGATAACTTTCTTACCAGTTACATCTAAATCAGTAACTAATTTTTTAGCCATTCGAAATTTCCTCCTATAACCGTACATATTATAACAATTTTGCGCCTTAATTAACATATTTATCGCTAAAACAAGATAATTGACAACACATATTAAAGTGATATCATATTGATATCAAAGGAGGGATATATATGAACGAAATTATCCTAAACAAGAAAAGAAACGGCATGAGCATGCTAATACTAATCGCACTTATATTCTTTGGATCAATATTACTATTTATATTTGGAGCCAACAGTGACAACATACTATTAATAGTAATAAGCATAATCCTATTTGTAGGTGACTTCTTTTTAATGCCAGGACTAAAGGTATTAAAACCCCAAGAAGCATTAGTACTAACACTATTTGGTGACTATATTGGAACTTTAAAAGGCGAAGGATTCTACTTTGTCAATCCATTCTGCACATCAATCAACCCAGCAGCCAAGACAACACTTAGCCAAAGTGGTGATGTTAAAAAGAACACTATAACAGCTAATGAAATGCAAATGTCATCAAACAAAATTTCATTAAAAATGATGACACTAAACAACGCAGTTCAAAAAATAAACGACTGTCTTGGTAATCCTGTAGAAATCGGCATCGCCGTTATCTGGAAAGTATCTGACACTTATAAAGCTGTATTCAACGTAGACAACTACAAAGAATATTTAAGCTTACAATGTGACAGTGCTTTAAGAAACGTTGTTAGAATCTACCCATATGATGTTTCAAGCAACATTGACACCACAGGAGATGGCATTGCCGATGACGGTTCCCTTAGAGGCTCAAGTGAAATAGTAGCTCAAAGAATCAAAGAAGAAATTCAAGAAAAAGTACAAGAAGCAGGACTAGAAATAGTTGACGCTAGAATCACATACCTTGCCTATGCTCCAGAAATTGCCTCAGTAATGTTACAAAGACAACAAGCTGCAGCTATTATCGACGCTAGAAAAATGATCGTTGATGGTGCTGTCGGCATGGTCGAAATGGCTTTAGACAGACTAAAAGAAAACAACGTAGTAGACCTTGATGACGAAAGAAAAGCCCAAATGGTATCTAACCTACTAGTAGTACTATGCGGCAACAAAGACGCACAACCAATCGTTAACTCAGGATCACTATACTAATGGCCGACAACAAGAAACAAGTACCACTTAGAATCTCTAAAAGACTCTATGATGAACTTGCCGCTTGGGCAGAAGACGACTTTAGAAGCATCAACGGTCAAATAGAATACATCTTAAACGAATGCGTCAAACAAAGAAAGAAAAACGGCAAATACATAGGCGAAAAAATAGATGAACCACTAGATGTCGATATTAAAAACTTTAAAAAATAGCAAATGGAAGTCTAAACGACTTCCATTTCTTTTATATTAAATTCATTTCCCTGAAGAAGATAAGTATTCTCACTCTTACAATGTGGACATATCTTACCATACACAATCGTATTATAATCCTGCCCACAATCCTCGCAATGCGTAATAGCCTTAATCTTCTCTATCTTCAGTTCACAATTAGTCATAATCTCATGCTTACTAACAGCCCAATTCCAACAATCCACAAGATAATTATCAATTACCCCACTAACAGTACCAAGCTCAATCGTAACTGAATTGATATGCTCAACATTGTTTTCCTTAGCCAATTTCTCACACTCATCTATGACGTAAAACACTACACCAAGCTCATGCATTAGTCATCAACTTCTTTTGGCTTAATATGTAAGGCAATCTTAACAGCTCTTTTTGCAGCATAAGGAAGAATAGCCTTGAACTTATCCTCAGCCTTAATCATCTTAGTAGCCTCAGGATGAGTTCTATGTAACTTAATCGCATCAAACTCACATCTTGTAGTACACAAACCACAGCCAATACACTTATGAGGATCCACTACAGAAGCACCACAGCCTAAACATCTCTTAGTCTCAATACGAACTTGCTCCTCAGTTAAACCAGCTCTATTATCCTTGAAAGACATATCAGGATTTTTAATACCCTTTAATCCTTCAACCTGCCTTTGAGCATGATCATAATCATTAACCAAGATATCATTCTTATTAAATTCAATAAATTCTCTTCTATCAAGACCAATTGTTAAGCTTGCACCCTCATGAACATGTCTATGCAATCTTTCAGCAGCCATATGACCCTGTGCAATCGCATCAATCACAAACTTAGGGCCTGTATAAACATCACCACCGACAAAGATATCCTCATCATCTGTTTGATAAGTTAGCTTATCAGCAACTGGATAATTACCATGATGGAACTTAACATTAGAACCCTTTAACATATCACCCCATACAACAGCTTGACCAATCGCAAAGATTACCTTATCAGCATTAATTTCCATTGTTTCATTCTCATCATATTGAGGATTAAACTTACCATCAACAATAGTAGCTGTACACTTCTTAAACACAATAGAAGTAACCTTACCACTCTCATCAACCTTTAATTCCTTAGGACCCCAAGAATTATTAATCACAACATTCTCTTCAAGAGCCTCTTTTATTTCATCTATTGATGCAGGCATAGTCTCTCTTGTCTCAAGAGCGAACATATTAACATTCTTAGCACCCTGACGATGAGCAGTTCTAGCACAGTCGATCGCAACATTACCGCCACCTACAACAACTACATCACCCTCAAACTTGCTGTCTCTATTTTCATAAGCATCCTTTAGATAATCAACAGCGATATAAGTACCTTCAGCATGATCATTATCAACACCAGGATATCTACCGCCTTGACAACCAATAGCTACATAGAACGCCTTATAACCATCCTTTTTAAGATCAGCGATAGTAACATCCTTGCCAACCTCAGTATTGCATCTAAACTCAACACCTAACTTCTTAAGTACATCGATTTCAGCATCAATAACATCCTTCTCTAACTTATATGAAGGAATACCATAACGCATCATACCACCAAGCTCTGAATTCTTTTCAAACACTGTAGGAACATAACCCATAGTAGCCAAATAATATGCAGCACTTAAACCTGCAGGACCAGCACCAATGATCGCAATCTTTTGTGGCCACTTATCCATCTTAATCTTTCTTGCAGGAGAGACAGCCATATTAACCTTAGGAACATAACGATTCTCTTCCTTAAGCTCTAAATCAGCGATAAACTTCTTAACATCATCAATCGCAACAGCTCTGTCGATTGTGCCTCTAGTACATGCTTCCTCACATCTCTTATTACATACACGACCACAAATTGCAGGGAATGGATTATCCTTCTTAATTAAAGCTAAAGCCTCATTATACTTGCCTTCTGCAGCCTTCTTCAAATAACCCTGAACAGAAACATGAGCCGGACAAGCAGTTTTACATGGAGCAGTACCAGTGTCATAACAATTGATTCTATTATTATCACGATAGTTCTCATCATACTTATCTTCGCCCCACTTCATCGCATCAGGAAGTTCATGACGAGGATACTTAACCATTGAACCATCAGCCTTACATAACTTTTGACCAAGCTTAACTGCACCAGCAGGACATACTTCTACACACTTACCACAGGCAACACACTTACTTGCCTCAACCTTAGCACGATAAGCACTCGCAGACATATTAGGTGTATTAAATAATTGTGAAGTACGAAGCGCATTACAAATATTTACATTACAGTTACAAATACCAAAGATCTTATTATCACCATCAATATTAGTAATTTGATGAACATAACCTAAATCCTCAGCCTTCTTTAAAATTTCTAAAGCTTCTTGCTTAGTAATAGTTCTACCCTTACCAGTCTCTACGCAATAATCAACAAAATCACCAACACCGATACACCAAGCTTGAGGATCATCCCCACAACCCTCATTTAAAACCTTACGACTTGCACGGCATGAACATTGACCAACACCAATCTTACCTTCATACTTATCTAACCAATATGATAATTGCTCAAGATCAACTTTCTTATTCTCCATTGAAATAGCCTTCTCAACTGGAACAACATGCATACCAATACCAGCACCACCTGGAGGTACTAATTGCGTAATACCCTTAAGAGGGATATAAGTCATTCTCTCAAAGAAAGTAGCTAATTCAGGATTAGTCTTTAATCTATTATTCTCACCAGTCATAGGATCTTCATCCATATTAAATAATTCAGCAGAACCTGGCACAAACATAGGAAGAATATAACGTCTCTCACTTTGAGGAGCTGTTCTACCATTATGATCATAATGATAACCATAATCATATTCCAATAGTCCTATAAAAGACATTTGATCCAATAATTCTTGTAACTTTTCTTCACTTAATTCAGGATTCAACTTAACTAATTCAGCAAAAGTATAAGGTGTACGTAAATCCATCTTCAAGGCAACATCGGCCATCTTTTCAGAAACAATTCCAGCTAAACCCCAATATTCTGGATCATCTGAAGTTAGTCCATGTAACTTATGCTTAGCTACGTCAGTAATCTTCTTACCCAAGGCAAGAATCTTCTCACTAGGCTCTTTGTCCCCCATCTTTGGCGGAACAATCGTCTTAGACATCTCTGGCATTATTAATTCTCCTTCCAATCTGCAACTTCTTTTTTAAGCCATTCTACAAACTGTTCAATGCCATCCCCGTTTTTAGCACTAATTTCCAAAACCCCGCATTTCGGATTACGTTTGTTTATATACTCCTTGCACTTTGTAACATCAAAGTCAAAATAAGGTAATACATCAATTTTATTAATCAACACAAGTGAACATACTTGATACATCAAAGGATACTTAAGTGGCTTATCATCACCCTCAGGCACTGACAAGATACTTATAGACTTACAAGCACCTGTATCAAATTCTGCAGGACATACAAGATTTCCTACATTCTCCAAAATAATCAAATCATATTCACCACTTAATTCATTAATTCCCTGTGCTGTCATATCAGCATCCAAGTGGCACATACCACCTGTATGGATTTGAATAGAATCAACCCCTGTCTCCCTTGAAACAGTAATTGCATCCTTATCAGAATCAATATCAGCCTCCATAACCGCAATCTTCATATCGTTCTTTAATAAATTAATTGTCTTAACCAAAGTAGTTGTCTTACCAGAACCAGGTGAAGACATCACATTTAATAAATAAGTCTTTTTCTTCTTTAGTTCATCTCGCAACAAAGAAGCCCTCTTTTCGTTATTGGCGAAAACGGACTGCTTAACCTCGATGACTCTTACATCATTCATACTTTTCCCCCTGTTTTTATCCAATTATTATACAATTAT